>NZ_JBVYOL010000012.1:23494-262002 GCF_056120505.1 Paenibacillus sp. sgz302164 | reverse complement strand
GGCGCAGAGCGCCGCGCCGCACGCGCGCGCGGCCGATGCGGAGCCGAACTGGATCAGCCGCATGCTCAAAGCCGTCGGCGTGGAGCACGAGCACCGGCTCGCAAAGCTTGACGACCGCCCGAGTGCGATGCAGCGCCCGCGGGAGGCCATGGACGATCTGCTGGGCACGATCGCCCGGACCGATCCGCAGGACGGGGCTGAGAAGCCTGCGGGCGAGTCGCTGAAGAGCCTGCTGCTGCAGCTCGCAGCCTCGGACGACATGCCGGCGCCGCTCAAAGAGGCGGCGCAGCAAACGATCCAGCAAATTACCGGCCAGCAATTGATGCTGACTAACGATAAAGGGTCGATGTTCGCCCATTTGACGCTGTTCATTCCTTTTCTGGACGGCAGCGGGCAGCAGTCGGCGGCCGTCCACATCCAGTCGCGCAAAGGAAGCCGCGGCGAGGTGGACGCGAACAATTGCAGGCTGCTGTTCGATTTGCAAATGAAAGCGATGGGCAGCACTTTGGTCGATGTGCAGGTTGTGAACAAAATTGTCAGTCTTCACATCAATAATGACCATCCTGCGGTCGCCGCTCTGATCGAGGGCTCGCGAGACGAAATATCCGCCGCCTTGAACAAGGCGGGCTACCAGTTTTTCTCCCTGAAAGTATCGCCGTTTCCGGAATTGCCGCAGTCCAAAGAGGGTGAATCGCCGAAGAGTGGCGGACAGCCGGACGGCGGCAAACTCGATGCAAGAGCGCTGTATCAACCGAAAACGTACAAAGGGGTGGATTATCGGGCATGAGACAGGAGCAGCCGCCCCATAAACCGACTCCGATCAAAAAAGCCGTCGCCCTCCGGTACGCCCCGGACCGCCAGAAAGCCCCTATCCTGGTCGCCAAGGGCAAAGGCCAAATGGCGGAAACGATTTTGCAAAAGGCGAGAGAGCACGGCGTTCCGGTTCAGGAAGACTCCTCTTTGGTGGAAGTGCTGTCCAAGCTTGATCTGGATCAGGAAATTCCGCCTGAGCTGTATCAACTGGTCGCCGAAGTTCTGAGCTTTATTTACCGCTCCGACGGACGTATGCGGCAAATGAGGGAAAGCAGATGACCGCCCCGCGCAAAGACGGCAGAAAACAGCTCGGAGCTTTGGGCGAAGAGTTGGCGGCGCAGTTTTTGCACCAAGCCGGTTATGTCATTGCTGCGCGCAATTGGCGGTGCAGGACAGGGGAGCTCGACATCGTAGCCGAGTCGGGCGGAGTGCTTGTGTTTGTGGAAGTGCGGACGAGAAGACCTACCGGAAGCTTCGGGTCGGCCAAAGAGTCCGTCGACCTTCGCAAACAGCTGAAAGTGAGAGAGACGGCGCAGTTTTATTTGCACCGCTACAAAATATATGACCGGAGCGTACGTTTTGACGTCGTTTCGGTTGAGCTTTCCGAAGCAGGGGATTCCCCGCGCATCGAACATATTCAAGGAGCCTTTTGAGAACCGGTTGTCCGCAGGACAACGTTCGCGCAAGGCTCCTTTTTATGCTTGCATGTTCCGCCTATTTTCATGTAAAATAAAGGGCATGAAGGATCGATAAGGAAGCACCTTTTATCCGAACGGCGGCGCGGCGATTGCCATAGCTGCGCAATCTGCGGATGGGAAGGTGTTTTTTTGTGTACGGAAAAGTTAAAAGTGCCTGCTTGCAAGGTATCGAAGGACAACTTATTGAGGTGGAAGTGGACATTTCCAGCGGCTTGCCGCAAATTAATCTGGTCGGTCTGCCGGATTCGGCAATCAGGGAATCGGTTGAAAGAGTGCGCTCCGCGATCAAAAATTGCGGGTTTTCTTTCCCCATGGACCGCATCACGGTGAACCTGGCTCCGGCCGACCTGCGAAAGGAAGGCTCGTCATTCGACTTGGCAATCGCATTAGGTATCCTTGTTGCGAGCGGGCAAACCGCCATGCAGCAATGGGAACGCACTTTGCTGCTCGGCGAGCTCGCGCTGGACGGATCGCTCAGGCCCGTGGCAGGCGTTTTGTCGATGGTGCATGCGGCAAAGCTTATGGGCTTAAGGCGCGTCGTCGTGCCGGGATATAATGCGGAGGAAGCAAGGCTCATTGCCGGAGTCGAAGTATTCGCTTTGTCGAGTCTTGCCGATTTAAAAGAAAAAGATGAAAATTCCTGGCACGAATTTTTATTTGACGACACTCATTGTTCATCTCGCCAAAACTTTGTAATACCCGACGAAACTCGGCTTTATCACGAAGATTTTGCAGATGTCAGCGGACAGCATCAAGTCAAAAGAGCGATGATGATCGCAGCCGCAGGCATGCACAATATCATCCTCATCGGGCCGCCAGGAACCGGCAAAACGATGCTCGCCAAGCGAATCCCTTCCATTCTGCCCCCGATGACCGACTCCGAAGCTTTGGAAGTTACCAAAATTTACAGCGCATCGGGCAAGCTGCCCGACCGTTCCGCACTGCTGCGCAGACGTTCTTTTCGATCGCCTCATCATACGGTTTCAGCGGCAGGCCTCGTTGGAGGAGGGACGATTCCCAAACCCGGCGAAGTCAGCCTGGCCCATAGAGGAGTGCTGTTTTTGGACGAACTCCCCGAGTTTACGCGCAATGTGCTGGAGGTGCTGAGGCAGCCTCTGGAAGATCGGCATGTAACGATTGGAAGAGCAAGAGCGGTGTATACCTTTCCCGCCCAATTCATGCTCATCGCAGCGATGAATCCGTGTCCGTGCGGCTTCCTTGGTGCCGATTCCGAGACGAACGTCTGCACGTGCACCCCGGCAAAAATCATCCAGTACCGTTCGAAAATTTCGGGACCTCTGCTTGATCGGATCGATCTTCATGTCGAAGTTCCGAAGCCGGGCTATTCCCAGCTAAAAGAGCATAGCGGCAGTTTATCTTCAAGTGAAATGTCGGAACTGGTGCTGGCCGCACATAATCGGCAAGCCAACCGCTATGCCGGAACCGGCATCCGAACCAACAGCGAACTTGGCGGGAAGCTGCTCCGCCGCATATGCAAGCTGACCCCCGAGTGCGATGCTCTGCTGCAGGCTGCCTTTGAAGCGCTCGGCCTAAGCGCCAGAGCCCATGACCGCATTTTACGGCTGGCTTTGACGATAGCGGATATCGAGTCGAGCGATGCCATTCTTCCGCAGCATGTCGCCGAAGCGATTCAATACCGGATTCTGGACAAAAAGAAACAGGCCCATTAATTCCGCTCCTGCCTGCAGGAAATGCGGATGAATCCCCATTCGAATTTCCAATTTCCAAGAGAAAGAAAGCCGGCCTTTATGGCTTTACTGTCGGGAGAGGCTCGTCGTACGGGGGATGCAGAAAATCAATAGTTACAAAAAAGTCAATATATTCTATGTATAAATATGGTATCATTTACATATCTCTTTTTTTTATCAGCTGATCATCTATCTTAAGGGAGGAAGAGTCTTTTCATTTGGATGCCTAAATGAACTCATCGCATGAAGGGGAGGGCGAACGTATATGAAACCCGGTGGTGAAACCGAATGAAGCTGCCGCTCGTTACAGCTTTTGCAGCCGCTCTATTGCTGACTTCTTGTACGGCAATAAATCTGGTGTCTGAAGAAGAGTCAATTGGAGGATCCGGAGAAAAGGAAGCCATTGCCATCGTTATTAACAGTCACAGTATTCCATTCCCCGAAGGATACAATGAAAACCGCAATCCTTATCTTCAGTATATTGAAGATCATACGAATCTGGATGTACAGGTGCTTCTTCCGCCTATCGCAGGATATCAGAAAACGGTGCATTCAATCATGACCTCTGAAAAGCCGCCAGACATGGTAAGTATTCCCTCCCAAGTTATGGTGGCCAAATATGCAAGAGATAACGAACTGATGCCGATCGATGAGCTGTTGGACCGCTACGGTGCGGATTTAAAGGCCAAAATCCCTGACTCTGTGTGGGAGCTGGCCCGCTTTGATGGACATCTGTATGCCATCCCCAGCATGAGCGAAACCCAAGGGGTAGAGCTTATGTATATTCGGAAAGATTGGCTGGACAAGCTCGGCTTGCAGCCTCCCGCTACGCTGGAGGAATATGAGCGAGTGATCCGGGCCTTTACCGAGGAGGACCCTGACGGGAACGGCATTGACGATACGATCGGGTTGTCCATGTTGAACAATTTGTACAGGTCGGCGCCGTTTTTCGGAGCTTTTGGCATACAATTGGAGCAGTGGGCGGAAAGAGACGGTAAGCTGGTCTATACGAATATTTTACCGGAAACAAAGGAAGCGCTTTTATTTTTATCGAAGCTGTACAAGGAAAGGCTGCTTGATCAAGAATTTCCCCTCAACACTCACAACAGTTTTGCTAATAAAATCAAACAGGGGAAGGTCGGCTTGTTCTCGGCAGCTTGGTATGATACACGCAGCATAATTGCTGAAAACAAGAGGGTTGATCCGTCTGCTGAATGGATCCCTTTGGCATACCCAATCGGTCCTGCCGGACAGAGCGGCGTTTATGGGACAAAGCCGGTGCAGAGCTATCAGGTTATACCGGCCGGCAGCAAGCATGGGGAAGCTGTAATCCGTTTCTTGAATTTTATTGCGGGGGAAGGTCAGCGCGATCTGGTTCTGGGGTTTGAACATCAGGTATGGAAGCAGATTGATGACAGGATCGTAACCGATTTTGCGGAGCATGACAAGCATTTGTATCGTGAGATGTACAGTTCCCTTGCTCGGGTCGCGAATCCGGATTTATTGCATGCTCGATTGGACTCTTATGGGAAGGAGTATCGGCTGTTCGAAAATTTGCAGCTGATCCAGAGGAACTTGATTCAAGACCGGTTTACCGGCTTGCCTACGCGAACGATGGAAGAAAGTTTATCCGAGCTTAGTGCGCTGAAGGAGATTTTTCTGAAAATAATCATTGGGGCCGCTCCCCCGGAAGATTTCGAGCTGTATACGAAACAGTGGAAAGAAAGGGGAGGGGATACCATCACCCGGGAAGTGAATGAGTGGTATCAGACCTCTCAAAGATGAGGGTACGAACATGCGCTGGATCCGATGGGTGTATCACAAATATAAACGGAGCACACTGGTTCGTTTAACCTGCTATTTTCTGGTCGTTCTGCTCCCGTTGGTGGCGGTCAGCTTGTATGCCAATGAAGATTCCAGGCAGATGATGCTGGAGCAGAGCAAGGCACGAACCGAGAACAGTCTGGCTTCGGTAGCGGAAAACGTTGATCTGACGCTGCAAAATGTGGAAGAGCTCTCCAAGCTGGTTGCCACGGCCCCCGATTTGCTGCAAATGCTTGAAAAGGCGGATTCCGATTCGGTGCTGACGCCGGGGGCCATTGTCGATTTCACTCGAATGATGCGCAGTTTGTGGAACATTTCCTCCATCAGTCAGAGTGTGTCGGAAATGGCGGTTTATCATGCGGAAACGGGCACGATTCTGTCTACCAAACTGGGGGGGAGGCGTGTTCAGGACAGCAGGCATAAGGAGTGGCTGAAGGGACTTGCTGTAACGAACGGACCGGCGGTTAAGTACGTCTTCGCTAACGAGGAAATCCCCGGCGGGGGTACGGTAGGCGAATTAATCGGGGCGGATTCCGTGTCCCTAGTGAGGACAATGGATCTTCATAACAGCAGGAAACAGTCCAATTTGCTTATTATCACCTTAAGTCGTACCAGGCTCGTTCAATTGATGCAATCCGTCATTCCGTCCGCCAATGCGAGCCTTGCTTTGTATACAAGCGACGGGAAGCTAGTAGCTGGTACGGCCGGCGTCAAAGCGGATCATGATCCCGTGGAGTCCGAGGGCTATCTAAAGATGGTGAAAAATACGCGGTATTACGGATGGTCTCTTGTTTTACGTCAGCCGGAAGAAGAGATTTACGGGAAGACCATGCAAATCAGAAGCTATACGTATATCATTATCGGAGTCAGTGTGTTTCTGGCCACTGGGATTGCATGGGGGATTTATACCCGCATCGTTTCTCCGCTATACAAATTGACTCATGCCATGAAGAAGTTGAGCGACGGCAACCTGGATATCCGGCTGGACATTGACCGCGAGGACGAGTTCGGCTATTTAATGAAGGCTTATAACCGGATGGCGGAACGTCAAAAACATTTGATTGAACATCATTACGAGCAGCGGCTGCGGCTTGCGCATACGGAATTGAAATTTCTCCAGGCGCAGATCAACCCCCATTTTCTGTATAATACGCTCGATTCCATCTACTGGATGGCGAAGAATTACGATGCGGACGAAATCAGCGAGATGGTGCTGAACCTTTCACGCTTTTTCCGGCTTAGCTTAAACAAGGGGAAAGAGTCGTTCAGCGTGGAGGAAACGATCTCCCATTTGGATTATTACATCCGCGTGCAGCAAATTCGCTTTATGGACAGTTTTGCCGTGGTCTATCGGATTCAAGAGGAAAGCAAGCAGATCCCGATTCTCAAACTGCTCTTGCAGCCTTTGGTTGAGAATGCCATTGTGCACGGATTTGAGGCCGGTCTTGATGGCGGCGAGCTCATTATTGAAAGCAAGGTGCTGGAGGACGCTCTGCTGCTTTCCGTGCAGGACAATGGATCCGGCATAGCTAAAGAAAGGCTTGCTTATATTCAACAGCTGCTTGCGCAGACAGCGGCCCGGGACCGGTTCCTGCCGGACCAGGGGGATGGCGTCTGGACGGATGTGTACGGGCTGAGAAATGTGCTTTCGAGAATCCGTATGCTTTACGGCAGCGAGGCCGGGTTATGGATCGGCAGCAGAGAAGGAGAAGGCACAACTGTAACCGTCCGGCTTCCGCTTAGCCGGTGTACGGCGGAATTTCATCTGGAATCAACGGTACAGCCTGCAGACAGAGCAGATAGAATGGAGGAAATGTCATCTTGAATCTATTGATTGTCGAGGATGAGGTCCGGCTGTGCAGCAGCTTGGCCCTTCATATTCCGTGGGAAGACCATGGCATCGAAATTGTCGGGACTGCATCTAACGGGATTGAGGCACTTGCATTGATCGAACGGACAAAGCCGAATCTGATGCTTGCTGACATTCAGATGCCTCTGATGGACGGGTTGACGTTGGTGCGCCGGGTGAAGGAAAGCGACCCTTTCATCAAAACGGTCATTCTAAGCGGACACGATAACTTTGCGTATGCCCAAACGTCGGTGGAGCTTGGCGTATACAAATATTTGCTCAAGCCGGCAGGCGATTCGGACATATTGCAAGCCGTTCTCGGAGCGGCGGAACAGCTGCGCGAGGAATTGAAGGAACGGCATGAACGTATGTTGCTTAAATACAAGTGGGAACAACATTTGCCGCACCTGCAAAACCAGTTTTACAACCATTTGTTAAGGGGCCGGTACCAGGCCGATGAAATTACGCGCATAAGCAGGGAATTGCAGTTGAATCTCAAGCCCGACGAACGTTATGTCATAGCGGTCTTTGATATGGACAATCCGCCGGAGCAGGAGGGCATTTCATACGTAAAGGATGCTTCATTGCTGCATTACACGTTAGCCGGCTACTTGCAGGACAGGTTCTGCGCTTCCGAATTCCGGCTGTTCAGCGATATTCAGGGGTTTTCCGTCGTTTTATTTGCCGTTAGGGACAGGGAACAGGACCAGGAAGCCGTGCTGCGCGTTCATACGACGGCAGCCAAAGTGCTTGCTCTCATCCAGGAACATATGGATCATACGACGAGTGCCGGGATCAGTGGGGGAGCCGGCGAAGCGAGGGAGATTCCCGTCTTGTACGGCGAGGCCTGTACGGCTCTGTTAAACCGCAAGCTGCTGGGAGGCGGCATAGCTATCCCCTATCGCGAATCCATACAGCGGCATGAACCGGTTCTTTATCCGGAGCTTGCCTACGAGAGAGATTTGGAAATGGCTTTGCAGACAGGGGACGAGAACAAAGCGCTTGTAGCTTTGAGATCGATGTGGCAAGAGGGACAGAGCGCGTTGATAACCCTGGATGATATGCATGAATATGTCCTTCATTTAAGCAGTTGTTTGATCCGTTTGATCAGAAAGCAGGGCTGGCCTGTCAAAGAAGTGACGGGCGAAGACTTCGTCTTTTTTCAAAACATCCACCTGCTCAATACGGCCGAACAAATTTATAACTGGCTGCAAAATTCGATACGCAACATGTTGGCTTACGCTCGCGCACAAAGGCAGACGGTTATTCATCAAACTGTCAAGCAGATTCTCGATCTTGTGGAGCAGGAGTTGGACACCGAATTTACCCTTCACACAGTCGCGGAAAGACTCTATGTGAACGCCTCTTATTTAAGCCGGCTATTTAAACAGGAGATCGGCAAGCCGTTCTCGACCTATGTGTTGGAAAGAAAAATGGAGCGGGCCCGATCCGTTTTATTAGAGGGAGCCAAAGTCTATCATGCCGCTCTGGCAGTCGGATACCGGGATGTCAGCTATTTTACCAAGGTGTTCCGTAAATATTGGGGTGTTACGCCGGGAAGCTGCAAGCTATAAAGTCATCAAATTACCATAAGAAGGATTGATTGTAGGGTAACTCTGTTCGACGCCCGCTTGTATACTGAAGAAGATGTACAGATGTACAGACAATTCAATATAAGGGAGCGTGTATTTATGAAAAAGAAATTCGCATTGCTTGTCGTAGCGTCAGCACTCCTGTCGTCCATGTCGACAGCTATGGCTGCGGATACGCCCGCGGTTCCATCGTTGGAAGGGGCAAAAGCGGCCATTTATGAAGCAAGTGGAGCGGAAGTGACGGATTACACGAATTCGCAAAATCCTGGGCAAGTGGAGGCCGTTCTGAGCAAAGCGCGTCAAGCGGCGGCGGAAAGCGGTTCAA
Source organism: Paenibacillus sp. sgz302164 (assembly GCF_056120505.1). Classification (NCBI taxonomy): domain Bacteria; kingdom Bacillati; phylum Bacillota; class Bacilli; order Caryophanales; family Paenibacillaceae; genus Paenibacillus; species Paenibacillus sp. sgz302164. The sequence continues at coordinate 253,192 of NZ_JBVYOL010000012.1, read as the reverse complement.
CCCGGATCGCCCAGGGAGCAAGAAGCCTGGCCGCGGACACATCGGCAGTGAACTACGTTTACATTGACGGCAATACCGGATATTTCTATGAGAAGAGCCCTGTTCTTGACAAAGAGAAGGTGTACATCTATGAAGTACAAGCTTCTTCTTCCGAGAATACCGCAGCTGTGAACGCGGCCGCAGCAGCGGTGGCGACGAATCTCCCGGATGGTATCGGCGGGAAGGCTGTTGTAAACAAAAACGGTTCCTATCTTAATGCAACGGTGACGTTAGCTACGCAAAGTCAGCTTACGGGCGCTCCGTCGGGCGCAACCTACATTTATTCAGGATTCAGCGGCACCGGCCGGAAATATGACGGAACGAATAACAGCTTTCCGGTAGAGGCGGATATGGGGCTGCAGTACAGCAATGCCTACGGTTATGTGAAATGGACGCCTATCTTGGGGTTCTATAATGGCGTCAAGAGCAATGGATCCGTTTTGTCAGGCTATGATAAAGTGCAGTACAAAAACGGGTTCAAGGGCGGGTCGGACGTAAATCTGACCGCTTATCGGAACTTGAACGGCAATACCAGACTTTCCATAAGCGGTTATGCGGTTTGCCCGGATTCGTCCTGCACGCAGACAGCCGATACTTATTTAACGGCTATACTAGAGGTGGCTAATACGGCCGTCACGAGCGTAAGCAGCTGGAAAATGCTGGCCACGATCGCAGGTTCGGAAAGCGTAACAGGTCACAACTATGCCGAATTTAAAAATGTTAATGTAGACGGAGCAACTCAAACTCCTACGAAAGCAGCTGAAGACTACGCAACGGTAACGATATCGGGAAGCACAGTGAAAATTAACGTTTCCAGATAGTAGCGGGAATAATCTTCGTATAAAGATCGAACAAGCATGGTTAGCCGGCTTGTTCGATTTTTTTTCGTTCTTTGTGCGACGACACAAGGTTCCGGCAGCAAGTCATTAAATTACCAAAAAAAGTAATCATTGCCTTCTTAAATTCATTTTGAATAAAAGGTATCCTTAATTCAAGGATCATGAATCCATTTTACCGGGAGGGAAGAACGTGGAGGCGGTACAAGAGGAAAAGGATCACAGACGGTTTCTGAAACAAACCATTGAACATTACAAGTTAGGGGCCTTTTTTCCCGAAAATCTCGTCTTGCTTGCAAAAACGGATCCCGTTTGCTTCGAATGGCTGAGGCGCACGGAACACGGAACGATCGTATTTTTAATGAGTGCGACGTGTACGGCATGCAAGATGGAACCGGCGATATCCTTTATGGACCTCTATCCCGATTTCGACTACTGCCTTCTTTTCGAAGGAAGCCCGGAGGCCTGTGAAGAGCAGCGCAGCCAACTTGCTCCCAAGGTAGCGATGTATCGATGCGAGACGACTAAATTGCAAGCCCGGCTTAAAGTAAATGTAGTACCCTACGTCATTGTGCTTAATAAAGTAGGACAAGCTGTAGGCGCGGATATTTTTCACGATCTGGCCAAATTGCAAAAGGTAGCCTCCCCTTTGATCCGTGTTTATCAAAATGGAAAAGTTCAGACATGAAATTGTTAGTTCGAACCGCCCAAACGACATGGGAAGCTTTTACCAAGGTTTACGTATTTAACAAGGCTGTCGTATTGCTGTCGCTTTTTGCTTATGTCGTATCCGCCTTGCAAACGAATTTCAGCGTGTATGTGAGTAAATTCATCGTCGATCAGTTAACGATTAAAAATTTAAGCATGCTGATAGGCGGTATCGTCCTTCTTATATTATTTCAACTGTCCCGCGCCGTATTGGACTCGTACGCTCAACTGAAGAGCCGAAAGATGAGCTTGGAGTTCTCTATGCAGTGTGAAGAGAAACTCATCGATCTGGTGGCCAAGACAGATTTGATCGAAAAGGAGCACCCTAAATTTAGAGGCGATTTCTCTTATTGGTCATACAGCAATAGCAAGTATTACGATACTTACAGTATTGCGATTAGTCTGGTCAAGCAGATCGTCATCGCCGGTTTAAGCATGTTTTACCTGCTTCATTCCTATTGGGTGACCGGGCTGCTCGCTCTTTTGGTCGGAACATGGAGAGGGCTTTACGATCTGCGAGCCGTTCGCAGCCGCGTCGAGATTGATGAGCAGCTAATGAGAAATGCCAGAAGTCACCATTATTACTACGAGCTGCTGACAACCTCCGAGACCCAGAAAGAGATGATGCTGTTTCAATTGTATCCTTATTTCAGGAAATGGTGGGGGATCAAGAAGCGGGAATCGGTGGAACTTCAAATCAAAGTCGACAAGATCAACCATCAGAGGTCTTTTCGGGGCGAGCTTCTTTCGATATTAAACACCGGATTGGTCACCGTAATAACCGCTTATTTGATTTATAAGGGTTCTCTAAGTATCGGGGATTACGTGGCTATTATTATGGCCCTTAATATGACAGAAAGCAATATAAGCTTCATGTTTTCGTCTTTTTCGCGGTTGACGGAATACTGCACGCATATCGAGCGGCTTAAGCTCATTGAGGGCAGGACGCAGGTGGCTGTTAGCGAGGAAAAGCAGATTCAGGCCAGACCGTTTATTTTCGAAAATGAGATTCAGATTCGGAATCTGACCTTTCGATATCCGAACCAGGCTCAACCGGCGCTTGCGGGAATTAATGTGCAAATCAAAAAAGGAGAAGTTGTTGCCATCCTGGGAGAGAACGGGTCGGGCAAATCGACATTGATCAAACTGCTTCTCGGTTTGTACCGCAGCGATGAAGACGCTATTTTCTATGATGGAGTCAGCCTGAACCGGATCGACCGGTTGCAAATGTGGAAAAAAAGCAGCGCGGTTTTCCAAGATTTTATCCGGTACATGACTCACGTAAGAGATAACATAGCCGCCGGTAACATCGACGAAATTAACAATTCGGAAAAGCTGAATCTGCTGCTGGCCAGAGTGGGCCTGGCGGATACCTTTAAGCACGGCTTGGACAATCCGCTTGGCTTTCTGGAAGATGATGCGGTGAATCTGTCGGGCGGGCAGTGGCAAAGACTTGCTCTGTCCCGGGCGTTTGTCCGCGATGAAGATGAGCTTGTCGTCTTCGACGAGCCGACCGCTGCGCTTGACCCGCTTAGTGAAGTCCGATTGATGAATGACATTCTCGGCTATTTTAAAGGCAAAACCGTCCTGCTTATTTCCCATCGGGTAGGAGTCGCCCGGAATGCCGACCGGATTATCGTTATGGAGCATGGACGAATCGCCGAATGCGGGGCTCATGACGAACTGCTCTCTCGGCAGGGATTATACAGCGAAATCTGGAATCAGCAAAAGCAATGGTATGTCTAAAACAACATCATTGAGGAGGGAATGCTTGTGTCGACGTTAACGAAACCAACGCGATCTTCCGATAGCGGCTTACCTTTGGGTGCGGCAATGCCTAAACTGCCGGATTATATGCAAGAAATTGAGACGGATATTTGCGCCCAAGCCGGTAAGGTTCGCGTGCTTTTGTTCACATCCGTGCACTGCGTTCATTGTATTGACCTGCTGCCGCACATTCAGACGATGTTCGAGAACTACCCTTCTTTCTCTTTTCACCTGTTCTCTACAGGAGACGAGGAGGATCATCGGAGTATGTCCGAATATTTCGGGTGGAATTTCGGCGTTTATTCCATGGATCAAAGCGATATGGAGGCCTACTTTGAAGTCACGTTCCTGCCTTTTATGATGCTCGTAAATCAATCCGGAGCGGTGGCGGCCAAAGGAGTTATCTATAATGCGGATGATTTTGATCAATTAATGGAGTTTGTCGAGCTTTGAGTCTAAAACGAATTGCTTACGAAAGGAGGTGAAAAAGATGGCTTGCACAAAATGCCCGGATGGAGTTGTACTGGATCAGTCCCCATTGGTTTGTCTTGTAGGAACTTGCACTTATAGCGGAAAAATCTATCCCAAAATCCTGTCGGTAACCAAAACGGTAGGCTGCCCGGATGGAAGCACTGAAGTTTGCCAAATTACTGCCGGCTGCTGCACCTAAGCAAAAACCAAGAGAAGGGGACAGCCCCTTCTCTTTTATCCATTTATGGGGGAGTGAACGACATTGAACGCCCAATTGATCATTTGCGATCGAATTGCGCATAACGCAGAAATGAAAGGTCACGTTTTGGGAACCGTATTGAACCACCTGACCGTCCCAGCGCTGCCTTTTGTCATAGAATTGCACGTTCTGGTCAAACTGTTTGATTTGCCTCGCGAGGCATTTGTCGATACGTCTTTGACGATTACGCATGCTAACGGCGAGGTCATCGGACAAACTCCGGTAAGCGTGCTTCGGAATTACAGGTCGGAAGATCAAGTTCCGGGCGTAGATCAAAATATGACCCTCACGCTGGTTATCACGGAGGCGGGTATTCTTCATATCCGGTGTAAAGTGAACGGGGAAGAGGCCGCTTGGTACCCGCTAACGGTGCGGTTGCAGGAATGTCGAGTCTCCTGAACGATAATGGTTACGACGACGAAATGGGTGATATTTAATGTTTCATTGGTTGGCCTATATGCTGGACATCACGATGTCGATATTATTTTTCATTCCGTTTTACAACAAATTGTTGCGTTTTTCAAGCTTCCGGATTGACATTTACGCCTATGGCGTCCTGCCGGCTTCCCTGATTACATTAGCGGGGATAGGTGTGATGGCAGCGGAATTCGCGCTTTTCCTTTTGTTTGCTGCCGGCCTGCTCGACGGTTGGAAGGAGCTTGCCTCTATACTTCTGCTCGCCGTGTTTGCTTTCTTTTCCTGGCGGAAGACAAAGCTTACCGGCGTCGATGCTTGCTCCTGCTACGGGGAGATCGGTTTCCTTAATCGATCGCCCGTTATCCGGAATTTGGTGCTGATCGTGCTGCTTCTGCCAGGTCTTTTTTTGCGCTCCGATGCGCGTGACCTATACACGATGTTTAACTCGCTTATTTTTGTAATGGCGGCTTCGTTTGCGATCGAGATTTTGCAATCCGTATGGGGCAAAAGGAAAGGGAGGGAGAAGCGTGAGCAATCTGCTAATGCTTTGTAACTTGCTCTGGTTCTTTGTTTGTCTGACCGCCCTGGTCGTCAAAAGAAGAAAAGATAGCCGGGAAATAGCAGCAGAGGTCGATCAAGTAAGAGGGCTGTTCAAAGGGCAAGAGGAGATGAGAATCGTGTTTGTCGATTATTCGGATCCGGCGTTTAAGGAAACCGATACCCTGCTGGCCTCGGATACTATCGGGCGATTCATCGTTGTGTTTCGCGCCCCTGCCTGGTTGATTATCACTAAGGAAAAGAAGTGGAAGGGTCATCAGGTTATCGATGCCGAAAAGTTTAATTTCCGGAGAAAAAACACGATCATCGTGACCCGTGAAGGAAAATATGAGGTATATGACGACATAGTCTCTTTTATGAAATTTTCGGCCGCTTATTCATAAGAAGGAGTGAAGTCAGAAAGGTTCGGTTGATCGAAAATTGCTCGGAGCTCATACGGTATAGGCGGGTTTCGTCGGATTTTGTAGATTTTTAATGAGGCGAATAATTAATATCATTAAATAAAAATCCGGGAAATCGACGGAACTTGCAATCGGCTGCATTATAAAATCACGCCAATGTGCACATACTGGAAAACAGAGGTGATGATGATGCAGGAGAAGCCGTATTTTTGCCCGAACTGCCGTTCCAACCGGGTCAAATTCAGCGTAATTACGAGCTACACGCAATCGTTTGTGAAAGATGCTCTTTCCGGAAGCATCAAGGAGTTCAAGGAGCCGGATGCCATTGCGGAACCGGAGCCTACGATTCAATGCCTGGTGTGCAATTTTGTCGGGAATGAGCTTCGTTTTATTAAACAAGCGGAAAGAGAACCGCGAATGAATACGTCGGCCACGACATTTTATTGAGCGGTGCCGACGAAATTTGGCGGCGGGTTTGGCATCCCGGCCGGTCTGAAGGGCGCATTTTTCCCAATCGGAATATGCGTCTTTTTGCGCGTGCGGTGATAGCATATGTTTTTCACTGTGAAAGGAAACTTCTACTGATTTGCAGAAAAAATTAAGGAAACTGTCGAAAAAAAATGATACAATGGTTAGGGCTTGTGAAGAAGTGTGATACTAGTGGGTGCTGCCAGGGTTTTCTCCTGTGCGGCGCGGAATGGGAATCGCACTTTTCCCCATGTATAGCATGTAAAGAAAGTCCATACTGATAGGAGGATTTTAGGAAATGAATATCCATGAGTACCAAGGCAAAGAAGTCCTGAGACAGTACGGAGTCAGCGTTCCTAAAGGTAAAGTTGCTTTTACCGTTGACGAAGCGGTTGAAGCGGCAAAAGAACTCGGAACGAGCGTAGTTGTCGTAAAGGCGCAAATTCATGCCGGAGGCCGCGGTAAAGCTGGCGGTGTTAAAGTAGCCAAAAACCTCGATGAAGTGCGTACATACGCTAGCGAAATATTAGGAAAAGTGCTCGTCACTCACCAAACCGGTCCGGAAGGCAAGGAAGTTAAGCGCCTTTTGATCGAGCAGGGTTGTGACATTAAAAAAGAATATTATGTCGGCGTCGTCGTTGACCGTGGTACGGGCCGCGTCGTCATGATGGCATCGGAAGAGGGCGGCACAGAGATTGAAGAAGTGGCCGAGCATTCTCCCGAGAAAATTTTCAAAGAAGTGGTCGATCCTGCCATCGGATTGCAAGCGTTCCAGGCGCGTAAATTGGCTTATGCCATCAACATCCCTGCTGAGCTCGTTAACAAAGCGGTTAAATTTATGACAGCATTGTATTCTGCTTTCGTCGACAAAGACTGCTCAATCGCCGAAATCAATCCGCTCGTAGTTACAGGGGACGGAGACGTAATGGCGCTGGATGCGAAGCTGAATTTTGACTCGAACGCGTTGTACCGCCACAAAGATATTCAAGAGCTGCGCGACCTTGCGGAAGAAGACGAAAAAGAAATTCAAGCGTCCAAATTCGACCTGAGCTACATCGCATTGGACGGAAACATCGGCTGCATGGTGAACGGAGCCGGTCTTGCCATGGCTACTATGGACATCATCAAGCACTACGGCGGCGAGCCTGCGAACTTCCTCGATGTAGGGGGCGGCGCTACGAAAGACAAAGTTACGGAAGCTTTCAAAATCATTTTGTCCGACGAGCAGGTTAAAGGGATTTTCGTTAACATTTTCGGCGGCATTATGCGCTGTGACGTTATCGCCGAAGGCGTTGTCGCGGCAGCAAGAGAGCTCGGACTTTCCCGTCCGCTCGTTGTGCGTCTTGAAGGAACGAATGTGGAGCTAGGCAAAAAGATTCTTAACGAGTCCGGCTTGAACATCGTTGCGGCTGATTCCATGGCCGACGGTGCGCAAAAAATCGTTGCACTTGTGAAATAATCGGAACCCGTGCGGTTTCTTAAATCATATATGAGGATGTGAACCATAGATCATGAGTATTTTGGTCAATAAAAATACAAGAGTTATCACTCAAGGGATCACTGGTGCTACGGGCATGTTCCATACCAAAGGCGGGCTGGATTACGGCACGCAAATGGTTGGCGGCGTCACACCGGGCAAAGGCGGCACGAATCTGGATATTACGCTGGAAAACGGCACGACCGTTCAACTGCCTGTTTTCAACACAGTCGCTGAAGCGAAAAAAGCGACGGACGCGAACGCATCCGTTATTTACGTACCGCCTGCATTTGCGGCCGATGCGATCATGGAAGCGGTAGACGCCGATCTTGATCTCGTTATTTGCATCACGGAAGGCATTCCGGTTCTGGACATGGTCAAAGTGAGCCGTTACATGGAAGGCAAAAGAACCGTCCTGATCGGGCCGAACTGCCCAGGCGTTATCACTCCCGGCGAGTGCAAAATCGGCATCATGCCTGGATACATTCACACTCCTGGACACGTCGGCGTCGTTTCCCGCTCCGGAACCCTTACTTACGAAGCGGTGCACCAACTGACGACCCGCGGAATCGGACAATCCTCCGCAGTCGGTATCGGCGGCGACCCGGTTAAAGGCTCCGAGTTCATCGATATTCTCAAATTGTTCAATGAAGATCCGGACACTTATGCCGTTATCATGATCGGTGAAATCGGCGGAACGGCTGAAGAAGAAGCGGCCGAGTGGATCGCAGCCAACATGAAAAAGCCTGTCGTAGGCTTTATCGGCGGCAAAACGGCGCCTCCGGGCAAACGTATGGGTCATGCCGGTGCGATCATTTCCGGCGGCAAAGGAACGGCTTCCGAGAAAGTGGCGACAATGGAGAGATGCGGCATCAAGGTGGCGGCAACTCCATCCGAGATGGGCTCCACTTTGGTAAGCGTCCTCGAAGAAAAAGGCATCCTTGAAAAATGCATCACAAAAAAATAAGTTTTTTTGCGTAAAGGTAAGCAACCTTTCATTTCCCGGACAGGGATTTGAAAGGTTTTTTTTTCTTTTCCGAAGGCTTTAACATTTGTCAGATGGTCAAGGAGTGATATACTAATGGATAATCGTCTCATTATATTCGGTCTTCACGAGATGGAAGGCGTTGGCTGGCAAACGATTTACAAGCTTTTGAACAGTTTTCCGGAACCCGGGGAATTGTTCGGGCTTTCGGCGGGAGCGATCGCATCGTTCGGCATCAGACGGCAGATCGCCGAACAAATCGCTAAGCAATTTACTCCGACCTTTATCGAACAAAGGCTTCAGATGTATATGAAGCATTCCATTCAATTCATGACCCTGCTGGATGAAGCGTACCCTCCCGCCCTCAAAGAAATCGCCCAACCCCCTTGGATTATTTATTACAAAGGAAACGTCTCTTGCCTGCATCAGCGGCTGCTCGGCATGGTCGGCTCACGCAAGCCGACTCCTTACGGGAGCAAGGTGGCCGTGGAAATGTCCGCCGCTTTGTCCAGGGCAGGCTTCGGCATCGTAAGCGGCTTGGCTCGGGGAATCGACAGCCAGGCTCATCAAGGAGCGCTTCTTGGGAAAGCTAAGACAGTGGCGGTGCTCGGCTGCGCCATTAATCAAATATATCCGCGGGAACATGCGCATTTGTACCGCATTATCGAGAAGGAAGGCATTATCGTTTCGGAATATCCCGTCGGCACGCGCATGCATCCGGGCATGTTTCCGCAGCGGAACCGGATCATCGCCGGCTTGTCGCTCGGCGTTATCGTCGTGGAGGCGGCAGCCGACAGCGGTTCGCTCATTACCGCGAATTTTGCGGCGGATGAATCGCGGGACGTCTTTGCCGTCCCGGGGCTGATTACGTCGCATCAAAGCCAGGGCGTGTACGAGCTGCTGCGCACAGGCGCCAGAATAGTCACACGCGTTGAGGATATTATAGAGGATTATCGTTATTTGCTGAGCAGTGCCGAATTAAGGGGGCTGCAGCAGCCTTCGACAAGCATCGAACTGAGCGATGAGGAGCGTAAAATTACTCAATTGCTGTCGAACAGCCCGGTCGGCATTGACGAGCTTTTGGAACGCAGTCAATTTACGTTTGGACATTTGCATGCAGTTCTGTTATCTTTACTATTGAAAAAGGCGATTAAACAGCTTCCTGGATCTTCTTACATATTAGTATAGGCTGCTCAAGAAGCTATTCATCTCGCCAATAGACTATATTCGGAGACCATGAGGGGAGGAAGGACGATCCATGGCGGATTCTTTAGTCATCGTCGAATCACCAGCAAAAGCCAAAACCATCGGTAAATATCTGGGCAGCAAATATATCGTTAAAGCCTCGATGGGTCATATTCGCGACCTTCCGAAAAGCCAAATTGGCGTAGAAGTGGAACGCAACTTTGAGCCCAAATACATTACGATTCGCGGCAAAGGCTCTGTCCTCAAAGAGCTGAAGGATGCCAGTAAAAAGGTTAAAAAAATATATCTCGCGGCTGACCCGGATCGTGAAGGGGAAGCGATTGCATGGCATCTGGCTCATTATTTGGACGTCAGAGCCGATGAAGCGTGCCGCGTCGTATTTAACGAAATTACGAAGGACGCGGTCAAAGACGCATTCAAAACGCCGCGCCGCATCAATCAGGACCTGGTGAACGCGCAGCAGGCAAGACGCATTTTGGACCGTCTCGTCGGTTACAAAATCAGTCCTTTGCTGTGGAAAAAGGTCAAGAAAGGCCTTTCCGCAGGGCGGGTGCAATCCGTAGCCGTCAAGCTGATTATGGACCGCGAGAATGAAATCAAAGCGTTCGAGCCGGAAGAATATTGGTCGATCACGGTCCAACTGGAATCGGGCAAGAGCGTTTTCGAAGCCAAATACCACAGCATCAACGGCGAGAAGAAAGAGCTTCATTCCGAAGACGAAGTTAAACTTGTGTTAGAAGCTATGGGCAGCGGGCTGTTTACCGTTCAGGAGATCAAGGAGAAAGAGCGTCAACGCAATCCGTCCCCGCCTTTTATTACGAGCTCCTTGCAGCAGGAGGCGGCGCGCAAGCTGAATTTCCGGGCTTCCAAAACGATGTCCGTAGCCCAGCAGATTTACGAAGGGATCGATTTGGGAAAGGAAGGCACCGTAGGTTTAATCACTTATATGCGTACCGACTCCACCCGGATCTCGCCTGTAGCGCAGGAAGAAGCGAAAGAGTTCATTTTGGGCAAATACGGGGCTGCTTATTACCCGGAAACGCCTCGCCAATATGTGAGAAAGAATGCTAACGCGCAGGACGCTCACGAAGGCATCCGGCCTACATCGGTGATGCGCGAGCCTGAACAAGTGAAGGAGTTCCTGAGCAAAGACCAGTACCGCCTATACAAGCTTGTCTGGGAGCGTTTTGTCGCCAGCCAGATGGCATCGGCCGTGCTGGATACGATGACTGTCGATCTGGCAGCAGGCGAGACCCTATTCCGCGCAGCGGGTTCCAAAATGAAGTTTCCCGGCTTCATGAAAGTGTATGTGGAGAGCAACGACGACGGCACGACCGAAGAGGATAAGCTGCTGCCGCCGCTCACGCAAGGTGATCAGCTGAAACGGCAAAACGTCGATCCGAAGCAGCATTTCACCCAGCCGCCTCCGAGATATACGGAAGCACGCCTCGTTCGGGCGCTTGAAGAGATGGGCATCGGACGTCCGAGTACTTATGCGCCGACGCTGGAGACGATTCAAAAGCGCGGCTACGTCGCCATTGAGGAAAAGAAATTCGTGCCGACCGAGCTGGGCGAGCTAGTTATTCAGCTGATGCAGGAGTTTTTCCCGGAAATACTGGACGTCGAATTTACCGCCCACATGGAAGAAGAGCTTGACTTCGTCGAAGAGGGCAAAGAAGATTGGGTCAAGGTACTGGACTCCTTCTACGCTTCGTTCGAGAAGAGGCTCGAGGTTGCGGAAGAAGAAATGAAGGAAATCGAGATCCAGGACGAAGTTTCCGATGAGCTTTGCGAAAAATGCGGCAAGCCGCTCGTGTATAAAATGGGCCGCTTCGGCAAATTTCTGGCTTGCTCCGGTTTCCCCGACTGCCGCAACACGAAGCCGATCGTCAAAGATATCGGCGTGACGTGCCCGACCTGCCATCAAGGCAAAATCGTCGAGCGCCGCAGCAAAAAAGGCCGCGTCTTTTACGGTTGCGACCGTTATCCGGACTGCGATTTCGTCTCGTGGGATAAACCCGTCAGCAAGCCGTGTCCGCAGTGCGGTTCCATGCTGATTGAAAAAAGAAGCAAGAGCGGCGTTACCCATCAATGCATACAGTGCGATTACAAAGAAGAGGCCAACGAAGAAAACAACGATGAACTGAAGGATTAGAGGTGTGCCGATTTTGTCCGATTTCCCTAGAGTAACCGTTATCGGCGCAGGTCTTGCCGGGAGTGAAGCCGCATGGCAGATCGCTCGTCAAGGCGTGCCCGTCACGTTATATGAAATGAGGCCGGTGCGCAAAACGCCGGCGCATATTACCGATCAATTCGCCGAGCTCGTGTGCAGCAATTCGCTCCGCGCCAACGGTTTGTCCAACGCGGTAGGCGTTCTGAAAGAAGAGATGCGGCGCATGGATTCGCTCATTTTAGCGTGCGCCGACAAGCATGCCGTTCCTGCGGGTGGCGCCTTGGCCGTCGACCGCGACGGCTTTTCGCAGGAAGTGACTTCCACGCTGCGGAACCATCCGCTCATTGAAGTGCGCAATGAGGAGGCGCAAACGCTGCCGGAAGGGATTACGATCGTCGCATCCGGACCGCTGACGTCCCCGTCGCTTTCCGCCGAGCTCAAGGAGCTGATGGGCGAAGAGTATCTCTACTTCTACGACGCCGCGGCGCCTATCGTGGAGAAGGACTCCATCGATATGAGCAAGGTGTATCTGGCATCGCGGTACGATAAAGGCGAAGCGGCTTATCTGAATTGCCCGATGACGGAGGAAGAGTTCGACGTCTTCTACGAGGCGCTGATTACCGCGGAAGTAGCCGAGCTTAAAGAATTCGAAAAAGAAATTTATTTCGAGGGCTGCATGCCGCTCGAAGTGATGGCTAAGCGAGGCAAGCAAACCGTGCTGTTCGGTCCGATGAAGCCGGTCGGTCTGATTAACCCCCACACCGGCAAAATGCCGCATGCGGTCGTCCAGCTTCGCCAGGATAATGCCGCCGGCACGCTTTACAATCTGGTCGGCTTCCAGACTCATCTAAAGTGGGGCGAGCAAAAACGGGTACTGTCGCTGATCCCGGGACTGGAGAATGCCGAGTTCGTACGGTATGGCGTTATGCACCGCAATACATTCATCAACTCTCCGAAGCTGCTTGAGCCTACATACCAATTCAAACGCAGAGCGGATCTGTTCTTTGCCGGTCAAATGACGGGCGTTGAGGGCTACGTAGAATCCGCGGCTTCCGGTCTGATCGCAGGCATCAACGCAGGGCGGTTTGCCAAAGGAGAGCAATGCCTCGTTTTCCCGGAGGATACGAACCTCGGCAGCATGGCGAATTACATCACGACCGCGGATTTCAAACATTTCCAACCGATGAATGCCAATTTCGGTCTGCTTCCGCCGCTTTCGCAGCGCATCCGCAACAAAAATGAAAAGAACGAGATGCTGGCAAACCGCGCATTGGAAAGTATTCAGAATTTTTCACAAATTGAGCGTCAATGAACTTGTAAGTAAAGTTGCGCCTGTGTTACTATTAATATGTTTTTATTGAATAGACCTCTCGAAGCAGCAGCAAAACCACTGTTTTTGGTGCTGTTTCTTATTTGTCGAGAAATCAAGATTCCACTAAAGAGGTGAGACGGATGGATCCGCAGCATGCAGCGTTTCATGCGACAACGATTTTTGCGATTCGTCATCAAGGAAAAGGCGCTATTGCCGGGGACGGTCAGGTCACTTTCGGCAACAGCATGATTATGAAAGGCAGCGCCAAAAAAGTCAGGCGTTTATATAGGGGCAAAGTAGTGGCCGGTTTCGCCGGTTCCGTTGCGGACGCAATTACGCTATTTGAGAAGTTTGAAGGAAAGCTGGAGGAGCACCACGGCAATTTGCAAAGGGCTGCGGTGGAAATGACCAAGGACTGGCGTCAGGACCGCGTGCTGCGAAGGCTGGAGGCGATGATGATCGTCATGGACGCATCCGGGCTGCTGCTCCTTTCCGGCAACGGCGAGATTATTGAGCCGGACGACGGCATATTGGCCATCGGTTCGGGGGGGAGCTTCGCATTGGCCGCGGGACGCGCGCTGCACCGTCATGCCGCGCATCTCAGCGCCAAGGAAATCGCTCACGCCGCATTAACTACAGCCGCTGAAATATGCGTGTTTACGAATCATAATATTATAGTAGAAGAGATTGAATAATCCGCTGCATACATTGGTGCATGAACCGCATTCATACCGATGAATACGAAAGTTGGCTTTCCCGCCGGAAAGCTCTTAGGAGGATTCCACATGAAAAACAGTTCCCTGACGCCCAAGCAGATTGTACAGGAGTTGGATCGATATATTGTCGGACAAAAGAAAGCGAAGAAATCCGTAGCCATCGCTCTGAGAAACCGGTATCGGCGAAGTTTGCTGGAGGAATCGCTGCGCGATGAAATCGTGCCGAAAAATATTTTGATGATCGGTCCTACCGGCGTCGGCAAAACGGAAATTGCCCGGAGATTGGCCAAACTTGTCGGAGCTCCTTTCATAAAGGTTGAAGCGACGAAGTTTACCGAGGTCGGTTATGTCGGCCGTGATGTGGAATCGATGGTGCGCGACCTTGTTGAAACCGCGATTCGAATGGTGAAGGCCGAACGTACGGAGAAGGTGAAAGACCGCGCGGAAAAATTGGCTAATGAACGCATCGTCCAACTGCTTGCGCCCAGCCCCGCTCGCGCCAAGACGCAGCGCAATCCGCTGGAGATGCTGTTTGGCGGCCAGAACCAGGAGAATCAAGAGGAAGCGGCTCCCGCCGATCCTTCCCTGGCTTCGCGCAGAGCGCAAATCGCCGAGCAATTAGCCTCGGGTCAATTGGAGCAGGAAACGATCGAGATCGAAGTGGAGGACAGCTCTCCGACGATGCTGGATATGCTTTCCGGGCAAGGAAACGAGCAAATGGGCATGAACATGCAGGAGATGTTCGGCAGCCTCATGCCGAAGCGAACGAAAAAGCGCAAGCTGTCCGTCAAGGAAGCGCGCAAAATTTTGACGCAGGAAGAAGCGCAGCGCCTGATCGATATGGACGAAGTCATTCAGGAATCGATCGGCCGCGCGGAGCAGTCGGGCATTATTTTTATAGACGAGATCGATAAAATTGCAAGCAGCAGCCGCGGCGGAGGCCCGGATGTTTCCAGAGAAGGCGTGCAGCGGGACATTTTGCCGATCGTGGAAGGTTCGACTGTCGTAACCAAATACGGTCCCGTCAAAACGGACTACGTCTTGTTCATCGGCGCCGGAGCTTTTCACATCGCCAAGCCGTCGGATCTCATCCCGGAGCTGCAGGGGCGGTTCCCGATCCGCGTAGAGCTGAGCAACTTGACGCTGGACGACTTCGTTTCCATTTTGAAAGAGCCGAAAAATGCGCTTACCAAACAATATACGGCGCTGCTGCAAACCGAAGGCATCGAGGTGGATTTTTCGGATGAAGCCGTCCGGGAAATTGCCCAGATCGCCGTTGAAGTGAACCAGAACACGGAAAATATCGGGGCGCGCAGATTGCATACGATCCTGGAGAAGCTGCTGGAGGATTTATCGTTTGAAGCTCCCGAAATTACTTTGGAGCGCATCGAGATCACGCCGGAATATGTGCGGGACAAATTGAGCGACATTGTGCAAAATCGCGATTTAAGCCAATATATTTTATAAGATAGCGCCGTCACATTAGTAGGAGGAAGCAAGATGACTTTATTAAACAAGACAAGAAGTCTGAACCGGCTGCTGCAAAAGGAAGCGGGCAATGCGGTCAGCTTTATGGATATGGCTGACGTATTGCGGGATATCGTCAGCGCCAACATTTTTGTCATCAGCCGGAAGGGCAAAATTCTTGGCTATGCGTTAAGGCTTGATTCCGGGCCATCCGAAATGGATCAAACGATTTTGTCGGAGCGACGGTTCGGATCGGAGTTTAACAGCCTTCTTTTGAAAATCGATGAAACCTCTTCCAATATCGGTCCAGACACCCCATACTCGAAGCAGATGGTTTCGATTTTCCGGTATGCATACACGACAATAGTCCCAATTATTGGCGGGGGGGACCGATTGGGGACGTTGGTGCTCACGCGCAACGATGCCGCTTTTGTGGATGACGATTTGATTTTGGCAGAATATGGTTCGACCGTCGTGGCAATGGAAATTTTGCGGGAACGCGCTGAAGAGATTGAGGAGGAAGCAAGGAGCAAGGCGGTTGTGCAGGTAGCAATCGGATCGTTGTCTTTCAGCGAATTGGAGGCCGTTGAGCATATTTTCGAGGAGTTAGAAGGCAGAGAAGGGCTTTTGGTTGCCAGCAAAATTGCCGACCGGGTTGGCATCACACGTTCCGTTATTGTCAATGCGCTCCGCAAACTGGAAAGCGCCGGAGTCATTGAGACGCGTTCCCTTGGCATGAAAGGCACATACATTCGCATTTTGAATGACCAGTTGATACAAAGTATCGAACAGTTGAAAACAAAGCTGTAGCTTGAAAAGTGTGAGTTTTTTCACAGAACTACGGCATAAATACGAAAGTCCTGTCTTTTGAAAAAAGATAGGGCTTTTTTCTTATTGTAAGTTAGGTCATTATCTTCCATCATTAGAACTGTGATAACCAATTTTACATATTTCTACATTGAGGTTCTGCTTCGAATAAAGCAATGCAGGATAATGTCGATTTAAGAAGGAATCAATGTTTCACTTGTTGAATAAGAACAAAAACATTCTAGTGAAAGTGGGTATTAAGGATGTCTTTCTTGGATAAGCCAAGCTGGAATCTGATGGAGAGAACTCTGGATTCTTCAGCGCTTCGACAGAAAGTGATAGCAAATAATGTCGCAAATGTCGACACGCCGTTTTTCAAGCGATCCGACGTCGTTTTCGAGGAAATACTGGAAGGTCAAATGAGTCCCGCTACCCCCCCTATAGAAGGATATCGGACAGATAGGAGACATTTTTTTATAGGTAAATCGACCAATGGGATAACTCCGGAAATAAAAGTCGACGAAACGACAGCGATCAACAACAATATGAACAACGTCGACATGGATTATGAAATGTCACTGATGGCAAAAAACCAGCTTAAATATAATACGTTGATTCAGCAAATGAACAGCGAGTTCAAAAAAATGCGAACCGTACTGGGGGGAAGATAATAAACGATGAGACTGACAAACGGATTTGACATTAGTTCGTCTGCACTTACTGCACAGCGGTTGCGGATGGATGTTATTTCTTCCAACATCGCCAACGCCGATACGACCCGCGCTAAAATGGTCAACGGCAAATGGGTCCCGTATCAAAGGAAGCTGGTATCCTTTGAAACGAAACCGCAGCCGACATTCGCGCAAACGCTGAATTCAGCTATGGCTGACGGAACAGGCGAAGGGGTCCGGGCCAACAAAATTTTTGATGATACGTCGCCGCTCAAGCAAGTATATAATCCGACCCATCCCGATGCGGACGAGAACGGATTCGTCTACATGCCTAACGTAGATGTGCTGAAAGAGATGGTCGACATGATTTCGGCAACGAGATCTTATGAGGCTAACGTCACAGCGCTGAATGCCAGCAAATCGATGATTACGAAAGCTTTGGAAATCGGTAGATAATTCAGAATAGGGAGGAAACGGCTTCATGATCGACAAAATTAGTTACAGTCCGATGAATGTTATGAGCACTGTTCAGCCGAAAGACCGTTCGGGCGAAGGTGCGGCGGACTTGGGAAAGCAGTTTGGAACGTTCCTGAACGATGCGATTACAAACCTGAACAATCAGCAGCAGCAAGTCGACCAATTGAACCAAAGCTTCATTAAAGGCGAACTTTCGGATGTGCATCAATTGACGATAGCTTCAGAGAAAGCGTCTCTGGGACTGGAACTTACGGTTCAAGTGAGAAATAAGATTCTTGAATCGTATCAGGAAGTTATGAGGATGCAGTTGTAATACATATACGACTAAAAGTTGAAAAATGAAACCAAGTTTCAATGAGGTGAGAAAGTGAACGAGAACCTGCTCCAGTATTGGGACAAAGTCAAACAATATTGGAATCGATACAGTAGAACGACGAAAATCACTTTCATAGCCACGGTTTTCCTTCTAGTTCTTACTGCGGCAATAATTAGCTATAACTTATCCAAAACCGAATACTCGTTAGCTTTTACAGACTTGCAGCCCAGCGATGCAGCTTCCATAAAAGGCTACCTGGATACGGCCAAGATCCCTTACAACCTTAGCGCTGACGGCAAAAGCATCGAAGTGCCGAGCAATCAGGTGGCTAACGTGAAGCTTGCAGTCGAGTCGCAAGGGCTGAACAAGAACGGTTCGTTAGGATTCGGCTCATTCAGCCAAAACAGTTCTTTCGGCATTACGGACAACGAATTCAAAGTCAAGTACATAAACGCAGTGCAAGGCGAACTGCAGCAGCTGATTAACTCGAATCAAGCGATCAGCAGTTCCAAAGTATTGATTTCCCTTCCTGAGGAAGGACCGTTTTTGCAGCAGCAGCAAGAAAAGGCATCCGCCTCCGTCGTGCTGCAGATCAAACCGGGATACAGGCTTGATCAGGCCAAAGTGGATACGATCTACAACCTGGTCTCGCACAGTGTGAAAAATTTGCCGCTGGAAAACATAACGATTTCCGATCAATACGGCGAAAGCCTGGTTTCTTCCAAACTCGGCGGGCAATCGTCGGCCAGCTTGGTTGCGAACCAGTTCGATATCAATAATCAATTCCGCAACGATTTGCAAAAAAACATTAGCAGCATGCTAGGCCGGATGCTCGGTCAAGACAAAGTCATCGTCAGCGTGTTCTCGACGATGAACTTCGATCAGAAGAAAAGCCAAGAGAAGCTTGTAACGGCTCCGAATCAAGTGGACCAAAAAGGTTTGGAAATTTCGTTGCAGGAAGCATCCAAATCGTATCAAAGCGATGGAGCTGCGCAAAACGGAGGAGTCCCGGGAACAGGGACAACCGATGTGCCCGGCTACCCTGGAAGTTCCGGTGCCGGCAAATCTACTTCCGAAGAAAACAGCAAGACTGTAAATTACGAAGTGAACCGGATTACCAACGATATCGTTTCGTCTCCTTATGTTGTCAAAGATTTGAGCATTAACGTAGGCATCGAGCCTCCGGTTAAGGATGATCCGAAGTCTTTGACGCAGGAAACGAAGGATGCCATCCAGGATGCTTTGGTGAATATTGTCAGAGCTGCGCTGGCTGATAATAAAATTACTTATACTGACGTTGAATTGAAAAATAAAGTTAAAATTATTCCACATTCTTTTGTAACACAAGCCGATACGGCCGCATCCAAAACAACAACTTACCTGACTTACGGCGGTTTGGCTCTTGCCGCTTTAGCGTTAGGGCTTGTTGCCGGACTTATTATCAGAAAGCGTAGGAAAGCAGCTCAGCTGGAGGAAGAACTAGCTATGCCGGCGGCGACGAAAGCGGAGCTTCCTACAGTCGATTTAGAAACTGTATCTAATGATAGTCAAGTGCGCAAACAATTGGAAACTCTTGCGAAAAAGCGACCGGAGGATTTCGTCAATCTGTTGCGTACTTGGTTAGCAGACGAATAGAGGTGCACTTTTTTGGCGAGAACAGCTCTGCAAGGGTTAACGGGAAGACAAAAGGCCGCTATTCTTTTGATCAGTCTAGGCCCTGAAGTTTCTGCTCAAATCTTCAAACACTTGCGGGAAGAAGAAATTGAACAGTTAACACTGGAAATTGCAAACGTTAGAAAAGTGGATTCGCTCGAAAAAGAATCCATTTTGGCGGAATTTCATCAAATTTGCTTAGCGCAGGAGTTTATCTCTCAGGGCGGTATCGCTTACGCTAAGGATATTTTGGAGAAGGCGCTCGGTTCTCAAAAGGCGCTGGATATTATTAATCGTTTGACCGCCACGCTGCAGGTTCGGCCGTTCGATTTCGCTCGCAAGGCGGAACCGGCACAAATTCTCAATTTTATTCAAAATGAGAATTCACAAACGATTGCGCTCGTTCTTTCGTATTTGGAAGCCGATCAAGCTTCAATTATTTTATCGTCGCTTCCCCAAGAGAAGCAGGCCGATGTTGCTAAACGGATCGCGTTAATGGACAGCACTTCTCCTGAAGTTATCAGTCAGGTGGAGCGCGTGCTTGAACAAAAGCTTTCATCTACTGTGACCCAGGATTACACAAATGCAGGCGGTATCGCATCGATCGTTCAGATTCTGAACGGCGTCGACCGCGGAACGGAGCGTACAATTCTCGACTCTCTGGAGATTCAAGATCCCGAGCTTGCGGAAGAGATCAAAAAGCGGATGTTCGTCTTCGAGGATATCGTCAATATCGACAACCGTTCGATCCAAAGAATTATCCGCGATATCGAAAATTCAGACATGCAGCTTGCGCTTAAAGTGGCGAGCGAAGAAGTTCGCGACGCCTTGTTCAAAAACATGTCCAAACGTATGGCCGAGACGTTCAAAGAAGAAATGGAATATATGGGTCCAGTGCGTTTGCGCGATGTTGAAGAAGCTCAAACGCGAATTGTCGCCACGATTCGCCGCCTAGAAGAATCCGGTGAAATTATCATCGCTCGCGGCGGAGGAGATGATATTATTGTCTAATGTCATTAAATCTTTTGCATACGTGTCTTTAGATGATAAAAAGCAGTTGGAAGTGATCACTCCCGTTCAATTGCTACGCGCCGGTCTGCTTGATGACGAAGAAGCGGCCAAACAGCAACTGACACCGGAACAACTGCAGGAGCTTCATGACGCTAATAGCATGAAAAACCAAATCATCCAGGATGCCGAGACTTTCGCCGAAGAACAAATTCAGTTGGCGATGCAGGAATGCGCTGCGCTCCGCGAACAAGTTAACGCTGAAATTAATTCATGGTGGTCGGAACGCAGGGCCCAGGATGAAGCGCATGTGGCTGAAGCTCAGCAGGCCGGATTCGAGGCCGGTTACCAGCAAGGCGTCATGCAAGCCGAAGAAGCGCTTCGTCAGGAGTATACCGGAATGCTGGCGGATGCACGTTCCATTTTGGAGCAAGCCTATACGTTAAAACAGCAGATCATTCAGGAATCCGAGCCGTTCTTGATCGAGCTCAGCACATCGATCGCCGAGAAGGTGATCGCCCGGCAGTTGAGCATGGAGCCGCAATGGAGCGTAGATCTGATCCGAAAAGTATTGTCGCGCAGACGGGAAAAAGGCATTATTACGCTTTGTGTCTCACCGTCACAATTTGCCTACATTCAGGAGGCGCGCGAAGAGCTGCTGACATCCATTGATTCGCAGGCCGAGCTGGAAATTATTCCGGATTCTACGGTTCAGGATCACGGCTGCGTTATACGTTCTTCATTCGGCAGCATCGACGCCAGAATCGATACACAGCTTAAAGAAATTAAGACGGCCCTGCAGGAAATGGCCATTCGCAGCGAGGGATCGGATTCATGAGCTACAGTATACCTTCTGCCGCCAAATACATAGAACATTTGCCCCAAATCGATCCGATTCGCGTGAACGGCAAAGTTACGCAAGTGATCGGCCTTACCGTTGAGTCGGAAGGTCCGGATGTCAGCATCGGCGATCTTTGCTACATCTATCCTTTGAAATCCAACAAGCCGCTCAAAGCGGAAGTGGTCGGATTTCGCAGCAATAAAGTGATACTGATGCCGCTGGGCGAGCTGGATGCCATCGGTCCGGGCTGCGATGTTGTCGGCACCGGCAAGCCGCTTACCATACAGGTCGGCCATGAACTGCTGGGTAAAGTGCTGGACGGATTGGGACAGCCGCTGGACGGTTCGTTTTTGCCGTCGAGAATGGCCCAGTACTCGACGAACAACGCGCCGAGCAACCCGCTGATTCGCCCGCGCGTATTGAATCCGATCAGCGTTGGAGTGCGCTGCATCGACGGATTGTTGACGATCGGCAAAGGGCAGCGCGTCGGTATTTTCGCCGGTTCCGGCGTCGGCAAGAGCACGCTGATGGGCATGATTGCCCGCAACACCTCTGCCGATGTGAACGTCATCGCGCTTATAGGCGAGCGGGGCCGCGAGGTGCTCGATTTTATCGAAAGAGACTTAGGTTCGGAAGGGCTCGCCCGTTCGGTAGTCATCGTAGCGACGTCCGACCAGCCGGCATTGATCCGGATCAAAGGGGCGATGATCGCCACCAGCATTGCCGAATATTTTCGCGATCGCGGCCTTAACGTTATGATGATGATGGACTCCGTCACCCGCTTTGCGATGGCGCAAAGGGAAGTCGGACTGGCCGTCGGCGAACCGCCTGCGACCCGCGGTTATACGCCTTCCGTCTTTGCGATGCTTCCCCGCTTGCTGGAACGTTCGGGAACGGGGCCCAAAGGCTCGATCACCGCATTTTATACGGTGCTGGTAGATGGCGACGACATGAATGAGCCGATCGCGGACGCAGTTCGCGGTATTTTGGACGGCCACATCGTGTTGAACCGCAGCATCGCGAACAAGGGCCATTATCCGGCTATCGATGTGTTATCAAGCGTAAGCCGCGTCATGAAAGAAATCGTACCGCAGGAACATATGGAAGCGGCTGACCAGTTGAAGCGTCTTCTTTCCATTTATAAAGATTCGGAAGACCTCATTAATATCGGGGCGTACCAGAAAGGTTCCAACCCGGATATTGACATCGCGATCGATAATATTCAAACGATATGGGATTTTACGAAACAAAAAACGTCAGAAAAGCTTACATTTGACGAAGCGCAGCAGCGATTGATTCAAGAATTTTACAAGGGATGAGGGAGCTGAATGAAGTTCAGGTATTCCTTTCAGCAAATTGTAGATTTGAAAAATAGCGAGCGATCCCAGGCAGAATGGGGATTGTCGGAAGCGATCGGCGAATTGCGGAATGTGGAAACGAGCTTGAATGAATTGTTTGTGCAAAAAGACCAGCTTCAGCATCAAATTGCAGACGCTTCCGGCCAGTCGGTTTCCATTTCCGAAGTGCTGCTTTTGCAAAATTATATGAATCATCTGGATCAGCAAATCGTGCGCAAGCACCAGGATATTGCGGCCGCGCAGCGGGTCGTCGAAAAGAAACAGGAGCATTTGACGGAACGCATGATAGATGAAAAAGTGTGGACGAAAGCAAGAGAGAAGGCCTTCCATCAATTTCAATCGTTCGTTGCGAAGAAAGAGCAGGAAGCTCTTGATGAGATGGCTACCAACCGCTTTAAGCGATTATCGTATTGAAATGCCTTAGAGAGGGAGAGAGAAGATGGCCGATACGACCACGGAGGGCACTTCCTACAGTGCGTTGGAACGATTTCTGATATGGTTTGTCATTCCGTTTGTATTTACGGCGGTTCTGCTCTTCGTATTGCTGTCTATCTTCGATTACGACATCAAGAGCAGTATCCAGAAAGCACTGCATAATACACCGGTAATTGGCAGTATCGTTCCTGCGCCGAAAGAAAAGGCGGCTGCGACGGCAGGCTCCGGCAAAACGCCGACGTCGGACCAAAGCGCGAAGTCGAAGGACGATGAGATTGCGAAGCTGAACGCCAGAGTTGCAGAACTGGAAGCAGCTTTGCAGAAGTCGGATACCGCCTCCGCGCAAAAGGATCAGTCTTTGAAGGATTCGGAGGCCAAGGCGGCCGATCTGGAGGAGAAGCTGAAGGATAAGACGCAAACCGAAGAAGAATACAACAACCAGATTACACAGCTCGCCAATCTTTATGGGAAGATGACGCCAGGCAAAGCGGCGCCGATTATGGAAAATTTGACGCCCAAAGAAATGGTGCTCGTCTTCTCGATGATGAAGCCTGACGCCCGGGGAGCTATTCTTGAAAAAATGGATCCGAAGAAAGCCGCAGACGCTTCAATCGGACTTAAAGACGTAACGACTGTCAAGGACAAAGAAATCGCCGCTCTTCAAGAGAGACTGAAGCTGAACGGAGCCGATGCCGCGAAGTCCGCGACTTCGGTCAGCAAAACCGACTTGGGTCAAACCTTTGCGAATATGACTCCGAAAAGCGCAGCCAATGTGCTGATTGAAATGAACAAGTCCAACTCTGACAAAGTGCTGGCCATTTTGAGCGGGATGGACAACGCGTCGCGTTCCAAAGTCATGTCTGCTCTGTCTGATGCCAACAAGGAAATGGCTGCTTCGATTACAGCGAAGCTTGCCCAGTAACCTTCAGACTCCATGAAGGGAGGTGAAAATAAATGGACGTACAGATGTCGATTACACCGTCTGCCGGCACGAAAACTTCCGCTTCCGGAGGCAAAACGGCAGCAGGCAGCAGCAGCGCGGGCGCTTTTACCCAAGTCCTGGATGGGCAGCTTGTGCAAGGAAGCCAGGCTGATTCGACCAACCCGACTGATCCGGCCGTCGCATTGGCAGGACTTTTGCAAATGCTGCAAAGCTTGATCATCCCGGTGCAAAATGTGGTGCAAAGCCCGAGTGAACAGACGGAAACTTTGCCCGAAACGCTGGTTCAAGCGATGAACAGCAATCCGGGTTTGGCGCAGCAGCTTTTGCAGGATCCGAAGATGAAGCAGTGGTTTGAGCAAGCAGAGCAAATTCTGGGCGCGCTGACCGAGAACCAGGCTGGTAAAACGGCGTCTTTGCCTGCTGCAAGCGGGGGACAAGCGGTAAGCTCAGTCAACCTGCAGGCGCAAAATACGCTGTTGACCTTGGCCACTTTGACCAAGCAGCAGCCGGACAATCCGATTTTGCAATATGTGAACCAGCAGTTGCAGGACGTCATTCAACCGATCTTGCCTGCGATTGTCGCCGGGCAGCAGCCGCAGCTGAAAGCACAGCAGGCAGCAGCTCAACAGCCGGCCGTCGCGGAAGCCGCAGCGAGTGAAGAAACGCCGGCCGTTCCGGTTGCGCCCCTTCATGCGCAGAACAAGCGCACCGCAGCGAAGCATGCCGAAGTAAAACCGGCAAGTAAAGAAGAAACTGTGCAGACGGTACAGACTGCCAAGTCGAAGCTTGAACTGCTGGCGGTCAAAAATGCGATGATCGCGCCTATATTCCAGACTAAAACCGAAACCGACGATTCGGCCGATGTTTTACAGCCGCTTCCGACAGAAGCAGAAGAGCATGCGAACCCTTTCATTAATTTGGCCGACGTGCAAAAGAGCCAGTTCGGAACGGCGCCTGCCGAGAAATTAGTTACGCAAACTTTGCATGCAGCTAATTTTGCCGAAGAGATGACGGATCATGTGATGAAAAACATGAAAATCACGCTTGCCGAAGGAATCTCCGAAGCCAAGCTATCCCTGTTCCCGAAAAACCTCGGGCATGTTGACGTGAAAATCACAATGCACGAAGGGCAGTTGATCGCACAGTTTGCCGCTGATACCGCAGCAGGCCGACAAATGCTGGAAAGCCAGCTTCCACAGCTTCGTCAAGCACTGCAATCTCAAGGTCTGCAGGTTGAGAAGCTGGAAGTGACGCAAAGCCCGGGCATGCAATCCGGCATGTTCCAGGATCAGCGCCAGCAGCAGTCACCCAATCAAACGTTTCGTCAAAACAAAAACCGCTCCGGAAATTACGAGCAGGAAGCGATTGATTTTAACCAGGAAATAGCCGGAGCCGCTCAAACTCGTACCGCTGTCTATGGGAATTCCTTCGATGTAATTGCCTAACAGTGATGAATGCCAGGCAAACGGAGGTGAATTATGGCTACGAATCCAGTCTCGGGCAATGTTAAGGACATCATAAACACCGGGCAGACCAAGCAAACAAAAGAAAAAAATACAGGCACGCTTGGAAAAGACGATTTTCTCAAAATTTTGATTACACAGCTTCAAAATCAGGACCCGACCCAACCGCTGCAGGATAAGGAGTTCATTGCGCAAATGGCGCAGTTTACTTCCGTCGAACAGTTGACCAACATGGCCGGGGAAATGAAATTAATGAGGCAGTCGATTGGATTTGTTTCCGGTCTGATCGGCAAATCCGTCACCTGGACAAGCACCGATTCCTCGGGCTCCTCCACTCAAAAAACGGGTATTGTCGACTCCATCACGATGAAAGACGGCAATCAATATGCCAACGTGAAAGGAGAGGAAATTTCTCTGGACAAGCTCAGTAAAATCGAGAATGCCGGAGAAACCAAATGACGGAGCGGATATCCATTGGACAGCTGTATCCCAATGCGCTTCCACCGGCGTCAGCTAAGCGAGTGCCGGTACAGCAGCAGGCGTCTACTTCCGGCAAGCCTACGTTTCAGCAGCTTCTTCAGGATCAGATGGTGCATTTTAGCCATCATGCCGAAGTCAGGCTTAAAGAACGGGGTATTCAATTAAAGCCCGAACAGCTGGATCAGCTTAGCTCGGCGATTGACAAGGCCGCAGCAAAAGGGGCCAAAGATGCGTTGATGCTGCTGAATGGCAATGCTCTCATTGTGAATGTGCCGAACCGGACTGTTGTGACGGCGCTGGACGGCAATTCGATGAATGAACATGTTTTTACGCAAATCGATAGTGCTGTAATTATTTCCTGACAGTCAGGCCGGACCGTTTAGGAGGCCTGGAGCCGCCGAACGATAGAAGCGGCTCGCATCAATATTTGCAAGAACAATAGGAGGCTGCTACATGCTAAGGTCATTATATTCAGGCGTTTCTGGTATGCGTGGTTTTCAAACAAAATTAGACGTTATCGGCAATAACATCGCTAACGTGAACACGATCGGCTTCAAAGAGAGCCGGGTTATGTTCAAAGATATTTTAAGCCAGACGGTCGCAGGTGTCAGCGCTCCGAACGATACTCGCGGTGGAGTGAACGCCCAGCAGGTAGGTCTTGGTGTTAGCCTGGCGGCCATCGATACGGTTCATACGGCAGGCAGTGCGCAAACAACCAATGTGGCCACGGATTTGCGGATTGACGGGGACGGATTTTTCCTTGTCGGAAACGCTGCGGGCACAAGTGAGCAAACTTACTTGACAAGAGCGGGCAACTTTTCTTTGGATGCTAACGGCAATCTTGTTACGGCCGACGGCCTTCATGTTTTCGATACCAGTGGCGCGCCGATTAACATCGATCCTGCCACCATCCTTTCGTTCTCGATCGCCAAGAACGGCGACATTATCGGCGTGGATGCGGCCGGTGCGACTTCAACCGTAGCGACTATCGGGGTTATGAAAGTAACGAACCCTGCCGGTCTTCAAAAAGTAGGCGGGAACTTGTACCAGATGACCGCGAACGCCAACGCAACGACGGAAATAGCTCCGATAGCGCCAGGGAGTTCGGGGGCAGGTTCGCTGATTTCAGGCCAGCTTGAAATGTCGAACGTAGATTTAACGGGCGAATTCACGGAAATGATCGTTGCGCAGCGCGGTTTTCAGGCGAATTCAAGAATTATTACAACTTCTGACGAAGTGCTTCAAGAGGTCGTCAACCTGAAACGATAGGCTTTAGCTTGAATGTAAGATAGGGCGGGGAGGAGAGGCCTTTACAAGCAGCCTCCCCCCATACTTGTGCAGGAGGAGAATAATGATTTCTCTCACTCGGTTAAACGGCAAGCTCGTAATCATCAATGCACTCTTGATAGAAATGGTTGAAGAAACCCCGGATACCATGATTACCTTGACAACAGGCAAGAAAATCACGGTTCTCGAAAAGGCCGAGGTTGTGGTAAGCTTAGTGCGAACCTACATGCAGGAAATTGGTTCGATTCGAGCGACAATATTGTCCAGGGATGCGGAGGGTTCGTAGGTGTTCAAGAATAAAATTTTTATACTTATCGTTTCCATACTTATCGCCATTACGCTGATTTTGACAGCTGCCTTTGTACTGTGGAATTACATGGAAAAAAATAACGAATCAAAAGATCCGTCCGGACAAGCTCAAGCGGCAGTTGCATCGGTCAAACCGACGAAACCGCCGACGGCTGAACAAGTTAAGGCCAATACCGCTTACGTGAAAGATATTTTGACGAACCTTTCAGGCGGCGGCTTCATTAAAATGACCTTGGCTTTTGAACTCGAAAACAGCAAGGGGAAAGCCGAATTCGATAATTTGCTTGATTCTGCGGTGAAAGGAACGATTGTTCAAACGCTCGCCGACATGACCACCGAACAGGTTCAAGGAAGCAAAGGAAACGATCTTCTGACTTCCAACTTGATGAATAAACTGAATCCGTCATTGCAAGAAGGTAAAATCAAGCAGATTTGGATCACCGATAAAGTGCTTCAATAGCTCGCATATGAACTTGGCTCTAAGGGGGTGACTCTATGGTTGATGTGTTGTCGCAAAATGAGATCGACGCCTTGCTTGCCGCTCTATCCTCCGGAGAAATGGATGCGGAAGAGCTCAAGAAAGAGGAGACGCAAAAGAAGGTTAGGGCTTATGACTTTAAGCGCGCAGTGCGCTTTTCCAAAGATCATATTCGAAGCTTAACCCGTATTCACGAGAACTTTGCGCGCTTTTTAACGACGTATTTTTCCGCTCAGCTTCGTACGTTCGTGCAAATTAACGTGGTGCAGGTTGAACAGCTGCCTTACGATGAATTTATTCGTTCGATCCCTAAAATGACCATTTTGAACATCTTTGAAGCAGAACCTTTAGAGGGTCGAATGGTGCTTGAAGTGCATCCCAATGTAGCTTTTGCCATGTTGGACCGTTTGCTGGGCGGAGCAGGTACATCCCCCACAAAAATCAATACGTTGACGGAGATCGAAACGATTGTCATGGAGCGAATTTTCAGCAGAGCTTTCGATAGCCTTCAAGAGGCTTGGAAAACGGTTATTGACATATCGCCAAGACTGGAAGCTCTGGAAACGAATCCGCAATTTATGCAAATCGTCTCGCCCAATGAAACGATCGCGTTAATTTCGCTAAGCACCAAAATCGGCGATACGACAGGGATGATTAACCTGTGTATTCCGCACGTCGTCATCGAACCGATCATGCCTCGACTATCCGTGCATCACTGGTTCGTCTCGCAAAAGAAATCGAGAGCTCCCGAAGAAGTCGAAGCACTTCAGTCACGTTTGGAGAAAGCCAAGCTGCCCTTGATTGCAGAGCTGGGAACATCGGAAATTTCGGTTCGGGATTTCCTGAACCTGGCGATCGGGGACGTCATCCCGCTGCAAAAAACTGTTGACGCTCCGCTCCAAGTGAAAGTGGGCGAGAAGCTCAAATATCTTGGAAGCCCTGGTACCGTTAGAGGAAAAATGGCCGTGCAAGTCACGGATATCGTGAATGAAGGAGAAGAAGATCATGACGAATAATAAAGATTATTTGTCTCAAGAAGAGATTGATGCTTTGTTAAGGCAGACTTCGGATGACAGTTCTGACGCTTCCATTCATACAGCTCCCAAAATTGAAGAATATTTGTCTTCACTTGAGAAGGACGCCCTTGGGGAGATCGGAAACATTACGTTTGGCAGTGCTGCGACTGCGCTTTCGACTTTGTTAGGTAAAAAAGTGGACATTACGACTCCGCTAGTGTCGGTCATCTCGAAAGAGCAATTGGAAGAACAGTTTCCAAAACCGCATGTTGCCGTTCACGTTAATTATGTGGACGGATTCGACGGCATTAACTTGCTTGTTATTAAAGTAAGGGATGCCCAAGTTATCGCCGACTTGATGATGGGCGGGGACGGCACCGGCGGAGATGAGAATCTGAGCGAGATTCATATTAGCGCCGTGCAGGAAGCGATGAATCAAATGATGGGTTCGTCGGCAACTTCGATGTCTACCATATTCAACCGGTTTGTCAATATCTCTCCTCCTGGAATCGACATATTAAATTTGTCGAAAGGAGAAGGAAAATTACCGGATGAGGACGTATTTATTAAAATATCGTTCCGACTGACGATTGGCGATTTGATCGATTCCAATATTATGCAGCTCCTTCCAGTGCCGTTTGCCAAAGAAATGGTATCCACTCTTATGGGCGGAGGCTCCGATTCGGCCATGGAAGCGGCACCTGCGGCACAAGCTTCTGCGCCGACGCACGTTCCTGCTGAGCCTAGCGCTCCAGCACGGCAAGAAGTTCAAACGCCGCCGGCGGCACCCGCTGCTCCGCAGCATAATCAGCCGATGTATCAACAACCGCCTGCGTATGAGCAGCCGATGTATCAGCAGCCGCCAATGGGGCATCCGACATACCCGCCTCAACAGCCGATGTATCCGCCTCAACAACCGATGTACGGACAACCTCCGGCAGCTGCATACGGCGGAATGCCGAATCGCAATGTAAACGTGCAGCCGGTTCAATTTGGCAACTTGCAATCCGGTTCCATGGCGCTTGCGGATGATACGAATCTTAATTTGCTGCTCGATATTCCGCTTAAAGTAACCGTTGAGTTGGGTAGAACCCATAAGGTGATCAAGGATATTCTGGAACTGTCTCAAGGTTCGATTATCGAATTGGACAAACTGGCCGGGGAGCCTGTAGATATTTTGGTGAACAATAAGCTAATTGCCAAAGGCGAAGTCGTCGTCATCGATGAAAACTTTGGGGTTCGCGTCACTGACATCGTGAATCAGTGGGAAAGAATCCAAAAGTTACAATAACTTAATTTCCTAGGGGGACTGTTTACTAATGGCTAACCGAATTCTTATCGTGGATGATGCTGCTTTTATGAGAATGATGATTCGGGATATTTTATCCAAAAACGGATATGAAGTATGCGGGGAAGCGAATGACGGAGCGCAAGCGATCGAGAAGTTCAAGGAATTGAAGCCGGACCTGATCACGATGGATATTACGATGCCTGAAATGGACGGTATTCAAGCATTAAAAGAGATTAAAAAAATGGAACCTAACGCGAAAGTCATCATGTGCTCCGCGATGGGCCAGCAAGCGATGGTTATTGACGCAATTCAAGCCGGCGCTAAAGATTTCATCGTGAAACCGTTCCAGGCGGACCGCGTTATTGAAGCGATCAAAAAGACTCTCGGATAACGTTCTCGTTCGGTAGAGTCTTACGTAAACCGAAAGGGATGTGACCATGAGGAGACTCCTAGCCAAACTGCCGTTAGCCGCGATATTCGGACTTGTCCTCATGCTGTACGCCCAAACTGTATGTTTTGCCGAAATCGAGCCGGGCCAAAGCTTGCCTGAGCCTGATTTTACGGCGGGAAGCAGTACGTTGGATTCGTTTAAAATGATCGGCAAGGTCATATTTTTTCTCATATTCATTATTTTGCTGTTCTTGGTTCTTATTAAATACTTAGCCAAAAAAAACAAGGGCTCTTTCTTCGGAAATTCGATTCGTTCTCTGGGCGGTGTGCCGCTTGGACAAAACAAATCGATTCAAATCGTCGAAATCGGTCATTCGCTCTTTGTAGTTGGCGTCGGTGACAATATCCAGCTGCTGGATAAAATCAATGACGCCGATGAAGTGGCTTACATAACGGAACTGCTTACTTCGTCGCAAGCTCAGCAGCAAGGATTCATTCCTGTAGGCAAATGGTTAAGCAAGACTCCGTTCGGCAAGAAAGCGGTCGAAGAGGAAGAGGAGATTACCGCTTCCTTCCATCAGGTATTTCAGGATAAGCTGCAGCGTGTAACAACCCGCAACAAAAGCGTGGAAGAATGGATGTCGGATCAAAAACAAAAAGATCGGTTGAATGGCGAATGAAAAGAAACAAATTAGCACTCATTGTACTTATTGCTGTAGTGTCCGTTTTTGCATGCTCGTTGACAGCCGCTGCTGCGGACCCTGATCCCAACAATCCGATCCCCGGAATTAACTTGAACATCGGAACGAGCAGTGCCGGCGGATCGTCCAGTACAGTTACACTTTTGCTATTGCTGACCGTTTTGAGTCTGGCTCCGTCCATTCTCATCTTGATGACGAGCTTTACTCGGATTGTCATCGTACTCGGTTTTGTCCGTACGTCGCTAGGCACACAATCGATGCCGCCGAACCAGGTGCTCATCGGGCTAGCCTTATTTCTAACTTTCTTTATCATGTCGCCTACGCTCAGCGAGGTGAACAAAACGGCACTGCAGCCTTATTTGAACGGCCAGATCAATCAGACGGAGGCCTTTCAAAAAGCTGCGGGCCCGATGAAGAAGTTTATGTTTGACCATACGCGTCAAAAGGATCTCAAGCTGTTTCTTGATTACACCAAGGCGCCGAAGCCTACGGGCGTAGACGACATTCCCATTACGGCTTTGGTTCCTGCGTATGCAATCAGCGAATTGAAGTCTGCTTTTCAAATGGGCTTTATGATCTTTATTCCGTTTTTGGTCATCGACATGGTCGTATCAAGCACCCTGATGGCAATGGGGATGATGATGCTGCCTCCGGTCATGATATCGCTGCCGTTTAAGATTTTGCTGTTCATCTTAGTAGATGGCTGGTATCTTGTTGTGAAATCGTTACTACTCAGCTACAGCACATGATCAAGATGACGGAGGTCTTTTAAATGGGTTCGGAATTCATAATACGCATAGCGGGCGAAGCCGTGTATACGGTTCTCAAAGCGAGCGCCCCCATGCTGATAATCGGTCTGGTGGTAGGTTTGATTGTCAGCATTTTTCAGGCGACAACACAGATTCAAGAGCAGACCCTTGCTTTTGTGCCAAAGATCGTAGCCGTGCTGCTGTCGATACTCATCTTCGGTCCGTGGATTATGAATACTTTGGTCGACTTCACCTATAATTTGCTGAACAACCTTTACAAATTTGTTGGATAGGTTGTGAGGGAAATGGGACTCTTTATTCAGCTTTTGCCTAGCTTTATGCTTATTTTTTGTCGAATTACATCATTCTTTGTCGTGGTGCCGGTCCTATCTTCGCGCAATGTGCCTACGGTATTCAAAATCGGGTTATCCATCTTTATCTCATTGATTGTTTTCTCTGGCATGGGGATGGATCATTCGATAGCGATCGACGGGCAGTACATACTGTTAATTATTAGGGAAATGCTGGTCGGCATTCTTCTGGGGTTTCTTGCTCACATATTTTTTACGGTCGTCCAAACGGCCGGTTCTTTCATGGATATGCAAATCGGTTTCAGCATGGCGAATGTTATCGATCCTTTGTCCGGGATGTCTTCCCCGATGCTGGGGAATTTGAAGTACATGGTTGCCATTCTGCTGTTCCTGTCTTTCGACGGGCATCATTATTTCTTGAAAGCGATCATGGAAAGCTACCGCTGGGTTCCGCTGGATAACCAATTGTTTGACAGAATTTATGGCGGACAAATTTCGGATTTTTTGTTCCAATCTTTCGGCAAAATGTTTTACCTGGCTTTTCAACTTGCGGCGCCGATTATCGCTGCGCTTTTTTTAACCGATTTAGGGCTCGGTCTTTTAACCCGGGTTGCGCCTCAGTTCAACATTTTCGTCATTGGAGCACCGCTTAAAATGATGTTGGGTTTTATACTGCTAGTTCTGTTGTTTCCGGAGCTGATCTCGCAGTTTCAGGGATTGTTTTCTGCCATGTTCGAGTCTATGGAGAAAATGCTTCAGCTCATTGCGGGCTCACAGAAGCAAGCGCCGTAAGCCAGGAGGAAAGTTGTGTCTCACAAACTTCGTTTGCAGTTGGATTTGCAATGGTTTGCTGGAGAAAAGACGGAACCCGCGACACCGAAGAAAAGACAGGAAGTGCGAAAGAAGGGGCAAGTCGCCAAGTCGATGGAACTGCCCGCGGCCCTCATCTTGCTGTTTTCTTTTGTTTCTTTTCTCATGTTCGGCGGGTTTATGAAAGAGCGGATTGTCGGCATTTGCCGCAACATATTTGAGCATCAGCTGACGATGGACGTCACGAAAGGCAATGTGCAAGTGATATTTGCCGAACTTGTCACGCAAGGTCTGATCATTTTGGCCCCGCTTTTCTTATTGGCGTTAGTGATCGCAGTTATGGGGAATTATTTGCAGATCGGATTTATGTTTATCGGCGAGCCGCTGATGATGAAGTTTAATAAAATCAATCCGTTCTCCGGATTTAAACGGATTTTTTCGCTTCGCAGCATCGTCGAATTTTTGAAATCCAGCTTGAAGATGAGCATCATCGGGTATGTCGTGTATTCCACATTGATGGCTGAGAAAGTGAAGCTGCTCGGGCTCGGGCATGCACCGATCGAAACCGCGTTTTCGTTCATCGCTTCGATTACGATTAAGCTGGGAATCAAGATCGGCGCCATTCTTGTCGTGCTGGCCATACTCGACTACATATATCAAAAATATGAATTTGAAAAAAGCATCAGGATGTCGAAGCAGGACATCAAGGATGAGTACAAGAAAAGCGAGGGCGATCCTTTCATTAAAGGAAAAATCCGCGCCAAGCAGCGCCAGATGGCGATGCAGCGGATGATGCAGGAGGTGCCTAAAGCCGATGTTATTATTACGAACCCTACGCACTTTGCCGTAGCGCTGAAATATGATTCGAGCAATATGCAGGCGCCGACCGTCATTGCCAAAGGTACCGATCATATCGCTCTAAAAATTAGGGAAGTCGCGAAGCAAAACGGAATTTTAACGATGGAAAACAAGCCGCTGGCACGCGCGCTTCACGCGCAGGTAGAGATCGGCGAGGCGATTCCCGCCGAATTGTTCCAAGCCGTTGCCGAAGTGCTGGCTTACGTATACAGAATGAAAGGCAAGACTAGATAAACAAGGAATGGAGGTACATACTGTTGAGAATCAAAGATTTAATCGTCCTGGTAGGAATCATCGGAATCATTCTAATGATGGTTGTACCGATTCCTATTCCTTTGTTGGATTTTTTGCTGATTATTAATATTTCAGTCGCATTAATGATCATTTTGGTGGCCATGAACACACAGGAGGCCCTTCAGTTTTCGATATTTCCTTCCTTGCTGTTGATTACGACCTTGTTCCGGTTGGCGCTGAACGTTTCTACTACGCGGAACATTTTGGCGCACGCCGAAGCAGGTAACGTGGTCCGAACTTTTGGTTCTTTCGTAGCCGAGGGCAACATTGTCGTTGGATTCGTCGTATTCCTCATTCTTGTCCTGGTTCAATTTATCGTTATTACCAAAGGTTCTGAGCGTGTTGCCGAAGTTGCGGCGAGGTTTACGCTCGATGCGATGCCGGGGAAACAGATGAGTATCGATGCCGACTTGAACGCAGGATTGATTAACGAAACGCAGGCGCGCGAGCGCAGGCAAAAGATTGAACGCGAAGCCGATTTCTACGGAGCGATGGACGGTGCCAGCAAATTCGTAAAAGGGGATGCTATCGCAGGCATCATCATTCTCATCATCAACCTGATCGGCGGTTTTATTATCGGAATGACGATGAAAGGGATGTCTTTTCAGGAAGCGCTGCAAACATTTTCGATTTTGACGATCGGCGACGGTCTGGTCAGCCAAAT
This sequence comes from Paenibacillus sp. sgz302164, assembly GCF_056120505.1. Lineage (NCBI taxonomy): Bacteria > Bacillati > Bacillota > Bacilli > Caryophanales > Paenibacillaceae > Paenibacillus > Paenibacillus sp. sgz302164. Next base: position 218,322 of record NZ_JBVYOL010000012.1, on the reverse strand, counting down.
TCCAGCGCTGCTCATTTCTACCGCTGCCGGTATTATTGTGACGCGGGCTTCTTCCGAAGGCAACCTGGGCCACGACATCACTTCCCAAATCACTTCACAGCCCAAGCTTCTATATATCGTTGCTGGGACGCTGGTACTGCTCGGCATTTTCACGCCGATTCATTGGTACACGACGTTCCCGATTGCCGGCGTATTGGTTTATTCAGCGATGAAGATGCAGAAGAACCTCGATCAAAAAGCGATCAAGGAAGAGCAGATGGTCGAAGAACAGCAGATCGAGGAAGTGCGCAGCCCGGAAAGCGTTATCGGCTTGCTGCAGGTCGATCCGATCGAGTTCGAGTTCGGCTACGGTCTAATTCCGCTGGCGGACACGGGGCAGGGCGGCGATTTGCTTGACCGGATCATCCTGATCAGGCGCCAATGCGCGCTGGAGCTCGGGATTGTCGTACCGGTCATTCGGATACGCGACAACATTCAGCTCCGACCTAACGAGTATATCATCAAAATTAAAGGGAATACGGTTGCGCGGGGCGAACTGCTCCTTAACCATTATTTGGCCATGAGTCCGGGAATTGACGACGATTCCATCTCGGGCATTGAAACGACAGAACCGGCGTTCGGCCTGCCGGCTTTATGGATCGACGAAGCCGCCAAAGAACGGGCCGAATTGTCGGGTTACACCGTAGTGGATCCGCCTTCCGTCGTGGCGACGCATCTCACGGAAATTATTAAGAAACATTCGTATGAGCTGCTGGGCCGTCAAGAAACGAAAGCGCTCATCGAAAATGTCAGAGAATCTTATCCTGCGCTTGTCGACGATTTGATTCCTGCCGTTCTGTCGATCGGGGACGTGCAAAAAGTGCTGGCCAAGCTGCTGAGAGAAAAAATTTCCGTCCGCGATCTGGTCACGATTTTAGAAACGCTCGCCGATTACGGTTCGTATTCGAAAGACCCGGAAATATTGACGGAATATGTAAGGCAGGCGCTGTCCAGGCAGATCACCCAGCAATATACAACTTCCGGAGATTCGCTCAAAGTGATTACGGTAGGCCCTTCCGTTGAGAAAAAGATCGCCGATTCGGTTCAGCAGTCCGAGCACGGCAGTTATTTGGCGCTTGATCCGTCTTCGTCGCAAATTATTTTTCACAGAGTCAGCGAACAAGTGTCCAAGCTGATTCAATCCGGCCAACAGCCGGTCATCCTGACTTCGCCTACGATCAGAATGTATTTGCGGCAGATGCTGGAACGCACGCTGCAGGATATTCCTGTCCTGTCTTATAGCGAGCTTGAACCGAGCGTTGAAATTCAGAGCATGGGAGTTGTCAATTTATGAGAGTAAAAAGATATGTCGTAGATTCCATGCCTGATGCGCTGCAAAAGATTCGTTCCGATTTGGGCAAGGATGCCGTCATATTGAATACGAAAGAAATTCGAACCGGCGGTTTTCTCGGCATGTTCGGCAAGAAAAGAATCGAGGTCATCGCTGCGATCGATGTGAATGCCGGCGGCACAGGTTCAGCCGTGCCTCAGCCTAAAATTCAACCTGCCAGACCGCCGCAGCCTTTGGCCGTTCCATCGATGCCGGCGGCGGCGTCTGCTCCGTCGAAAGAGCCGGTCTATCGTTCCGACTTCCCGGAAGTACCTGACGTTCTGGCTGCAGCCGTTCCGGCACGGAGAGAAGCTGCAGCCGTCCCTGCCAAGGCTGCTCCGGTTTTTTCTGCTGTGCAGCAAACTTATGCGCCGCACAGCGCGCCGGCGGCCGCAAGCGTCAAGGAGAAGGAAGAGCTGCTGCTCGATGAAATCAAGCAGATGAAGGAAATGATGCGCAAGCTCACGGTTTCCTCGGCTGCGGCGGAGGTGCTGCCCGAGCCGCTGCAAGCACTCGAGCAAAGGCTGCTCGACCAGGAAGTGGATCCTTTGCTGGCGAAGCAATTGACCGAACAAGTCATGCTCGATGCGCAGCAAAGCGGCGAGACGGTGACGGAGGAATCCGCCTTCCGGCTGATGCGTTCGCAGCTTGACGGTATCCTTCGATCCGGCGAGTGCAAGCGGATTTCTTCGGATACCCGGGTCGTTCATTTCGTAGGGCCGACGGGCGTGGGGAAGACGACGACGATAGCCAAGCTTGCCGCCGAACAGGTGTTGAAATACCAAAGGAAAGTCGGCTTCATTACTTCAGATACGTATCGGATCGCGGCGATCGAGCAGTTAAAGACGTATGCAACGATTCTCAACGTTCCAATAGAAGTCGTATTTTCCCCGCAGGATTTGGCAAAAGCATTTCAAAACCTGGAAGGCTGCGACGTTATTTTTATGGATACGGCAGGCCGGAATTTCAGAAATGAAATGTATGTATCGGAATTGAACGCCTTACTCAAAACACAGGGAAACAGCGAAACGATCCTTGTTCTCAGCATGACGACGAAGTATCGGGATATGAAAGCAATTACTACTAATTTTAATAAATTCAAGCTGGACAAAGTTCTGTTTACTAAGCTGGACGAGACCGACTCCTTTGGCGCGATCCTCAACCTCGTCCATGAATTTTCGCTGCAGCTCTCCTACGTGACTAACGGTCAAAGCGTTCCTGACGATATATCGGAAATAAGTGAAGAGCAAATCATCGATCTGTTACTGGAGGAACCGGGAGCATGACTGACCAAGCAGAAGAGCTGCGGAACCTGGTACAAATACAAAATGAAAAAGGCACCAGAGCAACCAGGATTATCACTGTGACAAGCGGTAAGGGCGGCGTCGGAAAATCGAATTTTACGCTTAACTTCGCTCTAACGCTGCAGTCTCTGGGTTACAAGGTTCTAGTTTTTGACGCGGATATCGGACTTGCCAACATCGATGTGCTGATGGGCGTTTCTTCCAAATTCAGCTTGTATCATCTGTTGAAGAAGGAAAAAAGCATTTGGGACATTATTCAAAAAGGCGCCGGCGGCCTTGAGTTTATTGCCGGAGGATCGGGTTTTAACGATTTGCTTCGTTTGACGGAAGAGGAACTGGATTACTTCGCGGAGCAGGTAGCTCAGTTGAACGGATATGTCGACTTTATCATATTCGATACCGGCGCAGGCTTGTCGAAGGAGACACTGAGATTCATTCTTGCCGCCGAGGAAACGATCGTTGTTACAACTCCCGAGCCGACTTCGATTACCGATGCATACGCGATTATTAAAATGGTGAATGCGATGGGCCACAAGGTTTCGTTCAAACTGGTGATCAACCGCGTAACGGATTTCAAAGAAGGCAAGCAAACTGCCGATAAAATAAGTATGGTCGCCAAACAATTTTTACAGCTCGATATTCCTACGCTGGGATTCGTAGATGACGACAGTTCGGTATCCAAAGCCGTGAAAAAGCAAATTCCTTTTACGGTCGCTTTTCCAAACTCTGCAGCTTCCAAAAGCGTCCACGCTTTGGCCGAGCGGTTTATCAGCGGCTCCCAGGCCGGCGAATTTGGGGCAACAGGTGTGAGAGGCTTTTTGAACAAAATGATAAGGCTTATGAAATAGGGATTCTTAGAGAGGCAAATTTCAAAGAAGCCCATAAAGGGAGGGAAGCAGCATGGCGTCTTATAACATACTTGTAGTAGACGACTCCGTCTTTATGCGCAGAATAATAAGCGATCTTATTTCTGAAAACCCGCAGTATCGCATTATCGGCACCGCCAAAAACGGCAAAGAAGCCATCGAGCAGGTGAAGCTGCTGCGTCCCGACGCTGTAACGATGGATGTGGAAATGCCCGAGATGAACGGTCTTGACGCACTTCAGCGGATTATGGCGGAACAGCCGACACCGGTTATCATGCTAAGCTCGTTAACGCAGGAAGGCGCCGCCGAAACGATCCGTGCGCTCGAATTGGGCGCCGTCGATTTTATCCGAAAGCCGTCGGGCTCGATTTCTCTCGACTTGTACAAAGTGAAGCAGCTGCTGCACGAGAAGCTGCAAATCGCGGTCCGCTCAAAGCTGCGGGCGATACAACCGCTTGCGACCAGGGTGATGCATCCTCCCGCGATGAAAAGCGGCTTGACGATGATGAAGCCCCCTGACCAGAAAGGCGGCGCAGCTCCCGCAGCGGGGGTAAGCCAGTTCGAGCATCTGGTTGCGATCGGAACTTCAACGGGAGGACCGCGGGCTTTGCATCAGGTGCTTTCGCAAATTCCTGCCGGCTTTCCGGCGCCGATTCTAATCGTTCAGCACATGCCTCCCAACTTTACGAAATCGCTCGCGCAGCGGCTGAACGACATTTCGCAGATCAAGGTCGTAGAGGCCCAGGAAGGCGAAGTGCTCCAGACCGCTACTGCTTATGTAGCTCCGGGAGGCTGGCACATGACAGCATACCGGGATACGTCCAAAACTTACAAAATCCGCTTGACGAAGGAAGATCCCCGTTCCGGCCACCGGCCTTCGGTGGATGTCATGTTTGAATCCCTGCTCGCTTTCAACGAGTTGAGGAGGCACATCGTCCTGATGACCGGCATGGGAAGCGACGGAGCAAAGGCGATGCTCGCTCTGCGGCAGCATGGAGCGGTTACCACGATCGCAGAGTGTGAAGAAACTTGTGTAGTCTACGGCATGCCGAGATCGGCTGTCGAATTGAAGGCCGCGATGCACGTGCTGCCTCAACAGGATATTGCATTGAAGCTGTCCCAAGCCGTGCTGACTTGAGAAGGCTGTGACAAGCAGGTTACTTATTGATCCTACCCGGAGGTGTGTGTGTTTGGAACTTAGTCAATATTTATCCATGTTTATCGATGAATCGAGAGAACACTTGCAAGCGATGAACGAGAACTTGCTCAGTCTGGAAAGCAACCCGCAGGACATCAGCATCGTGCACAATATTTTCCGCTCCGCCCATACGTTGAAAGGCATGTCCGCTACGATGGGATTTGAGGATATCGCTTCTCTGACTCACGAAATGGAAAACGTCCTTGATTTGGTGCGCAACAGCAAGCTGGCGATGAATTCGTTCATTTTTGACTGTATTTTCAAAAGTCTGGATTCCCTGGAGTCCATGGTGGAAGACATCATTCAGGGCGGGACAGGCAAAGCGGACGTGACCCAAATCGTAGCTTCGCTCCGTTCCATAGTCACGGGCGATTACGAAAAGCCGCAAGCTGCGGCGGCTGCGCCGAAGAAAGAGGGAGCCAAAGGGATTGAGGTCGATGAGTATCAATACTCCATTTTGCAGCAGTCGATCGATGCCGGATTCCTCGTCTTTTATATCGAGGTCAGCGTGCGCGAGGATTGCGTTCTAAAAGCGGCCCGCGCTTATATGGTATTCGATACTTTGGAAAGAAACGGCGAAATTGTCAAAGCGACGCCTTCGGTTCAAGATATCGAACAAGAGAAATTCGACCGTTCTTTTTCGGTTTACTACATTTCGAAAATCGATCAGGCTTCGCTGGAACAAGAGATTTTGAAAGTTTCCGAGATCGAATCGGCCGTCATCATTACCGTCGATTCGGAGTCGCTGGCCGAGATGTCGCGTCCGATCAGCGAGGTGGAAGCCGCCACACAGGAGATTGCGGCTGCGGTAGCGGCGGCAGTTCCGGCGGCTTCCGAGACGCCGGCGGCCAAGCCGGGTCCTGCGGCGCCAGCAAAGCCGGCTGCGGCTGGAGGAGCTCCCGTCGCCAATCGGACGATCCGCGTGGACATCGAGCGGTTGGACGCGCTGATGAACTTGTTCAGCGAACTGCTGATCGACCGGGTTCGATTGGAGCAGTTGGCGAGCGAAGTGAAGCGCAACGATTTGACGGAAACCGTCGAGCATATGTCGAGGGTAAGCAGCGATTTGCAAAATATCGTCCTGAAACTGCGCATGGTTCCGGTAGATTCGGTATTCAACCGGTTCCCGCGCATGATCCGGGATTTGGCAAAATCGTTAAACAAAAAGGTCGATCTGGTCATTACCGGAGCCGAGACGGAGCTTGACCGCACGGTCATTGACGAGATCGGCGATCCGCTCGTGCATCTGCTCCGCAACTCGATCGATCACGGCATAGAGCCGATTAACGACCGCTTGGCCAGTCGCAAAAGCGAACAGGGCACGGTTCAATTGCGCGCGTTCCACAGCGGAAACCACGTATTTATTGAAATCGAAGACGACGGAAGAGGCATCAACCGCGAGAAGGTATTGAAAACGGCGCTGAAAAACGGCCTGATTACACAAGACCAGGCGGCGAAGCTGAGTGACAAAGAAGTTTACAACCTGCTGTTCGAGTCAGGTTTCAGCACGGCCGATAAAATTTCCGACATTTCCGGACGCGGGGTAGGTCTTGATGTCGTAAAAACGAAGATCCAGATGCTTGGCGGCCACGTACAGGTTGATTCGCGTCCGGGTCTGGGCAGCAAATTTTCCGTACAGCTTCCGCTGACGCTGTCGATCATTTCGGCGATGCTGGTCCGTCTGGGCAGCGAGAAGTACGCGATTCCGCTCTCATCTATCGTTGAAACGGCGGCGATTCAAAGAAGCCAGATTCGCAACATCCACGGGAACAAAATGATCGACTACCGCAATTCCGTCATTCCGTTAGTTTCGCTCAGCACGTTGTTCGAAGTTCCCGATTTCCTGGAGGAACAGGAAGAGGAAACCGAAATTGTCGTAGTCCGCAAGGGAGACAAGCAGGTTGCCTTAATGGTGGACGAATTTATCGGTCAGCAGGAAATCGTGTTGAAGACGATGGGCAAATATTTGACAGGGCTGTTCGCGATTTCGGGCGCAACGATTTTGGGAGACGGGCAGGTAGCCCTGATCATCGATCCGAATGCATTGATCAAATAGTGATCAATTAGATCAATTAGCCGGAATAGAGCCGGTAAACTCTAAGGAGGGTTTCACAATGGGAGAAGAAAAGAAAGTTATCGTATTTGCTCTTGGCACGGAAGAGTATGGCGTTGAAGTAGAGAAGGTACGTACGATTGAAAGAATGCAGCCCATGACCCGCGTTCCCAAAGCGCCGGAGTTTATTAAAGGCGTCATCAATTTGCGCGGCGTCGTTATTCCGATTATCGATCTTAGATCCAGGTTCGGACTTGAAACGCAGGATTATTCGGATGCGACGCGGATTATTATCGTATCCCAGGGCGAGTTTGAAGTCGGGCTGATTGTCGATTCCGCGAACGATGTTATCGATATCGATACGGACAACATCGATAACCCGCCTGAAATCGTCGGCGGCATCAAAGCCAAATATTTGGACGGCATCGCGCGCGTCGGTGAGCAAAGGCTGCTCGTTTTGCTTAATTTGGAGCAGGTGCTGGATCGCCACGAAATCCAACAATTGGAAAGAGTTGAGGAATAACAAGTGGATGTGTTTAAGGATTTAGCCGATTTTCAAATGGACGTGCTTAAAGAAGTGGGGAACATTGGCGCGGGGCATGCCGCTACCGCGCTTTCCACTCTTCTGGACAAGCCGATCGATATGTTGGTGCCAAAGGTGAGAATGCTGCCCTTTGAGGAAATTTGCGAAAGCGTCGGTGGAGCGGAGACTGTCGTTTTGGCCATCTTTTTGCGTGTCGAAGGCGATGCGCCGGGAAATATGTTCTTCATCCTCCATTTGGAATCAGCTAAAAATATTTTGAGAGACCTGGTGGGACTCGAAATTCAAAATGAGGACGAATATTCCGAATTGGAACTTTCCGCTTTGAACGAAATAGGAAACATTTTGGCCGGCTCTTACTTGTCTTCGCTGGCGGATTTCACGCATCTGAACATGCAGCCGACCGTACCTTCGCTCGCTATCGATATGGCTGGAGCTATACTGAGTTACGGCTTGTTGCAGTTTGGCGAAATGGGGGATCAGGCTTTATTAATCGATACTAAATTTTTGGAAGGGGAAAATGAAGTACAGGGACATTTTTTCCTAATCCCTGATCCGGAATCGTTTGGGAAAATATTCGTAGCTTTAGGGGTAGACTCTCCATGACTCAAGACAATTTGATCAAAGTAGGAATGGCTGACCTGAACGTCGCGCACTTGACGGGCGTATTGAAGACGACAGGGCTTGGGTCTTGCGTGGGCGTTACCCTGTTCGACAACCGCGTCAAGGTCGCAGGTATGGCTCACGTCATGCTTCCATCATCGGAAATCGCCCGCGAAGGCTCCGTCAACATCGCTAAATATGCGGACACCGCCATTCCGGAACTCATTGCCAGAATGGAGAAGCTCGGCGCAAGCATTAGCCGGCTTGAAGCCAAGCTGGCCGGGGGCGCTCAAATGTTCGCGTTTGCGGGCAATAACGACACGATGAGAATTGGGCCGAGAAATGTAGAATCTTGCAAAGAAATGTTGAAGAAGTTCGCAATTCCTATTAAAGCTGAGGACACGGGTGCAAATTTCGGACGCACGATTGAGTTCAATTGCGAGTCCGGCATTTTGCTGATCCGCAGTGTCCAACAAGGAGTAAAGGAAATTTAAGCCATGGTAGGAACAATTCGAATCAATCTGATCGTCGCTGCCGCAGCGGCCGTTGTAACTTTTGCATTGTCTATTGCTAATAATTTGCTGCTGACAACTTGTTTAAAAAGCTTGTACAGTTTTGTAATCCTGTTTGTCCTGACTTTCGGATTCAGATGGGTGCTTGGCCTGTTGGTCCAGTTTGAACAATCCAAAACCGTTTTCCCGCATGAAGATGCAGCGTCGTCGGAATCGCACATTGGCAACAATCTCGATTTGTCAACTCCAGAAGACGAGGCGGCCGGCAGGCCGGCGGATCCGAACGAGCTGCAGTTCGCACCGCTGAATCCGCCCAAACTCGCTACCAAAACTAATTTGGACCCTGAACAACTGGCTGGTGCATTAAGGCGAATGTCAGAAGATTAAGGATGGTGAAACGTAATCCATGATCGTACAAAAGCAACCTCAGCTGGCTAATATCGAGCTCTGGCAGCAGTGGAAAGAGCAAGGATGGGTACCTGCGAAGCAAGCGCTCATCGAGAACTACCTACCTTTGGTTGATTATGTTTCAGGACGTCTTGCCATAGGGCTTCCGAAAAATGTTTACAAAGAAGATCTGTCGAGTTACGGAGTCATGGGTCTTATCGATGCCGTGGAGAAGTTCGATTACTCGCGAGGTCTGCAATTCGAGACCTATGCGTCGTGGCGCATCCGGGGGGCTATTATCGACGGGCTCAGACAAGGGGATTGGGTGCCCCGTTCCGTAAGGGAAAAAGCCAAAAAAGTGGAGGACGCTTACCAAAAGCTGGAACAGCAATATCTTCGCTCTGTAACGGATTCGGAGATCAGCAGCTACCTCCAGGTTTCTGTGGGGGAGTTTCAGCAGATGCTTCAAGATATTTCGATTACGTCGATATGTTCGATCGATGACCCGATCCGCGAGGAAGACGCCGAAACCCGTCTATCGCTGCTGATCGATGAGAAGGCGAAAAATCCCGAATCAAAAGTAAACGAATTTTTTCTCAAAGAATCTTTGGCGCGAGCGATTGAACGTTTGACGGAAAAAGAAAGAACTGTAGTTTCTTTATTTTATTATGAAGAGTTGTCCCTTAGCGAAATCGCGGAAGTGATGAGCCTGTCTCCATCAAGGATTTCCCAGCTGCACTCCAAGGCGATTCTTCGTCTGAAAGGCGCGCTTGGCCGCTTTAAGTCGCAGCTTTTTCAAGATACATAATTTAATGAGAGAGAACGAAAGGTGGTAAGGTCAATGGGTGAGAGGAACATACCTTTAGACTTCTATATCACGATCTCCGTCTCCGATGATAAACTATCGGCATTTATGGAAATTAGCAATGTGGAAGACGGCTTTACAGTCAGTGTGAATCAATTGGAAGAACTGTTGAACGCCCATCATATCGTACACGGACTGGATCACGTACAGCTTGTACAGATTGCCGCTAATCCCAACCCTTTTTTGTTTCAAAAGGTTGTTATTGCCAAAGGGACCAAAGCGATCGAAGGTCAGAACGGCTATATTAAATATATTTACAACCTCGATAAATCGGAAAAAAAACCGCTGGAGCTGGAAGACGGCAAGGTAGACTATAAAGAAGTGATTTCGCTGAACAATGTGAAAAAGGGGCAATTGATCGGCCAGCGATTTGCCGCGACAGAAGGAACTCCGGGCAGAGCCGTGACAGGCGAAACGCTTTTCACCAAAGCGGGAAAAGAAGCGCGGTTCAAAATCGGCAAAAACGTGATTGCAGATGCCGAACAGTTAGCCCTTTATGCCGCTATTGACGGCATGGTCGTCAAAACCGACCGCGACAAAGTCAATGTTTTCCCTGTCTATGAAGTTAACGGGGATGTCGATTACAACATCGGCAACATCGATTTTATCGGAACCGTCGTCATTCGCGGCAATGTGCTGCCCGGTTTTAAAATCCGCGCGTCCGGCGACATCCGCGTTACAGGAGGCGTCGAAGCCGCTGAGCTTGAAGCCGACGGTTCCATTGAAATCAACGCCGGAATCGTAGGGCAGAGCAAAGCTTTCGTCAAAGCGGGGAAAGACGTCAAAAGCGCGTTCATCCAGGATGCGACCGTGGAAGTCGGTGAGGAACTGCACGTAGCTCAGAGCATTATGCATTCGACGATCAGGGCGGCGAAAGCCGTCAATTGCAACGGGGCCAAAGGGTTGATCGTCGGAGGCACGATACAAGCCGGGGAACGGGTTACGGCCAGAACCGTCGGCAATTCCATGTCGACCACAACGGTTATTGAAGTCGGCGTGCTGCCCGAGCTCAGAAATGAAATGCTTCAGCTGCGCAGCCAATTGAAGGTTCATATGGAAAATATGGATAAAACCGAAAAAGCGCTGACTTTGCTGGACCAACTGGCTGCTGCCGGACAGCTCGGACCGGATAAGGTGGCGATGCGGGTCAAGCTGAACCATACGAAAAGACAAGCTTTGGAAGAGCAGAACGGCATTAAAGAGCGGATTTTGGACATCGAGAAGTCGTTGGAAGACTCCGAGCAGGCGAAAATCGAAATCCTTTCGACCATTTACGGCGGAGTGAAAATCGTCATCGGCCGGTACACAAAATTCATTAAGGACCCTACGAGCCGCGTGACTTTCCGCTTGAGCGGCGGCGATATCGCGATGATCGCTTACGTATAACAAGCCGAGAAGGAGATGCCGCGTATGAGTCTGAAAGCGATAGATATGCAGTTTGCGGTTCATAAGAACGATGAAGCGGGCATACGGCAAAATCAACTTATGCAGAAGCCGCGGCAAGATGAGGCTGTGTTGGAAAACCAAGCTTCGCAAACGACGGAGAGAGACAGGCAGCGAAGCGCGAAGGTTGAGGAGAGCGCAGGAGCGGAGATCAGGGACCAGGGCCACCGGCAGCAGCGGGAGGAAGGCGGAAGCGCGAAGGAGAAGCAGGAGCCGGAGAAAGGTGTCTCCCAGTCCGCTTCCTCGCACGAGCATCCGTACAAAGGTCATCATATCGACTTGACGCTGTGAAGAAGCTTTCCTTATTATATATCGAAAATATTTCGAAAAAGTATATTGAAAAAGGTGATGCCTTTTGACTTTGCATCCTTGGATGTACGTCGTGCTTTTAGGTTTGTTCCTCATTGTATATGCACGATTTTTACCGAAAAAAGAAACGTCCGCTTCCAAGGCCAACGTCGTTCAGGAGATCGAAGAGACGATTGAACACTTCGCGTCCGAAATGGACGAGCAGAACCAGGCTATTCTCAATCTGTTTTCCAAGACGAAGCAGGATTACGAGGTCGAGTTGGCCAAGTTGTCCGGCAGGCTGGAATCGTTGGAAAAGCAGCGAAACGAGCTGTCGCACGAGCTTAACAAAGCGCATGTAAACCAGCAGCTGAATTTGAAAGCGATGAGCGCGTTCCAGGCTGCCGAAGAAGCAGGCAGCGCTTCCGATGAACTCGTTCGGCACGTTGAGCGAACAGCGCCGATCCCGGCGCAGCAAACGCCTGAAGCGGGTCCCGCGCCGGCGGAGACGGCTGCCGAAGCGGCTGCGGAGACGCCCGCATACACAGGTCTCAGCATGAAAAGCAGATATGCGGAGCTGTTCGCTTTGTACGATCAAGGCAAAGGCGTCGAAGCTATAGCCAGGAAGCTGGGCATGAATAAAGGAGAGGTCAACCTGATACTGCAGCTCTCCAGACAGGAGGAACGGACTCGTGTTTAGAAACCGCTCTTACGTATACGGGATAGGGACAGGCATCATTGTCGGAGCGCTGCTGCTGCAGGTTATGCTGGCAGCCCAGAGGCCGGCTGCGGCCCCCGCCGGTACTCCGATCGAGGAGATGGAGCCCCAGAAGCTGAAGGAACAAGCCGCGAAGTTTTATCAAGTGTATGAGAAAAACGTGAAGGTGTACACGCAGGATGAATTCGACGCCGGCGTGCAAAAGAAAGCCAAGGAAGAGACGGACAAGCTTGCCGCCGCCATTCCGTCCGACAAACCCGCTGAGCAGACGAGTCCTCCGGCGCCCAGCCGCACCGTTCTTTATGTGCAGCCGCATCTGGATGCGACGGCCGTCAGCGAGCTGCTTATGCAATCGGGCGTTATTACCGATCAAAAGGCGTTTGCCGCAGAGCTGGACAAGCAGGGCGGGGCATACAAAATTCAAATCGGCTTTCACGAATTTCAGGGCGTCCTCACGATGGAGCAAATCGTCAAAAACTTAATCAGCAAACAGCAAACAGGCTGAACAAGGTCTTTGTGAGGTCTGTTTTTGCGTTTGCCGTCGTCTCCCGCCGGCCCTTTCTATAGGGAATGCATGGGACAGGATAAAAGGTTGCAAAGCTTATATGAGATATGGTATATTTATTCTCGGTGTTAAAAACGCACGCACGTCAATTCGCGCAATGGTGCTTACTTTCGTAAGTTTTGCCCGAAGATGCGACATGCGGAGGATACCACAAAAACCAAATCAGAGGAGGGATTGGAGATGGCAGTTATCTCCATGAAACAGCTTTTAGAAGCTGGGGTACACTTCGGTCACCAAACACGCCGTTGGAACCCAAAGATGGACAAATACATCTTCACCGAAAGAAACGGCATTTACATTATCGACCTGCAAAAAACGGTTAAAAAAGTTGAGGAAGCTTACAACTTTGTGAAATCCGTTTCCGAAGAGAACGGAACGATTCTTTTCGTAGGTACGAAAAAACAAGCTCAAGATTCCGTTGCTGAAGAAGCGGAACGCTGCGGCATGTACTACATCAACCAACGTTGGTTGGGCGGTACGCTGACAAACTTCCAAACGATTCAAAAACGTATCGATCGCTTGAAAGAGCTCGAAAGATGGGAAGAAGACGGCACATTCGACGTGCTTCCTAAGAAAGAAGTTATCATTCTCCGCAAAGAGAAAGATCGCCTTGAGAAGTTCCTGGGCGGAATCAAAAACATGAGAGGTCTTCCTAGCGCTTTGTTCGTTATCGACCCTCGCAAAGAGCGCATCGCAGTTGCGGAAGCTCGCAAATTGGGTATCCCAATCGTTGGTATCGTTGATACGAACTGCGATCCGGACGAAATCGACTACGTTATTCCTGGTAACGACGATGCGATTCGCGCTGTGAAATTGCTGACTGCCAAAATTGCGGATGCTGTTATCGAAGCTCACCAAGGCGAGCAAACGACAGCTTAATTAATAGGAATGAGAAAAAAGGGTGGTTGGAAGGTGTAACAGCCTGTCATCACCCTTTTTTTAAAGAATATCTACATAATTACAATCGGGAGGTACCTTTCAATGGCTATTACAGCTGGAATGGTAAAAGAATTACGCGAAAAAACTGGTGCAGGCATGCTGGACTGCAAAAAAGCGCTTGAAGAGGCAAATGGCGATCTGACGAAAGCTGGCGAAATTCTTCGCGAGAAAGGTCTTTCTGCCGCTGCAAACAAAGCGGGACGCATTGCAACCGAAGGCGCTGTCGAGTCCTATATTCATGCCGGCGGTAAAGTTGGCGTACTCGTGGAAATCAACTGTGAAACCGACTTCGTAGGTAAAACCGATCAATTCAAAGCATTCTGCAAAGACATCGCAATGCACATTGCTGCAGCAAGCCCTACTTACGTGCGCCGCGAAGAAGTTCCTGCCGAAGCGCTGGAAAAAGAAAAAGAAATTCTTCGCAACCAGGCTTTGAACGAAGGCAAACCGGAAAAAATCGTTGATAAAATGGTTGAAGGCCGCATCGGCAAATACTACGAAGAGTTCTGCTTGATGGAACAGCCATTCGTTAAAGATCCGGACAAAACGATCGAACAACTGCTGAATGAAAAAATCGCAACCATCGGCGAAAACATCACGATCCGTCGTTTCGCTCGCTTCGCGCTGGGTGAAGGGCTTGAGAAAAAGCAAGAAAACTTTGCCGAAGAAGTTATGTCCCAAGTAAAACTCTAATACGCAATTCCCTAAAAGAATGGAACACTTGGTGTTCCTTCTTTTTTAGTGAATTTCGGGTATCCTGCTCACCTATTGAAACGGAGGTTATACAAGTTGGAGCAACCTTATTATAAGAGGGTCGTACTAAAATTAAGCGGGGAAGCTTTAGCTGGACAACAGGGGTACGGCATTGATTCTGAAGTCATTACCTCCATCGCAGAACAGGTGAAGGAAGTTGTCGATTTAAAGGTAGAAGTTGCTATCGTCGTTGGCGGCGGCAACATTTGGAGAGGCATCGCCGGCAGCGCCAAGGGCATTGACCGGGCGACGGCCGATTATATGGGCATGCTTGCGACCGTTATGAATTCGCTCGCGCTGCAGGATGCGCTGGAAACGATCGGCGTTCCTACGCGCGTGCAATCTTCGATCACGATGCAGCAGGTCGCTGAGCCGTATATCCGAAGAAGAGCGATGCGCCATCTGGAAAAGGGGAGAGTCGTTATATTCGCGGCGGGTACGGGCAATCCTTACTTCTCCACAGATACGACGGCGGCACTCAGAGCCGCCGAAATCGAGGCTGAAGTTATTTTGATGGCGAAGAACAAAGTCGACGGTGTTTACTCTGCAGATCCGTTCAAGGATGCGTCTGCCAAAAAGTTTGAAACGCTGACCTATATGGAAGTTATCAGCAACAATTTGGGCGTCATGGACTCCACCGCTTCCTCCCTTTGTATGGATAATAACATCCCATTAGTGGTGTTCTCGATCACGGAACAAGGGAATATCAAACGCGTTGTCCTTGGCGAAAAAATCGGGACTACAGTTAAAGGGAGTGTCTAACCTATGCCACAATCTATTAAAAAGAACGCAGAAGACCGTATGGAAAAAGCGATCGGAGCTTTGAAAAGAGATCTGACTTCGCTGCGCGCTGGCCGCGCGACTCCTGCGTTATTGGACCGCATTCAAGTCGAATATTACGGTGCCATGACACCTGTCAATCAGCTTGCCAATCTGACGACGCCGGACTCCCGTTCCCTTCTGATTCAGCCGTGGGACAAGAGCTCGATGGGCGCGATTGAGAAAGCGATTATGAAATCCGATCTCGGCCTGACGCCATCGAACGACGGCAGTGTGATCCGGATCGTTATTCCGGCTTTGACGGAAGAACGCCGCGCCGAGCTTGTGAAAATGACGAAGAAATACGGCGAAGAAGCGAAGGTTGCCATCCGCAACATTCGCCGCGATGCCAACGATGAAATCAAGAAGCTGGAGAAAGCAGGCATTTCTGAAGACGAATCCCGCAAGCATCAGGAAGATATTCAGAAATTTACCGATAAATTCGTTGCCGAAGTTGAGAAAGTATTGGCGGCCAAAGAAAAAGAAATTATGGAAGTGTAACATAGAGCCAGCCCCCCGGGTATTCGCTGGGGGTTTTTCATCTTTCCATAGGTGGGGGAACAACGATGCTCAAACCGATAAAGAAATGGCTAGGAAGTGCTTCAAGAGATGCGACCTCGGCAGAATTTCCTGACATTGATTTGGATAATGTGCCTGCGCACGTTGCCATCATTATGGACGGCAACGGGCGATGGGCAAAAAAGCGGGGATTGCCTCGTGTAGCGGGACATCATTCAGGCATGAAAAATGTCAAGAAAATCACGATGGCGGCTAACGATATCGGCGTGAAGGTGCTGACGATGTACGCTTTTTCAACGGAGAATTGGAAAAGACCGAAGGAAGAGGTCGAGTTTCTGATGAAACTGCCCCAGGAGTTTTTTCCAATGGAGATTGAGGAGCTCATCGAAAAAAATGTCCGCATCCGCATGACCGGTTGGAAAGAAGGTTTGCCGGACTACACGCTCAAAGCGATCGAAGATGCGATTGACCGCACGAAAGACAACTCCGGACTTATCCTTAACTTTGCTCTGAATTACGGCGGGCGCAAGGAAATGATCGCCGGCGTGAAGGATATTATCCGCGACGTGCAGAGCGGGAAATTAAACCCGGATGAACTGGATGAAGCCCGTTTTTCCAATTATATGTTAACTTCCGACTTGCCGGACCCCGATCTTTTGATTCGAACGAGCGGGGAACTGAGGCTGAGCAATTTCCTGTTGTGGCAGCTGGCCTACTCCGAGCTTTGGTTCACGGATGCTTACTGGCCGGAATTCACGGAATCGTTGTTTTTGCAGGCGGTAGCCGAATACCAACGCCGCGGAAGAAGATACGGCGGTATTTAATGCTGGCAGCTGCCGTAACACTCAGCGAATGCTTGCACAGGCGGTTCATCCTGCCCGCAAAACTCTGAGGAGGAGTCACTTTGAAGCAACGAATCATCACAGGAGTTATTGCCGGACTCGTATTCATTACCTTGTTAGTGCTTGGCGGCTATTGGTATGCCGGATTGATTGTCCTTCTTTCGATAATCGGCTATCGGGAGTACATCCAAATGAACGGTTACGGCAAATATAAGCTATCCTCCTTGATTGGTTTGGCCGCTATGCTGCTGCTGGCCGTTCCTTGGGAAATGCTGCATGTGGAGCTTCCCGTCAATTTTACGGCTGTCATATGGCTTGCCATGTTTGTCCTCCTGTTCATCACGGTAGCTTCCAAGAATACAATTACGATCGATCAAATATCGGTCATTTTATTAGGCGCGGTTTATATCGGCCTCGGTTTTCATTATATGATTTCGGCGCGGATGCCTGAGAATGGCTTGTTTTGGGCGGTGCTTGTGTTCGTATGCATTTGGGCATCGGATTCCGGGGCCTATTTCGTAGGATCCGTAATCGGGAAACATCCGCTATGGCCGCAAATCAGTCCGAAAAAATCAATCGAAGGCTCCATTGGCGGCATCGTCATTGCAGTTATCGCCGCGCTCGTGTTCGCATGGTACGCTCCATCGCTGCTTTCCTACGGGAGAGCGATTTATTTGGGCCTTGTCATAGCGGTAGTCGGTCAAATCGGCGATTTGATCCAGTCCGCTTACAAACGGGTCAAAGGCATTAAGGACACGGGCACCCTGCTGCCGGGTCATGGCGGAGTGCTCGATCGGACCGACAGCTGGCTAATTGTTTTTCCTTTCATTCAATTGTTAGGGTTGCTCCCGCAATCCTAGCCGTTTACGAGGTGTATTGATGACAAAACGCATTGCGATCCTTGGATCGACCGGATCGGTTGGCACGCAAACGCTTGACGTTATTGCGCACGCGCCGGATCGTTTTTCGGTTGAGGCCTTATCCGGCGGATATAACAGCAAGCTTATTATCGAACAAGCCCGGCAGTTTCGTCCGAAACTTGTGTCCGTTGCCGCCAAACATCTGGCCGATGAAGTTGCGCTGCATGTTCCGGCCGGAACGAAAGTCGTCTACGGCGAAGAAGGCTTGATGGAAGCCGCCGCGGCGACGGAAGCCGAGATGGTGGTTACCGCGCTGGTAGGCAGCCAGGGGCTCAGACCGACGCTGGCGGCCATCGCCGCGGGCAAACATATCGGGCTGGCGAACAAAGAAACGCTGGTCAGCGCGGGGCATATCGTGACCGAAGCGGTCAAGCGCAGCGGTGTGGACATGCTGCCGATAGACAGCGAGCATTCGGCTATTTTTCAATGCCTGAACGGCGAAAACCGCAGCGACGTCGCGAAGATCACGCTGACCGCCTCCGGGGGCTCGTTCCGCGACCGTACACGCAAAGAACTCGAAGGAGTTACGGTCGAACAAGCGCTGCAGCATCCGAACTGGTCCATGGGCGCCAAAATTACGATCGACTCCGCGACAATGGTGAACAAAGGGCTGGAAGTCATTGAAGCTCACTGGTTGTTCGGATTATCCTACGACCAAATCGGCGTGCTGATTCATCCCGAAAGCGTCATCCATTCTTACGTGGAGTTCGCCGACAACAGCTTGATCGCCCAGCTTGGCAACCCGGATATGCGCGTACCGATCCAGTATGCGCTTACGTACCCGCATCGGCTGCCGACCCCGACTCAAAAGCTGGATCTGGCGGCCGTCGGCAAATTGCATTTTAGCGAAATGGATTTCGACCGTTTTCCTTGTCTACGGATGGCTTACGAGTGCGGCCGGCAGGGCGGCACGTCGACTACGGTATTCAATGCCGCCAATGAAATGGCGGTAGCTCGTTTTCTGCAAGGGGAAATCACGTTCTTGCAAATCGAGCGGGTGATCGAGGAAACCGTCGGAAAGCACGAGCCGGTCTCCGCGCCGTCGCTGGAAACGATTCAGGAACAGGATGCCTGGGCAAGGGCTCATGCGTCGTCGATTCATTTTTAGCCGGGGGAGCTCAGGTCAATCCGTTGGCTCGGCTCTTTTTTGGAATAACGCCGGAGTCTAAACCGTCCTCTTTTGCCGTATACTGTGCAAGTAGGGATAGCTTGTATTCAGTCGTTCAATAATGGTAATCTAAGAACATGCTATTCTGAAAATAATGCCCATTTGCGAAGCTAGGCACATGCTTACGTTGAAAGCCTTTTTGCACAAAGGCTCTAAGGAGGAAGGTACGACTTGTCAGCCATTGAAGTTGGATTAAAAGTAATTTTATTGTTTTTCGTTCTCGTGACGATACATGAATGGGGCCATTTTTATTTTGCCAAGCGCGCCGGCATTTTGGTCAGGGAGTTCGCGATCGGTTTCGGGCCAAAGCTTTTTTCATATAAAAAAGGAGAAACCAGGTATACGCTGCGCATGCTTCCGATCGGAGGGTTCGTACGGATGGCCGGGGAAGATCCGGAAATTGTCCAGATCAATGCCGGGCAGACGATCGCCGTCAACTTGAACAAGCAAAACCAGGTCTCCGCGTTGTACCTCGATCAACTGGATCGGCGCTCCAACGTGATCGTCGGCGTCGTCGACAAAATCGATCTGGAACGCAGCCTGAGCGTTACGCTGGACGTTGACGGGGAATCGGTCACGTATCCGATCGACCCGAAAGCGCTGCTCGTGACCAAAGGAACGGAAACGCAGATCGCTCCTTATGACCGCCAGTTCGGCAGCAAGACGGTAGGGCAAAGGGCTCTGGCCATCGTAATGGGGCCTGTGATGAACTTTGTGCTGGCAATTGTCCTGTTTTTGATCCTGGTCATTATGATGGGCGTCTTCACGAATGTGAAGTTGGATTCGGTTGTGGCCGGCAAGGCGGGAGATAAAGCGGGGCTCAAAAACGGAGATATCATTATCTCGATCGATAATCAACCTATCGGCGACGACCGGGAGAAGCTGGTGACGGCTATCCAGCAGTCCGCAGGCAAACCGATGACTTGGGTTGTGAACCGCGCCGGCAGTCCATTGACGCTGCAAGTTACACCGGAAATGGAGTCCGGAGCAGGCAAGCTCGGAGTTGTGATCTCGGGAGACCGGCGCAGCGCTACTTTCACCGAAGTCATCAAGGGAACCTATGATCAGGTGGTCGGCACGACGATCGGGATCATGACCGGGCTGCAAAAGCTGGTCATGCTCCAGTTCAAGCTCGACGACTTGGGAGGTCCCCTCCGGACGGCGCAGGTTTCCGCCGAATTCGCCAAGATGGGCATGAGCTACTTGATCTCTTGGGCGGCGACGCTGAGCTTGTACTTGGGCATATTCAACCTCCTGCCTATTCCGGCGCTGGATGGAAGCCGTTTGCTCTTCATGGGGCTTGAGGCGCTGCGCGGCAAGCCGATCGATCCGAACCGCGAGAGCATGGTGCACTTCATCGGCTTCGCGCTGCTCATGCTGCTGATGGTAGCCGTGACGTACAACGACATTTTAAGATTGATTAAAGGGTAGCGCGAGGGAAGATTTCCGTATGGAAGTTCTGAGGAGGAGAACATGTCGAACGATAAGCAGTTTGTTAAAGAAATTACCCCACAGGGAGAAGATTTCTCCCGCTGGTACATAGATGTAATAAAAAAAGCCGACCTGATGAGCTACTCGCCTGTGCGCGGATGCATCGTTTTCAAGCCGGACGGCTACGAAATCTGGGAGAACATTCAGCGCGAGCTGGATGCCCGCTTCAAAGAAACGGGGCACCGCAACGCATACTTCCCGCTGTTCATCCCGGAAAGCTTTTTCCAGAAAGAGAAAGAGCACGTCGAAGGCTTTAATCCCGAACTTCCTTGGGTGACGGAAGCGGGCGGGGAGAAGCTGGAGGAGCGTCTCGCGATTCGTCCTACTTCCGAGACGATGATCGGCCATATGTATTCGGAATGGATCAATTCGTATCGCGATCTTCCGCTGCTGATCAACCAATGGGCGAACGTCGTCCGTTGGGAAAAAAGAACGCAGCCGTTCCTGCGCACGAGCGAATTTTTATGGCAGGAAGGCCATACGGCGCATGAGGACGAGCAGGATGCCCGCCGCGAAACGATGCAAATGCTGGAGGTTTACCGCGATTTTGCCGAAAATTTCCTGGCGATACCGGTTATCGTCGGTCAGAAAACGCCGTCGGAGAAATTCGCCGGGGCGGTCGCTACGTACTCCATCGAAGCGATGATGAAAGACGGCAAAGCGGTACAAGCCGGAACATCGCATTACCTGGGCACGAATTTTGCCGTAGCTTTCGATATCAAGTATCTGGACCGCGAGAATCAGCACCAATTCGCCCATACGACGTCGTGGGGCGTGAGCACGCGGCTCATCGGCGCTTTGATTATGGTTCACGGCGACGACCGCGGACTGGCGCTTCCTCCAAAGGTGGCTCCGACGCAAGTGGTGATGATTCCGATCGGTCCTCCGAAAACGAGAGAGCAGGTCGTAGCGCGGGTGGACGAGCTGTACGCGGAGCTGAAAAAAGCCGGCGTTCGCGTGAAAGTGGACGACCGTCCGGATCAAAGTCCGGGCTGGAAATTCAACGAATACGAGATGAGAGGCGTGCCGATTCGCGTCGAGCTCGGTCCCCGCGACATGGAGAACGGCCAAGTCGTTCTCGTATCCAGAGTCAGCGGCGAGAAAAAAGTGGTGGCCCAGGCCGATTTTGTTCAGGAAGTGCAAAATTTGCTTGCTGAGATTCATCAGCAGATGTATGATAAAGCGAAGCAGTTCAGAGACGAACACTTCGTCGCCGTCGATACGCTTGATGAATTCAAGACGTTCCTCGAAGGCAAGCGCGGCTTTGCGCTAGCGGGCTGGTGCGGCTCGGAAGCTTGCGAATCGCAGGTTAAGGAAGAGACGGGGGCGACAAGCCGCAATATTCCGTTCTCGCCGTCCGTGACGAAATCGACTTGTCTGGTATGC
Organism: Paenibacillus sp. sgz302164; assembly: GCF_056120505.1. Classification (NCBI taxonomy): domain Bacteria; kingdom Bacillati; phylum Bacillota; class Bacilli; order Caryophanales; family Paenibacillaceae; genus Paenibacillus; species Paenibacillus sp. sgz302164. Next base: position 196,773 of record NZ_JBVYOL010000012.1, on the reverse strand, counting down.
GGGGAAGCTGCCGAACACACCGTCGTATTTGGCCGCAGTTACTAATAGCAGGTGTTATAAAAGGGCAAACGGAATGCACCATCTCCTTTGCCCTTCGTATTTTTCTTGGGGAGGATGTTCATGAGTAATCTGGCTGACAAAAGGAATCGCTTTGAGCTATTGATGCAGCAAGCGGAGATTCCGGCCGAGACGATCCGCTCGTTTTTTTCGGAAGGGTATATCGATCAGGTGGAGATTAGCCGCAAGAATCGGGATTGGACCTTTTATTTGATCAAAAACGAATTAGTGCCTCAGAACATATACCGCTCTTTTTGCAAAACGATTCAGGAAAAATTCGCCCATATCGCCAAAATTCGCTTTATTTGGCGGTTCGAACAAGCCGACCCGGCCGATTTGGTCGCCGAATACTGGTCTTTGTTTATCGAATGGCTGCAGCGGGAAGCCGCTACCGTCAACGGCTGGATGAGCAGGGCGAAGTTTGAAGTGCAGGGGCATAACCTCACTTTAATGATGCTGGACCAGATCGGTTTGGAACTGGCCAAGAAGAAAAATATCGATATGTACGCGAGAAACTTTTTCCTGAACTATTTTCAGACGGATTTCACCGTGAAGTACGGGCTGAGCGATTCGAGCGACGCGGAGGCGGAGAAGGAACGTTTTGCCAAACTGATCGAAGAAGAAGAGAAAACCGTAACGCAAGAGATCATGATGTCCATCGAGCAGGAAGAGGAGTCTTCGCTGCCGGATACGGATCTTAAGCTGATGATCGGTTACGATATCAAGGAAGTGCCGACGCCGCTGAAAGATATTGTGGAAGAGGAAAAGAAAGTGACGGTGCAGGGGACCGTTTTCGGCCTTGATGTCAAGGAATTAAGGAACGGCAGCACGCTGTTCACGTTTAATTTAACGGACTTTACGGACTCGATGTCCATGAAGGTTTTTGCCAAAACGAAGGACGATGTCAAAATTCTCAGCCTGCTGGCGAACGGCACATGGATTAGAGCCCGGGGCAAAGTGGAATACGACCGCTTCATGCAAATTCCCGAATTGGTCATGATTCCGAATGACCTCAACGAAGTGATGGGACCCAAGGATCGTATGGACGACGCAGCCGAAAAGCGCGTAGAGTTTCATCTACATACGGCGATGAGCACGATGGACGGCTTGACGCCGGTCGATCAATACATTAAAATGGCCGCCAAATGGGGGCATAAAGCGATCGCCATTACCGATCACAGCAACATTCAATGTTTCCCCGAGGCGGGAAAAGCCGGCAAAAAGCACGGGATCAAAGTGATTTACGGCATCGAGGCGAACGTCGTGAACGATTCCGTCCCGATCGCGATGAATGCGCAGGACATCGATCTTAAACAAGGGACTTATGTTATTTTCGATATTGAGACCACGGGCTTGTCCGTGACGAATAATAAAATTATCGAGCTTGCAGGCGTGAAAATGCAGGACGGCAAAGAAATCGACCGTTTTGCGACATTTATTAATCCGCATGAGCGAATTCCTTACAATATTCAGCAGTTGACGAACATTAACGACGACATGGTCAAGGACGCTCCCGAACTGAAGGACAAGCTGCCGGAGTTTGTAGCGTTTGTCGAGGACGCGATTCTTGTTGCACATAACGCCCGATTCGATATGGGCTTCATTCAGGCCAATTTGAAACAGATGGGCTTGCCGGAGCTGCCGAACCCGGTTCTGGACACGCTGGAGCTTGCACGCCTGCTGTTCCCGACATTAAAAAATCACCGTCTCAACACATTGACCGACAAATTCAAAGTCAGCCTGGAAAGCCATCACCGTGCGGTCGACGACTCGATCGCTTTGGGATACGTGCTGTTTCATTTGATCAATGAAGCCAGTGAACGCAACATGACGAATCTTGCCGGATTGAATGAATATGTCGGTAAGGATTTAAGGACTCAGCGGCCGTTTCACTGCAATATTTATGCGCTGAACGCCGTCGGCAAGAAAAATTTGTTCAAGCTTGTCTCCCTCTCTCACACCGAATATTTTCACAGGGTGGCCAGCATTCCCAAAAGCAAGCTCGTAGAGCTGCGGGACGGGCTTCTCGTCGTCTCGGGCTGCGAAAAAGGCGAGTTTTTCGAGGCTGTGCTCAATAAATCGGTGGAAGAGGCCGAGCAGGTGGCCGAGTTTTACGATGTGCTGGAAATCCAGCCTGTCAGTTACAATATGCATCTGGTAGACAAAGGACTGGTCGGCAGCAAGGAAGATTTGGAGGGTGCGGTAAGACGCGTGTGCCAGATCGCCAGTAAGCTGGGCAAGCCGGTCATCGCGACGGGCAACGTCCATTATTTGCATCCAAGGGAAAAATTGTTCCGGGACATCACTATACACGGGATCACAGGTTTTAGCCCGCTTAAAGATATGAAAAAGCCGGACGCCCATTTCCGTACGACAAAAGAGATGCTGGAAGAGTTCAAATTCCTTGGCGAGGACAAGGCGCACGAAGTCGTGATCCGTAACACTAACGAGCTCGCTGACCGGTTTGAGGAAATCCAGCTGTTTCCGGACAAGCTGTTTACGCCGATTATCGAAGGCGCGGATGACGAGATCCGCAGCACCTGCTACAGCACGGCCAAAAGCATCTACGGCGACGAACTGCCGGAAGTTATAGTGGCTCGTTTGGAAAAAGAGCTTGTGCCGATCATCAAGTACGGCTTCTCGGCGAACTATTTGATTTCCGAGCGGCTCGTGAAAAAGTCCAACGAAGATGGATACCTCGTTGGCTCCCGGGGTTCCGTAGGCTCCTCCGTCGTCGCGATGATGCTGGGCATCTCGGAGGTAAACCCGCTGCCGCCGCACTATGTTTGCCATTCCTGCAAGCAGAGCGAATGGTTTCTGGACGGAAGCGTGCCGTCGGGCTTCGATCTTCCGGACAAAATTTGCCCGCACTGCGGCACGAATATGCGCGGGGACGGACACGACATTCCGTTCGAGACGTTCCTTGGCTTCAAGGGGGACAAAGTCCCCGATATCGATTTGAACTTTTCGGGCGAATACCAGCCTGTCGCCCATAACTATACGAAGGTGCTGTTCGGCGAGAAAAGCGTATTCCGGGCGGGCACGATCGGTACGGTCGCGGAAAAGACGGCCTTCGGCTTCGTGAAGAAGTACGAAGAGGAGCACGGCCGAAAATGGCGGGGCGCCGAGCTGAACCGGCTTGCGGCCGGCTGCACCGGCGTGAAGCGGAGCACGGGTCAGCATCCCGGCGGCATCGTCGTCGTCCCCGACTATATCGAGGTCGACGACATTACGCCGGTGCAGTATCCGGCCGACGATACGAGCGCGGAGTGGAAGACGACGCACTTCGATTATCACGCATTCGACGCGAACTTGCTGAAGCTCGATATTCTCGGGCACGACGATCCGACGATGATGCGGATGCTGCAGGATTTGACCGGCATCGATCCGACTACGCTGCCCATGAACGACCGGAAGGCGATGAGCATCTTCAACTCGACGGAAGCTCTCGGCGTTACGCCGGAGCAAATTCGCTCGCCCGTCGCCACGTACGGAGTTCCCGAAATGGGAACGAAGTTCGTGCGGCAGATGCTGCAGGAGACGCAGCCGAGCACGTTTGCCGACTTGCTGCAAATTTCCGGTTTGTCCCACGGCACCGGAGTTTGGCTGGGCAATGCGCAGGAGCTGATCAAGAAAGGCATATGCAACATTAAGACGGTGATCGGCTGCCGTGACGATATCATGCTCTATTTGATCTACAAAGCCGGTATGGATGCCGGACTTGCGTTCAAAATTACCGAGAGCGTGCGGAAAGGCAAAGGGCTGACGGACGAGTGGAAGGAAGAAATGAAGCGCTGCAACGTGCCGGCCTGGTACATCGAGTCGTGCGAACGGATCGAATACATGTTCCCGAAAGCACACGCTGCCGCCTACGTCATCTCCGCCGTGCGCACGGCGTACTACAAGGTGTATCACCCGCTTGCTTACTACGCGACTTATTTCAGCGTGCGCGCTTCGGACTTTGACCTGGAAATTTTGTGCCAGGGCTATGACGCCATCTTGAAGAAGCTGATCGAAATCGAGGAGAAGGGCTTCCAGGCTTTGCCGAAGGAAAAAGCGATGGTGTCCATCCTCGAGATGGCGCTGGAAATGACGGCCCGCGGCTTCAGCTTCAAGCCGATCGATCTGTACCGTTCCGATGCGACGCGTTTTCTCATTGACGGCACTGCGCTGATTCCGCCGTTTGCCGCGATGCAGGGAATCGGGGAGAACGCTGCGAAAAATATCGCCGCCGCCAAAGAGGAAGGCGATTTCCTGTCTGTGGAAGATTTCCAAAACCGCTCGAAAGCTTCGAAGACGATCGTCGAACTGCTCGCTTCCATGGGCTGTTTCCGCGGCTTGCCGGAATCGAATCAGTTGTCCTTATTCTAATCCGCAAAACAGCATGAATTACCAATCTTCCTATTGTAAAGCCGTTAACGGTTATGGTATAATTTTTCTTGGCAATAATGAGGATATCATCTTGTGATTAAAGAGTGGGGAAACCCACTCTTTACATTTTGATATAGGACTTTTCGCGCTGGGTGTAGCCGGCGCGGGTAGGTTGGCTTATGAAGCTGCTCAGAATGCGAAAGTTCAATTTAGGAGGGTATATCAATACGTGGTTACACAAGCGCACATCAAATCCGTCGTTGAGGACATGCTGAAAGATTTCATCGAGCAGAATGGATTTGAGCTCGTGGATATCGAATACGTCAAAGAAGGCAGCAACTGGTTCCTTCGCGTCTATGCAGACAAAGAAGGCGGCATTGATATAGATGATTGCGGCCGTATCAGCGAATATTTAAGCGCCAAGCTCGACGAGAAGGATCCGATCGCCGACGCTTATTTCCTGGAAGTATCTTCGCCGGGGGCGGAGCGTCCGCTGAAAAAGCCTCAAGATTATCAGAAGGCTGTAGGCAGTCATGTATTTATTACGACTTATGAGCCGATTGACGGTGCGAAGGAATTCGAAGGGTTGCTGTTGTCTTACGACGGTGAGCAGCTTGTCGTTGAAGCTGGCAAAAAGAAGAGCACGATTCCGCTCGCAAAAGTAGCCAGCGCCAGGTTGGCCATAGTCTTTTAGCGATTGCTATTTATTGAAAGGGGGAACTCGGTTCAAATGAACATGGATTTTATCGAAGCGCTGTCGGAAATTGAACGTGAGAAAGGCATCTCCAAGGAGCTGTTGATTGACGCGATCGAGGCAGCGATGATTTCGAGCTATAAAAGAAATTTCAACACCGCGCAGAATGTGCGCGTAGACATTAACCGCCAAACGGGTTTGATTAGAGTTTACGCTCGCAAAAACGTGACGGAAGAAGTGCTGGACCCAAGAATGGAAATTTCGCTTCACGCGGCCCGGGAAATCAATCCGAACTATCAGCTTGACGACATCGTGGAGATTGAAGTTACGCCGCGCGATTTCGGCCGTATTGCCGCCCAGACGGCAAAGCAGGTCGTCACCCAGCGTATCCGCGAAGCGGAGAGAGGCTTGATCTACAACGCTTTTATCGATAAAGAGGAAGATATCGTAACAGGCATTTTGCAGCGCCAGGATCAACGCAACATTTATGTGGACCTGGGCAAGGTAGAAGCCGTGCTTCCGCTTACCGAACTGATGCCGACCGACAAATTCAAGCAAGGCGACCGGATCAAGGCTTACATTACGAAAGTGGAAAATACGACCAAAGGTCCGCAAATCATTTTGTCGAGAACGCATCCGGGCTTGCTCAAACGGCTGTTTGAGCTGGAAGTTCCGGAAATTTTCGACGGCGTGGTTGAAATTCGCTCCGTAGCGCGCGAAGCCGGTTTCCGTTCCAAGATCGCCGTGCACTCCCGCAATGACGAAGTGGATCCCGTCGGCTCCTGCGTAGGCCCGAAAGGAATGCGCGTGCAGACGATCGTCAGCGAGCTGCGAGGCGAGAAAATCGACATCGTGCGCTGGATGGAGAGCGTGGAAGAGTACGTTGCCAACGCGCTCAGCCCTTCTAAAGTGCTCGAAGTGCAAGTGCATGAAACGGAGAAAATGGCCCGCGTGATCGTGCCGGATTATCAATTGTCGCTCGCGATCGGCATCAAAGGTCAGAACGCCCGTCTGGCGGCTAAACTGACCGGCTGGAAGATCGATATCAAGAGCGAATCGCAAGCGGAACAAGAATACGGCAGACCGAGGACATCGACGGAAGAGATGCATCAGGATTCCGTCAGCATCGATTAAGCCGGACTGCGCTTAAGTTTGCCGAAATCAAGGGGGTGACCGGGGAATGAAACAAAGAAAAGTCCCTTTGAGAAAATGTGTGGCCTGCCAGGAGATGATGCCGAAGCGGGAACTGATCCGCATCGTCAAAACGCCTGACGGCGAGATTCTTATCGATCTGAAAGGGAAAAAGTCCGGGCGCGGTGCCTACCTGTGCGGCAAAGTTTCCTGTTTTAAGCTGGCCAAGAAAAGCAAGGCGCTGGACCGGGCGCTGAAGCATACGGTGAGCGCTGAAATTTACGACCAGTTGGAGCAGGATTTCATTAAAGTGGAAGACGAGTTTATCTCTTCGAAAGAGGAGATGACGGACGATGAAGAATAAATTTTTATCTCATTTGGGTTTAGCCATGCGGGCAGGCAAGTTGGTAACCGGCGACGAAGGCGTGATGAAGGCCATTCGCTCGGGCGAGGCCAAACTGGTCATTATCGCAGAGGATGCTTCCGCCAATACGCACAAAAAGTTTCAAGATAAATGCCGATTCTATGGGGTTACGCTCATGGAAATGGGCTCCAAGGCGGAACTGGGAGGCAGCATTGGCAAGGAAATGCGCGTCATTCTCGGCGTCTTGGACGGAGGCTTCGCACAGATGCTGCTGAAGTGTCAGGTAGACTGAAAGCCGGCTCCGATGTTTAAAAGAAGTTAGATGCAGTCCGCTTTCAGTATAATTACTGCGGAGGTGAAAAGTATTGACAAATAAACAGGATAATAAGGACAAACTTCGCGTTTACGAATATGCCAAATCGCTCAATATGAGCAGCAAAGAGATCATTACGATTCTCAAACGTTTAAATATTCCCGTTAACAATCACATGAGCGTCATGGAGAATGAAGCGGTGGATAGTGTGGAAAGATTTTTTCGCGATATTAAAGCAAATGCGGCTGCCAAGCGGGCAGCTACGGACGGAGGAAATGTGAACTCAACGACGACTAATCAGAAGCCTGCAGGACAGGGTTCTACACCAGAAAATAAAGGAGCTGCGAACTCGGCTTCGAAACCGGCATCGCAGCAAGCAAACAGCGGCAGCGGAACAAAACCATCCGCGCCTCAACAACAGCATAATCAAGCATCGCAAGGCCAAAGACAGGGCCATCAAGGCGGGCAATCCCGACGCTCCGACGATCAATATGTGGCCAGCCGTCCGGCTCAGCCGCAGCGCGACCAACGCCAAGGCGGGCAAGGCCAGGGCCAGGGTCAACGCACGAATTATCAAGGTCAAGGTCAAGGTCAAGGTCAAGGCCAGGGTCAAGGCGGCGGCAATCGCAGCGGAGACCAGCGTCAAGGCGGCCAGCAGCGTTCCGGCGATCAAAGACCGTACCGTCAGAACGATCAGCGTCCTTCCGGCGGCGGCAATTTTAATGGGCGCTCAGGCGGGCAAGGCCAAGGTCAGGGTCAAGGCGGCGGCAACCGCAGCGGCGGCTTCAACAATTCCGGCCCTCGCCCGAATCAGGGCGGCAATACTTCGTCCGGCGGATCGAATGCGGGAGGCGGCAACCGTCCACAAGGCGGAGGCACTCCGAACCGCAGCACTTCGTCGAACCGTCCGGCCCGTCAGTTTGACAACCGCCACAATCAGAGCAGCAGACCGGTCATTCAGGAAGCGAAGCCGCAGTTCCACGTCGGCGCGACGGCAGCGGAATTGGATGAAGCGGCGGCTAAAGCCGGCGTGAAAACGACGAAGAAAACGAAGCCGACGACCAAACGTTTCGACGATGGCAAACAAGGCGGCAACCGCGGCCCAGGCGGCAATTCCAGAAACAACCAAAGAGGCAATCAAAGAGGCAGATTCCAGCAGGAACCAGTGAAGAAAGAGAAAATCGACAATACGCCGAAGAAGATCATCGTCCGCGGCAGCATGACGGTCGGCGAAACGGCCAAACTGCTTCATAAAGACGCTTCGGAAGTCATTAAAAAGCTGCTCTTCCTGGGCGTCATGGCGACGATTAACCAGGAGCTTGATTTGGATTCGATCCAACTCATCGCAAACGAATTCGGAGTTGAGGTCGAAGTTAAGATCAAAGTCGAAGAAGACCGCTTTGAGACATTCGAAGAAGTCGATGATGAAGCCGATCTTCTGGAGCGTCCTCCGGTCGTTACGATCATGGGTCACGTCGACCACGGTAAAACGACCCTGCTCGACGCTATCCGCCAAACGAATGTGACGGAAGGCGAAGCAGGCGGCATCACGCAGCATATCGGCGCTTATCAGGTCGAAGTGAACCATAAAAAAATTACGTTCCTGGATACTCCGGGCCACGAAGCGTTCACAACGATGCGTGCCCGCGGCGCTCAAGTGACGGATATTACAATTATCGTCGTTGCGGCGGATGACGGCGTTATGCCTCAGACCGTTGAAGCGATCAACCATGCCAAAGCGGCCGGCTGCCCGATCATCGTCGCTGTGAACAAAATCGATAAAGAAGGCGCTAATCCGGATCAAATCAAGCAGGCTCTTACGGCATTTGAACTCGTGCCGGAAGAATGGGGCGGAGACACGATCTTCTGCGAAATTTCCGCGAAGCAGCGCATCGGACTTGAGAACCTGCTGGAGATGATTTTGCTTGTCGCCGAAGTTCAGGAGTACAAAGCGAATCCGAACAAGCGGGCAAGAGGAACAGTCATCGAGGCTGAGCTGGACAAAGGAAGAGGTCCCGTGGCCCGTATTCTTATTCAGCACGGCACGCTCAAAGTCGGCGACAGCTTCGTAGCCGGCGTATGCTTCGGCCGCGTCAGAGCGATGGTCAATGACAAAGGCAAACGTTTGAAAGAAGCAGGTCCTTCTACACCGGTCGAAATCACCGGTCTGACCGAGGTGCCTCAAGCAGGGGATCCGTTCCTTGCTTACGAGGATGAGCGCAAAGCCAGAGACATCGCGGAAAGACGCGCGACCGCGCTTCGCCAGTCCGAAATGGGCGCCAACGCGCGCGTTACGCTGGATGATCTCTTCAAACATATTAAAGACGGCGAAATCAAAGATTTGAATGTCATCATCAAAGGGGACGTTCAAGGTTCGGTCGAAGCGCTGAAAAGCTCCCTGGAGAAAATTGAAGTCGAAGGCGTACGCGTAAAAATTCTTCATAACGGCGTCGGCGCGGTTACGGAATCGGATATTATTCTCGCTTCCGCTTCGAATGCGATCATCATCGGCTTTAACGTTCGTCCTGAGCCTGCTGCGAAAGCGACGGCCGATCAGGAAAAAGTGGATATCCGTCTGCACAACATCATCTACAACGTCATTGAAGAAATCGAGCAGGCCATGAAAGGCATGTTGGATCCGATCTTCAAAGAGAACGTGCTCGGTCAAGCCGAAGTGCGCAACGTGTTCAAAATTACCGGCGTCGGGGCGATCGCAGGCTGCATGATCACCTCCGGCAAAATTACGCGCAACGCTCAGGCTCGCTTGATCCGCGGCGGCATCGTCGTGCATGAAGGCAAGATCGATTCCCTGAAAAGATACAAGGACGATGCAAAAGAAGTCGCTCAAGGCTACGAATGTGGTATATCTCTGGAGCGTTATCATGATATTAAAGAAGGGGACGTTATCGAAGCCTTCATCATGGAAACTGTTGAGAGGTGATTGACGTATGGCCAGAGTAAGAGTAGGACGTGTAGGCGAGCAAATCAAGAAAGAGCTCAGCCAAATTATACAATCCGAATTGAAGGATCCGCGTATCGGATTTTTGACGGTAACCGGCGTAGAAGTTACGAACGATTTATCCCTTGCGCGCGTGTTCCTGAGCGTTATGGGAACCGACGAGCAGAAGGAAGCCACGCTCAAAGCGTTGGCCTCCGGCACCGGGTATATCCGTTCGGAGCTCGGCAAGCGAATTCGTTTGCGCAAAATTCCCGAACTTCAATTCAAGTTTGACAGCTCCATTGACTATGGAAGCCGCATCGACCAACTGCTGCACAAGCTCAACGAGGAAGGAAATCCGAACTTATGACGAGCGGAATGAACCATGCACCCGAGTACAGGCAGCAGCTTGATGCCGCTGCAAAGTTTATCGAGCAGCATGACGATTTCCTGGTGGTATCCCATATCCAGCCGGATGGGGATGCCGCCGGCTCTACATATGTGACAGGGTGGATGCTGCAGCAGCTTGGGAAATGTTTCACAATGATCAACGAAGGTCCCATGCCATCCAAATTCGCTTATTTGTGGGGAAGCGATAGGGTGCTGGACTTCGGCAAGGAGCGTCCGGCCCGCAGTTTTCAAACGATCATAAGCGTAGATTGTGCTGATTTTTCCAGAATAGGCAAGATCAGCACTCTTTTTGACGATCAGGCGGAACTGCTCAACATTGACCATCATCCTACGAACGACAAATTCGGGAAGTGTCATTTGATCAAGGATGACGCAGCGGCTACCGTGCAAATTTTGTACGATCTGGCATTGCATATGAACCTCAAGCCCGCTCTGGCGTTTGGGGAATGCATTTATACGGGACTCTTGACCGATACGGGAGGTTTCCGCTATTCGAACACAACGCCGGAGGTGCTGCAAATAGGCGCTTCTTTGTTGGCGCTAGGGGTGAAGGGCGCGGACATCGCCGAGCAGGTGCTCGAGCGGTTGACATTTGCCCAGATCGAACTGCTGCAAAAGGCGCTTCCGACGCTTTCGTTTGCTTGCGACCGCAAGCTGGCCTGGCTTGCCGTTTCGCTTGAGGATCTCGAGTTAACCGGGGCTTCCGGCGAAGATCTCGACGGGCTGGTCAACTACCCGCGCAATGTGGAAGGCGTCGAGGTGGGGATGCTGTTCAAGGAAAAAGCCGCCGGTGTCATCAAAGTGAGTCTCCGTTCCGCAGGCAAAGTGGACGTAGCCCGCATCGCGCAAGCTTTGGGCGGCGGCGGCCATGTCCGGGCATCGGGCTGTACGATTCACGGAACGCTGGATGAAGCGGTGGCAACCATGATTCAGGAAGTAGGGACAGAACTGATATGACGTTAGAAGGCGTTTTGCCGGTATGGAAACCGAAAAACTTTACGTCGCACGACGTTGTCGCCAAAGCCAGGCGCCTGCTGGGCGTCAAGCGGATCGGCCATACGGGGACGCTGGACCCGGAGGTTACGGGTGTGCTGCCCTTATGCGTAGGACGAGCTACGCGGATGGTGGAATACATTCAGGATCTGCCGAAGGAATACGAGGCCGTGCTTCTGATCGGTCTGGCGACGGACACGGAGGATATGACGGGAACCGTCCTCGAAGAGGCCGGACAAGTCTCGCTTCGGGAGGACGAGATCCGCGCCGCTCTGGCGTCGTTCGTGGGGGAGATCGAACAGGTTCCTCCGATGTTTTCGGCCGTGAAAGTGGACGGAAAGAGGCTCTACGAACTGGCCCGCGAAGGCAAGGAAGTCGAGCGCAAGTCGCGAAAAGTAACGATTCACGGCATCGAGATTTTGCGCATCGATGCGGACGCGAAGCACCCTGAGATCCATTTTCGGGTAAGCTGCTCCAAGGGGACGTACATTCGCACATTGTGTGTCGATATCGGCAAGGCACTGGGCTATCCGGCGGTGATGAAAAGCTTGATCCGCACCTCAACTGGAAATATCCGCCAGGAGCAGTGTCTGACCTTTGAGCAGATCGAGCAGCTGAAGGCGGCGGGCACGCTGCAAGCAAAAATGATCCCCATGGATCAAGCAGTTTCGCATATTCCCGAAGTGCGGCTTTCAGCCAAGGAAGCGGAGCATGCGCTCCAGGGCAAACGAATCGCTTGCCAGGCCGGACGCATTCCGCATGTTCGCGCTTTGCAGCCGCTGCTCCGCGCTTATTCGCCGGACGGGCGTTTTCTGGGTTTATTTGAATGGAATAAAGGGGATCAAACGCTTGTTCCCGTAAAAATATTTTTATAATTTTCCGTATGATTCATGACCGGACGGGCTGAAATAGGCAGGTGAATTCAGTTTTTATGAAAATTATTCAGCTATCATATCCGATTGATCTGGAATCGGCTCCTCTCTGCGTCGGCAAGCAGGTACTCGCGATCGGTGATTTTGACGGCGTTCATTTGGGGCATAGGGAAGTGATCGGCCGCGCGATCCATACCGCAGAGCAGCTGAAACTTCCCGCTTCCATTATGACGTTCCATCCTCATCCCAGAGCCGTGATGGGCCAGGACAAATATGTCGAACTATTAACGCCGATGAGCAAGAAGATGGAAATTTTTGCTTCCCTTGGCGTGAATCATGTTTACATAGTCACTTTCGATGCTTCGCTCATGCGGTTGTCTCCCGAACATTTTGTGGACCGAGTTCTGCACGTGCTGGGCGTGGAAAGCGTCGTTTGCGGCTTTGATTTCACCTTCGGCTTTCAGGGGCGGGGGAATCCGGATTCGCTTTGCGAGCTGAGTCACGGCAAATTCGCCGTAGAAGTCGTTCGCCCTTTTCATATGGATGGAGAAAAAGTGAGCAGCACATCGGTGCGGGACGCCCTCCAGCAAGGCGACATCGGAACGGCCAGCAGGCTCCTGGGGCGTTATTACAGCCTGCGGGGCACAGTCGTAGACGGGTACAAGCGCGGGCGCACCATCGGATTTCCGACGGCCAATATTCGGCTGGAAGAGCCTTTTGTCATACCGGCCAACGGCGTATATGCGGTTAAAGCCCATGTTAAAGGGGAGCATTACAAAGGGGTTATGAATATCGGAGTAAAGCCCACTTTTGAAACCGGGGAGCTGAAACCGACTTTGGAGGCTCATTTGTTCGATTTTTCCGGTGATATTTACGGCGAGGAAGTTGCAGTCGAACTGGTCGCTTATCTCCGGCAGGAACGGAAATTCGCTTCGGTCGATGAATTGATTGCGCAAATCGGTCAAGATGCCGGGGCTGCGAAAGAAATATTCTCAGCCATTTTATAATCCAGGCATTTACATCTGCCTATTCGATATGATATACTGATGAACGTTGTCAAAGCGAAGCATCGTTTTGGCTGGAACCTTAGCTTGGAACCACGCTATCACCGGCGTTTTCTGGGCTACAGGGGATACTTTGAAACAGGAGGTGAACAAGGATGGCATTAACACAAGAGCGCAAAACTCAACTGATTCAAACTCACAAGGTACACGATACCGACACGGGTTCTCCAGAGGTACAAATCGCTATCCTTACGGAAAACATTGTTAACCTGACGGATCATCTGCGGACGCACAAGAAAGATCATCATTCCCGCCGCGGTTTGCTCAAAATGGTCGGACAACGCCGTAAGCTGCTGACATACCTGAAGAACAAAGATGTGAAACGTTACAGTGCTTTGATTGAAAAGCTCGGCTTGCGTCGATAAAAACCGACAACGAGAAGCAACCTGCCGCTCCATGGCTGGGCTCGATAAGAGCCGAGCGAAAGAGCGGCATAAGGTTGCTTTTTCTGTAGATAAGAAAGTATATGTTTTATACTTTTGCTTCGCATCTACCTTGATAAACGCGTTCGTCCCAGAAGGACGACGGAGTCGTTTATCCTTGTGTACACGGACAATGTGCGTTCCGGGACCGGGACCGGACAATCGGATGCACCATTGTTATTTTTAAAACCGTAAAAGAAGGAAATACTGGTGAGTATGCAGAAATAGAGGAAGACTCAACGTTAGGTACATATGTTAGGTACATATTTTCGGGCCTGACTCTGTTTTTGCGCACTGAAAAGCCAAACTTGAAGGAGGATATTATGGAGACAAGGGTACAAATGGACCTCGGCGGCAGACCGTTTATTCTGGAAACGGGCCGGCTCGCCAAACAGGCCAACGCCGCCGTTACCGCACGTTACGGCGATACGGTCGTGCTATGTACGGTTACGGCGTCCAGCGAGCCGAAGGATATCGATTTTTTCCCGTTAACCGTCAACTATGAAGAAAGATTATACTCCGTAGGCAAAATCCCTGGAGGATTCATCAAGCGGGAAGGACGCCCGAGCGAGAAAGCGATTTTGGCCAGCCGTCTGACTGACCGTCCGATCCGTCCGCTGTTTCCGGAAGGCTTCCGCAACGACGTACAGATCGTATCGATCGTCATGAGCGTCGATCAGGAATGCTCTCCCGAAATCGCGGCGATGATCGGTACGTCCGCTGCGCTGAGCATCTCTGACGTGCCGTTCAACGGTCCGATCGGCGGCGTTATCGTCGGCCGCGTCGACGGTCAATTCGTCATCAATCCGACGACGGAGCAAGCCGAGAAAAGCGACATTCACCTGACCGTCGCAGGAACCAAAGACGCGATCATGATGGTGGAAGCGGGCGCGAACGAAGTTCCGGAGGAAGTCATGCTGGAAGCGATTATGTTCGGCCATGACGAAATCCGCAAAATCGTTGCGGTCATTGAAGAGCTTACCGCACAGGCGGGCAAGCCGAAAATGGAAGTGAAGCTTCACACGGTCGATGCGGAAGTGAGCAAGGCTGTTCGCGACTTTGCGCAAGCGCGCCTCGTGGAAGCGATCAAAATTGCCGAGAAGCATGCCAGACAGGAAGCGATTGACGCCGTGAATGCCGACGCCGTCGAGCATTTCACTGGGGTATATGCGGAAACGCCGGACAGCATGGACGATGTGAAAGAAACGCTGTACGATATCGTCAAGGAAGAAGTACGCCGACTGATCACTCACGACAAAGTGAGACCTGACGGCCGCAAGCTCGAAGAAATTCGTCCGATCGAGTGCGACATCACGCTGCTGCCGCGCACACACGGCTCCGGACTGTTCACACGCGGACAAACGCAAGCATTAAGCATATGTACATTGGGCGCATTAGGCGATGTGCAAATTCTCGACGGTCTCGACCTGACGGAAACCAAACGGTTCATGCATCACTACAATTTCCCGCCGTTCAGCGTAGGGGAAGCCAGACCGCTTCGTCCGCCGGGCCGCAGAGAAATTGGTCACGGTGCGCTTGGCGAACGGGCTCTTGAGCCGATCATCCCGAATGAGACCGATTTCCCTTACACGATCCGTCTCGTATCGGAAGTGCTGGAATCAAACGGTTCGACGTCCCAGGCAAGTATTTGCGCCAGCACACTGGCATTAATGGATGCCGGAGTGCCGATTAAAGCTCCTGTAGCGGGTATCGCCATGGGTCTTATTAAAGACGGCGACCATTTCTCGATTTTGTCCGACATTCAAGGCATGGAAGACCACCTCGGGGACATGGACTTCAAAGTGGCCGGAACAGCCAAAGGCGTAACCGCGCTGCAAATGGATATCAAAATCGACGGCATCGACCGCAGCATTTTGCAGCAGTCTTTGGAGCAAGCCAAAGAAGGCCGCATGCACATTTTGAACAAAATGCTCGCGCGCATTGACGAGCCCAAGAAAGCTCTTTCGCCTTATGCTCCGAAAATCGTTACGATGCAGATCAATCCGGACAAAATCCGCGATGTCATCGGCGCAGGCGGTAAAATCATCAACAAGATTATTGAAGAAACCGGCGTGAAAATCGACATCGAGCAGGATGGCCGCGTATTTATCGCTTCTTCTAACCAAGAGATGAACGAGAAAGCCCGTTCGATCATCGAAGGCATCGTCCGCGAAGTCGTCGTCGGCGAAACTTATCTCGGTACGGTGAAACGCGTTGAAAAATTCGGCGCCTTCGTGGAAATTTTGCCAGGCAAGGAAGGGCTGGTGCACATTTCGCAGCTATCTACCGAGCGCGTGGCGAAAGTGGAAGATGTCGTGAATGTCGGCGATCAAATTACGGTAAAAGTGACCGAAATCGACCAGCAAGGCCGTGTCAATCTTTCCCGCAAAGCTACATTAACTTCGCAAGTCCCGGCTCAAACCTAAAGCCGTGTGACTTGCGCAGTCACAATTTCATATGCGCCAGGATAAAGAGTCAGATCAGTCTGTCTCTTTTTTGCTTTTTATCAGGGCTTTCTGCGCCGTTCTATTCTTGTCCTTGCAGGCATAAGCTCAGGACATAGGGTAGAGGAGGACAAGAGAATGGTCAACAAAAAATGGCTGCTGCTCGGAAGCTTCTTTCTGGCGATGTTGACCGGTATCGAAGCTGTCCCAAGCATAGACGCCTTCATAGATGCTGTAAAATCCGGCTCTAAGCCTTATGCAGCGGCTGGCCGTACGAACAGCCCGGCTTCCGCCCAAACGTTTGATCCGGTCCGGGAGCAGCCCGGTCATCTGCTTGAGACGATCAAAGTCGAAGCGGAGAAACGCAAAATCTCGCCCATTGACGCCAAATTGGACCGCGTCTGGAAAGCGATACCCGGCTACAACGGTTTGGAGGTCGACGTCGAGGAGACGCTCAAGCTAGCCGAGCACCGGCTGACTCCGGGAACAATCCATTATGTGATGAAAGAGACGCCTCCCAACGTACAATTGAACGATTTGGGGCCGAATCCGATATATAAAGGCAATCCCAAGAAACCGATGGTTTCTTTTATGATCAATGTCGCCTGGGGCAACGAATACTTGGACAGCATGCTGGCGACGCTCCGGAAAGAGAACGTGCACGCGACTTTTTTTCTCGACGGCATGTGGCTGAGCAAAAACGCGGAGCTGGCAAAGCAAATTTTAAACGAAGGACACGAGCTGTCCAATCACGCATATTCCCACAAGGATATGAGGACGGTTAGCCGGGCCAAAGCAGCGGAAGAGATCGGCAAGACGGAGGAACTGCTGAAACGGCTGGGTGTCGAAAACAAGCTGTTTGCACCGCCGTCCGGTTATTTTAACGAAGAGACCGTTCAGGTTGCCGCCGAATACAAGCTCAAAACGATATTGTGGACGTTCGATACGATTGATTGGAAAAATCCGGGGGCGGATCGCATCATCCAGCGGCTGAATCAAAATGTGGAGCCGGGCTCGCTTATTTTGATGCATCCGACGGCGTCTTCCAGCGAAGCGCTTGCCGGGATGATCCGCACCATTAAAAATAAAGGACTTACTTTGGGGACGGTAAGCGAGCTCATTTCCCCGAGCCGGGTTCCCGAACCGAATCTGCAAAGTTGAGTCGATGGAACATTTTTGTTAGACTAAGTAAGTATAATTGGGGGAGCAGCATTTTAGGCGTTTCATTCGAGGAGGAACATTGGTGATCAACTACCGCTTACATAACGGGTTAAGAGTAGTTATGGAACAAATCCCGACGTGCCGTTCGGTATCGTTCGGAATTTGGGTCAAGACAGGCTCACGCAACGAAAAGCCGGACAATAACGGCATTTCGCATTTTATCGAACATATGCTCTTTAAAGGCACGGAACGCCATTCCGCCAAAGACATCGCCGAAATTTTCGACGGCATCGGCGGGAATGTGAACGCGTTCACTTCCAAAGAATACACTTGCTATTACTGCAAAGTGCTGGACGATCATCTGCCGTTGGCTATGGACGTTCTTGCCGATATGTTTTTCCATTCGACTTTTGACGAGACCGAACTGGAGAAAGAGAAGAACGTCATCTTCGAGGAAATTTCGATGTATGAAGACACGCCGGACGATCTGGTCCATGATTTGCTCGCTAAAGCGGCGTACGGCTCCCATTCGCTCGGCTACACGATTCTTGGAACGCAGGACAATTTGTCCGCAATGAAGCCCGACGACCTGCGCCGCTACATGAAGCAGTACTACAACACGGAAAATACCGTGATCAGCATCGCCGGCAACATCGACGACAGCGCGCGCGAATTAATCGAGCGGCATTTTGGAAGCTTTACTCAAACCGGCCAAGAAACCGGCTACGATGCTCCCGACTTTTTGAGCGAGCTTGTTTTTCACGAAAAGAAAACCGAGCAAAATCACATTTGCCTCTCGCTCCCGGGGTTATCCTTGCAGGAGGAAAACTTGTATCCGATCGTTTTGCTGAACAACGCTATCGGCGGGGGAATGAGCTCGAGGCTGTTTCAAGAGATTCGCGAGAAGCGCGGACTGGCGTATTCCGTCTATTCCTATCATTCTTCCCATATCGACAGCGGCATGTTTACCATTTACACGGGAACGGCCCCCAAGCAGACCGAAGAAGTGCTTAAAGTGACTTTGGAGCTGCTGCACGACATCGCCGTAAACGGAATCACGGACTCCGAGCTGAAAAAAGGCAAGGAACAGCTGAAGGGCAGCTTGATCCTAAGTCTGGAAAGCACGGGAAGCCGCATGAACCGGCTGGGCAAAAACGAGCTGATGACCGGCAAGCATTACAGCCTGGACGAAATGATCCGGCGCATCGAGAGCGTACAGATGGATCATGTCCGGGAACTGACGAAAACGTTGTTCGCCACGCCGTTCGCTTTGTCCATGGTCGGGCATTCCGATGCCGCGCTGAAAGAGTTTAGGAGGGATCAGCTTGTCAATTCCTGATTTTGACGTACAAATCAAGCGGCTCCCCGGTCATGAAGACATCGAGCTGCCGCGCAAAATGTCCGCCGCCGCCAGCGGCTTCGACCTGCACGCCGCCGTGAGCGAGCCCGTCGTGCTGCAGCCCGGCGAGCGCCTGCTCATACCGACCGGCTTTGCGCTCAGCATGCCGCCCGAGCTGGAGGCGCAAATCCGCCCGCGCAGCGGCCTTGCGTACAAGCACGGCATCACTTCGCTGAATTCGCCGGGCACGATCGACGCCGACTACCGCGGCGAAATCAAGGTGCTCCTGATCAACCACGGGCAGGAGCCGTTCACGATTCAGCGCGGGGAGCGGATCGCGCAAATGGTGTTCCAGCTCGTCCCGCAGATCCGGCTCACCGAGGTCGAGGAATTGACCGAGACCGAGCGCGGCTCGGGCGGGTTCGGGCATACGGGACGCTAACGGCGAAGCCGGCGCGTTCCGGTATAAAGCGGCTGTCCTCGTCAGCCGCAACGATCTGACGCCATCCAACCACTGTATCAAGCGGTTGGATGGCGTCTTTTTTCAATTGTGCCGGCTCCGGGGCGCGAAAGCGAAAGCCCACAAAAGCTCTCATGAGGTCGCGAACGTCACCCCACATGGTGAAATAACTCAGGTCTGCCGTGTTCTATTTTCGTAATGCAGTTTTTGCTCAACGGATGGGCTGGCCGCGCGGCTCTCAGCGCGCGGTGTTGCGCTGCATGACGGCGATTGGTCGACCGCAGCGAAATATTCCTGCAATTTCACGGGTTGCCCAGAACCAACACTCCAGAGCCGCGGTCGCACAATCTACTTGATTACGCGAAGAAAACCTGCAAAAGTGCAGTTTTTTGCCCGCGGATACGCTGCCGTCGAAAAATTCCTGCAAATGTACAGGCTTTTCGCCGCGAACAGGGGCCTAGGTTCATTTTCATCGAAAATTCCTGTATAATCGCAGGCTTTTCGCCAAGATGAACCACTTTTACGGAAAAAACCTGCACTTTCGCAGGTTTTCTCCTTGCCAAGCCGCCTCGTGCTCCCACTTCAGCGCCACAACCCTTGCAGGAGAGCGTGGGTTGGGGAAGAGCGACCGCACCCCCTCCGATTCCACTAGCCCCTCACTCTATCCACAATCCGATTTTGCACGTTTTCTACACGTTGATAGAGATGCGCCTCTACAATGTACGTTTTTCTCAACGGTCTACAATTGTGCGAGTTTTTCCGCGGGTAAATGAGCTCAAGCTCTTTTATCGGGAGTTTCTGCATAATCCGGGCTGTTGAGAAACCCACTTTTATGGCCTAAATATCCCTCTCAAATCGGTTTAAATCAATTTTTCCTCTTCGTGATGAGAGCCTCCCTACACGATTTTCTCAACAGCCGGACAATCGCACGTTTTTTCTCGTAATGGCCGCATGCACAGAAAAAAACCGCACTTTAACCGCAGTAGAGCTGATTACTTTCTTGCTGTGGAGTGACGGCTACGGCGTCGTGAGAGTTTTTGCAGGTTTTACACGCGTAGGCGAAAAGCCTGCGATTGTGTAAGAATTTCAATGTGCGGGAAGTACGGCAAAGCCCGGTGAAACGCTTGACGAAACTCCTTGCGACAAGTAACGCATCCTTAGGCGTAAGCATATTATAACTTATCGTAACGACCGAGAAAGGGGTGTAAGCGGGAATGCTTACTGGTATTTCGGTTGCTTTCATGGGCGGCGACGCCCGGCAGCTAGAAGTGATTCAGAAATTTACCGAGCTTGACGCCGCGGTTACTTTAATCGGCTTCGACAACTTGGGACGGCAATTCAGCGGAGTGACCAACGCCAGGCTTCGTCCGTCACTGTTTGAAACGATCGATGTACTGATACTGCCTGCCGTCGGTACAGACGATTCGGGACAAGTGGAGTCCATCTTTTCCAGTGAAGAATTGATTTTGACCGATGATCATATGACCGCTCTGCCAAGACATGCCAAAGTATATACGGGTATGGCCAAAGGTTATTTAAAGAAGCTTTGCGCGGCACACGGTATCGGATTGATTGAATTGTTTGACCGGGATGACGTTGCCATTTATAACTCGATTCCGACGGCCGAAGGCGCCCTCATGATGGCCATTCAAAATACGGATATTACGATTCACGGTTCCGTATGCATGGTTCTGGGCTTTGGCCGCACGGGTTTTACGATGGCAAGAACGCTGCAGGGACTAGGTGCGACAGTCAAAATCGGCGTGCGCAAGGCGGAGCATTTTGCGAGAGCGTGGGAGATGGGATTTCAGCCCTTCTATACGAGGGAGTTGTACTTGGAAGTGGCCAATATTGACTTGCTTTTTAACACAATTCCGACTATGATAGTCACAGCGCAAGTTATTACCAATATCCCGCATCGCGCGGTGATCATCGATTTGGCCTCCAAGCCCGGCGGAACGGACTTCCGGTTTGCCGAGAGACGGGGGATCAAAGCGATGCTCGCACCCGGACTGCCTGGCATTGTCGCACCGAAAACAGCTGGCCGCATCATGGCGAACACGCTAAGCCAACTGATTGAGGAAGACTTCAAAGACAGGAGCGATGTGAAATGAATTGGGCGGGGAAAACGGTCGGCTATGCTTTAACCGGCTCTCATTGTACGCTGGAGGAAGTTATGCCGCAGATTAAGAGATTCGTAGATGCGGGAGCTCGCGTAGTCCCCATCGTATCGAATTCGGTCTTGACAACGGATACGCGTTTTGGCAAATCGGCGGATTGGCAGCGGCAATTGAAGGAAATCACAGGCAGCGAGATTATATCCTCGATCGTCGAAGCCGAGCCTCTAGGGCCTTCCAAGCTGCTTGACGTCATGGTCATTGCGCCTTGCACAGGCAACACGACAAGCAAGCTTGCCAATGCGATGACGGAAAGCCCTGTGCTCATGGCGGCCAAAGCTCAAATGAGAAACCAGCGCCCGCTTGTCCTGGCCATTTCCACGAATGACGGGCTTGGTCTTAATGCGATGAACATCGCAAAGCTTCTGATTACGAAAAATATTTACTTCGTCCCTTTCGGTCAGGACGCTCCCGGAGCGAAGCCCAATTCGTTAGTAGCCAGAATGGATCTCATCATGGAAGCCTGCGAATCCGCATTGGAAGGCAAGCAGCTGCAGCCAATGATCATTGAGAGATTTCTATATCAATAAATATATATTCTTCACAGGGGAGAGGACAGGACATGTCGAACCAGAAATTATTTAACGTTGCAGTAGTCGGCGCTACCGGTGCCGTCGGAGAACAAATTATCCGTCTATTGGAAGAGCGAAATTTCCCCATTAAGGAATTGAAGCTGTTGTCATCCGCCAGATCCGCAGGCGTCAAGCTTGCTTTTAAAGGTCAGGAAATCACGGTTCAGGAAGCGGCTCCCGAAAGTTTTCAAGGGGTCGATATTGCCTTGTTCAGCGCCGGAGGGGACGTCTCCAAGGCGCTGATTCCGCATGCCGTTCAGGCCGGCACGATCTGTATCGACAATACGAGCGCGTACCGTATGGACCCGGAAACTCCGCTCGTCGTGCCCGAGGTGAACGTTGACAAAATCAACGAACACAAAGGCATTATTGCCAATCCGAACTGCTCGACGATTCAAATGGTGGCGGCACTCAAGCCGCTGTATGACCGTTTCGGCATTTCGCGTATTATCGTTTCGACCTATCAAGCCGTTTCCGGCGCAGGCGCCAAAGCGATCAACGAAATGCTGAGACAGTCCAAGGAAGTTCTTGAAGGAAGAGCGGCGAATCCCGACATTTTGCCGGTTGGTTCTTTACCGGTGAAGCACCAAATCGCCTTCAATGCGATTCCGCAAATCGACAAATTTTTGGACAACGGCTTTACGAACGAAGAGATGAAGATGATTTTGGAAACGAAAAAAATTATGGGCGACGAGTCCCTTGAAGTGACGGCTACATGCGTGCGCATTCCGGTCGTTTACGGCCACTCCGAATCCGTCTATGTCGAGTTGAAAGATGACTTCGATATCGAGGAAGTGAAGAGCTTGCTGGCCGACGCCCCCGGCATCGTTCTTGTCGACAATCCGGCCGAACAGCAGTATCCGCTCGCAACGGACGCGGCAGGCAAGCTGGAGACCTTCGTAGGCCGCGTGCGCCGCGACTTGAGCAATCCGAGAGGCCTCAACCTCTGGATCGTCTCCGACAACCTGCTCAAAGGCGCTGCCTGGAATGCCGTGCAAATTGCTGAATATATTGCTATAGAACAATAATCGCACCAGCTGCTTGATTTATGCAGATGGACATGAATATGGGGGAAACTCATGCGAATCCTTGTGCAAAAATTTGGAGGTACTTCGCTTTCCACCGCTCAAGCCAGAGAACATGTCATCGGACACATTCAAGACGCATTAGCAGACAGCTATAAATTAGTCGTAGTCGTTTCCGCGATGGGAAGAATAGGCGAGCCCTACGCCACGGACACCCTCCTTGATCTGGTACGCCAGAACGGGGAAGGGACTCCGGCCAGGGAGCTCGATTTGCTGATGAGCTGCGGGGAATTGATATCCGCAGTCCATTTGTGCAGCTTGCTGCAAGCCAGAGGAATCCGTTCCACGGTTCTGACAGGCGGGCAAGCCGGGATTCAGACGAACGATGTGCACGGCAACGCGCAGATCGTATCCGTTCAACCGAACCGGATTGTCGAACATCTGGAGCAGGGCTTCGTTGTCATCGTTGCCGGCTTCCAGGGCAAAACCGGCCAAGGCGAATTGACAACGCTCGGCCGCGGGGGCAGCGATACGTCCGCCACGGCGCTGGGAGCTGCTCTCAAGGCTGAAATTGTCGATATTTTTACCGATGTCAAAGGGATTTTGACGGCGGACCCGAGAATCGTGGAAGATGCGAAGCCGCTCGTAAGAGTCAGCTTTGCGGAAATATGCAACATGGCGCACAACGGCGCCAAAGTGATTCACCCCCGCGCCGTGGAAGTGGCGATGCAGGCGAATATCCCGATTCGCGTCCGTTCGACATTTTCCAAAGAAGAAGGGACGCTCGTGGCGGCAGTGGACAATGCGGCGCATGAGGACAGCAAAGTGGATGACCGCTTTGTGACAGGCATCGCGCAGTTTACGAATATTACGCAAATTCAGGTCGCCGCTGTAGACGGGCAATTTGATTTGCAGCTCAAAGTATTCAAAACGATGGCGCAAAATCAGATTAGCGTCGATTTTATCAATGTGAACCCTTCGGGGGTTGTCTATACCGTTTTTGATCAAGAAGCGGAGCGGGCCGTCAAGCTGCTGCGAAGCCAAGGCTATGAACCGAGAGCGTTAAGCGGCTGCGCCAAAGTTTCCGTCATCGGCGGAGGCATGAACGGCGTGCCGGGCATTATGGCCCGTATCGTAGAGGCGTTGACCGAAGAAGATATCCGTATTTTGCAATCGGCCGATTCCAATACGACAATCTGGGTGCTTGTGCAGGGCGACGATATGAGAAAAGCGGTGAGAGCGCTTCATCATAAGTTTTATTTGAACATGTAAATCGTTACACGTAGGAGGCATAATACGGTGGATTTCGGAAGATTAATTACAGCGATGGTAACTCCGTTCGACGAGAATTTAGAAGTCAACTGGAGCCAGGTAGAGCCACTGATCGACTATTTGATCGAGGAGCAGCATTCGGATAGCCTCGTCATTTGCGGAACGACGGGGGAGTCGCCGACATTGACGGAAGAGGAGAAGCTGCGCTTGATCGAAGCATCCGTCCGTTACGCCAGAGGACGCTGCAAAATTATCGCAGGTACAGGCAGTAATGACACAGCGCATACGATCCATCTGTCCCAAAAGGTTGAAAAGCTCAGAGTCGACGCTTTGCTCGTCGTAGCTCCTTACTATAACCGTCCTTCGCAGGAAGGGCTGTATCAGCACTTCAAAGCGGTTGCCGAGTCCGTGGAGCTTCCGGTCATACTCTATAACGTGCCAGGGCGCACGGGAGTGAATATAGATGCGGATACGACGATCCGGCTTTCGCAAATACCGAATATCGTAGCGACCAAAGATTGCGCCGGCACGGATCAGCTTACGCGTATCGTGAGCGGAGCGGCGTCCGGTTTTACGGTCTATACCGGCGACGACAGCAACGGGCTGCCCGCTCTGGCCGTCGGATGTCATGGAATTATCAGCGTGGCCAGTCATGTGATTGGAAAAGACATGCAATCTATGATAAAGTATTATTTGGAAGGCAACATACAGCAAGCGGCGGAGCTGCATCGCAAGCTTCATCCTGTATTTACAGGTATATTCCGTGTTCCGAGTCCTGCTCCGATCAAGCATGCTTTGGCTTTGAAAGGAATGCATACAGGTGGAGTCAGACTGCCGCTAGTAAACGTATCCGAGCAAGAAGGACAATTCATCCAATCTCTTTTTGAATGATAACGCCTAAAGGATCGGTGCTTCCAGCATCGGTTTTCTTTTTTTGGGGACACTAGCGCTTAAAGGATAGCGACTTGTAATTGCTGTTTTTCTTCATGTATAATGGTGGCAAGTGACTGGTTCGGTTTCTCATTTAAAATTCGTCGTCCAATCTTAGAAGGAGGTATATTCTTGTCCAAAAAAAATAATGACAAACTTTTGATCTTCGCTCTTGGCGGCGTGGGCGAAATCGGAAAAAATATGTACTGCGTGCAGTATGCGAATGATATTGTAGTGATTGATAGCGGTTTGAAGTTCCCTGAAGAGGACATGCTCGGCATTGACATTGTCATACCTGATATCGGCTATTTAACGGAAAACCGTGATAAAGTTCGAGGGATTATTATCACTCACGGACACGAGGATCACATCGGAGGCTTGCCGTATGTGCTTAAGCATCTGAATGTGCCTGTGTACGCTACGAAGCTGACACTCGGACTGATTGAAGCAAAGTTGAAGGAAGCTAACTTACTTGGGGAGACCAAACGCATTTTAATCAATTCGGATACGGTTCTTCCGCTGGGTACGATCACGGCCTCATTCTTCAAGACAAACCATAGTATCCCGGATTCCGTCGGGGTTGCCCTGGATACGCCGGAAGGCGTAGTCGTTCATACAGGCGACTTCAAATTCGATCAAACGCCGGTCAATGATCAATATGCAGATTTGCACCGTATGGCGGAGATCGGGAAAAAGGGCGTACTGGCTTTGCTTTCAGACAGTACGAATTCAGAAAAGCCGGGTTACACAGGTTCCGAGAAAAGTGTCGGCGTGGAAATCGAAGAGGTTTTCCGCAAAGCGAAGCAAAGAGTCGTGATTGCAACGTTCGCTTCCAACATTCATCGCGTTCAGCAAGTATTCGATGCCGCTGCGGCGACAAACCGCAAAGTAACGGTAATCGGACGAAGCATGGTGAACGTCGTATCGATTGCCAGCGAGCTCGGTTATTTACACATACCGGACGGTATGCTGATCGAGCCTGAGGAAGTGAATAAGCTTGCCGCCGACCGGGTCGTTATCCTTTCGACGGGAAGCCAGGGCGAGCCGATGTCCGCGTTAACGCGGATGGCGCGTTCCACGCATCGCAAAGTCGATATTTTACCGGGAGATACGGTCATTATCGCGGCGACTCCGATTCCGGGCAATGAGCGTTATGTCGGCCGTACGGTAGATGAACTGTTCCGCATTGGCGCGAATGTCATTTACGGTCCGGGTTCTGTAACGGGAGTTCACGTATCAGGCCACGGCAGCCAAGAAGAGCTGAAGCTGATGCTGAATTTAATGAAACCGAAATATTTCATTCCGATCCACGGTGAATACCGCATGCTGCGCCAGCACGGTTTGCTTGCAGAGTCCGTCGGCATTGACAAAGACGATATTTTCATTTGCGATATTGGAGATACGGTTGAAGTTCAGAACGGAGTTGCCCGCAAAGGCTCCAAAGTACAAAGCGGCAACATTTTGATTGACGGTTTAGGTGTAGGAGATGTAGGCAACATCGTGCTTCGCGACCGGAAGCTGCTGTCTCAGGACGGGATCCTGGTCGTAGTGGTAACGCTCAGCAAGCAGGATGGCACCATACTTTCCGGCCCGGATATCATATCCAGAGGGTTCGTGTATGTCCGTGAATCCGAAGGTCTGTTGGAAGAAGCCAATCGAATCGTAACAAATACATTAACGAAGTTAATGAATGAAAATGTAAATGAATGGGCATCGTTAAAAACAAATGTTAAAGATGCGCTAGGACGTTTTTTATATGAGCAAACCAGAAGAAGACCGATGATTCTTCCGATTATTATGGAAGTCTAGTCTTCAACTAGTCACTTGAACCTATGCAAATAATGACGAGCTCTCCCCGATTGCGGGGAGAGCTTTTTCATTCGCCAGACAATGTGCAAATGAATGAAAGAGCTCCTGACTATTCATACTAGGGAAGATTATGAAAAGGGAGGAACGCATATGGGAACATCGGAACAGTCAAAGGAAACGGGCACGACAGAGGAAATCAAAAAAAATGAAGCGCTTGAAAACATTCAGCAGTTGGGACAGACGAACACGCCATCGGGCGAGTCCAACATTTTTTGTTTGACCATTATCGGTCAAGTAGAGGGGCATGTCGTGCTGCCGCCGCAAAACAAAACGACCAAGTACGAGCATATTATTCCGCAGTTGGTGGCGGCCGAGCAGAATCCGAAAATAGAAGGGGTATTGATTATTTTAAACACCGTTGGCGGTGACGTGGAGGCCGGACTGGCGATTGCGGAAATGATATCGACCTTGTCGAAACCGACGGTGACGCTCGTGCTCGGCGGAGGGCACAGCATCGGGGTGCCGATCGCCGTATCCGCCAATCATTCGATCATTGCCGAGACGGCTACGATGACGATTCATCCGATCCGTTTGAACGGGCTTGTTATCGGCGTTCCGCAAACATTTGAATATTTGGATAAAATGCAGGAGCGCGTCGTTCGCTTCGTAACGAAGCATTCCAATGTGACGGACGAGAAATTTAAAGAGCTGATGTTCAAAACCGGCGAACTGACGCGCGATATTGGTACCACGGTTATCGGCCCCGACGCCGTCAAATACGGGCTGATTGACAGAGTCGGCGGCGTGGGAGAAGCGATTCAAGAGCTGAATCAGCAAATTGAGCAAAGGAAATCACAGCTGCATGGAGGTATGGTACAATGATACATTATTCGGTCATACCGATGGATGTGATTTTTCAAGGGATCGAATCTTACGAGCCAGAATATGTGGAGATTCAGCATCAGGGGATTACGCTGCAGGTCGAGCCGATGAACGGGAAGCAAGCCCGCATCGTCCGGCTGCACAGCGGCAATCCGCAGGATTATTTGAACGTGCGTTATGCGCCGGGAACCGTCATCCCGTACGTACCGGGCTTTGGCGAAGACGAAGCGGCCAAGTAAACGCTATCCGATCTGGCAGTATCTCCCCCTAGCAAACTATGGTATAATGTGGTTCTTGGGGGTGACAAGCGTGGCCAAACGCAAGAGGAAAAACAAGAATTTGAAAAACAGCTTGTTATTCGAACTGTATGGCATCGTTATTTTAATTTTTGCGGTTATCACGCTCGCCCAGCAGGGGCATGTCGGTAACTCGCTCATGTACCTTTTTCGTTTTTTTGTGGGAACGTGGTACTCCATCATTCCTCTGATTTTCATATATGTCGCTTTATATGCAATGATCAAGAGAGCATGGCCGCCGCTGCGTACAACCAAAAAAGCGGGAATTTTGCTGTTTATTTTGGCTTTGTTGATTAAAAATCATATCGATTTGTTTTTGCAGCTGTATCCCGACGGAGGCTTCACGTCCGGCAAAGTAATTTCATCGACCTGGAATGCGATGATGGAAGGCTTGAAGCCTACGGAAGCGGGACAGGAAGCCCTCAAGCATGGCGTCGGGGGCGGTATGATCGGCGCGTTCCTGTACAGTATTTTGTATTTTTTGTTTGACAATTTGGGAGCACGGCTCATTCAATATGCGCTTTTTGCGATCGGATTCATTCTTGCGACCGGCATTTCTTATGTGGATGTAGGCAATGTGGTTCGCGGACGCTTTAAAAACGTCGGCGATAACATCAAGGACAGAATGCATGAATGGCTGCAGGATCGAAGCGCCGCCAAGCCGCAAAGCACCCCGTCCGGTGGAGGAGCGGCCAAGGCGAAGAAAGCGGCGTACGTCCCGGTTGACGACGAGTTCGACGAAGAAGTGTTCCAGCCCGTCAAGCGAGCGAAAAAAACGCCGGTGTTCATGGAACTGCTGCGTCCGATCAAAGAGGCGAGAAAAAACAAAGCGGCTCCCGTATCTGCCCGTGAGGAGGAAGAAGAGGAGGATTCCACTTCTTCCAAAACTGCGGCGCCGAAAACGGTTTATCACGCCGAAGACGATGATAAAGAAGCTTCCCTTCACGATCAGCAGCAGGACGAATCTGTCATTCCGATTATCCGCGATTTCCAAGAGCAGGTGTACCAGGAAACGCAGCAGCAAGTGGTCGAGCCGCCTGCCGTGCAGCAGGCTCCCGCTAAACCTGCCGCCAAGACTGCGCCGAAGGAGACGGATGCCGATCAAGAGCCGGTTACGCTTGAGTTTCAGACAGAGAAACCTGCCGTGAGCAGCAAGCCGTATGTGATGCCGGCGCTTGACCTGCTGGCCAAACCTGCCGTCGGCAAAGGCAGCGAGATGTCCGATTACAAAGCGAACGCGAGAAAATTGGAAGCGACTTTGGAGAGCTTCGGCGTCCGCGCCAAAGTGCTGGAGGTTGTGAGGGGGCCGGCCGTTACCCGTTACGAGATCCAGCCGGATGTCGGGGTAAAAGTAAGCCGTATCGTCAGTCTGACAGACGATATTGCGCTGGCGCTTGCCGCCAAGGATATCCGGATGGAAGCGCCGATTCCGGGGAAATCGGCCATCGGCATCGAGGTGCCGAACATGGAAGTATCGATTGTTACGATGCGGGAAGTCATGGAGACCGGAGCTTTTCAGGAGTCGAGCTCACGTCTGTCCGTCGTGTTGGGACGGGACATTTCCGGTCAGCCGATCGTCGGTAATCTGGCCAGAATGCCTCACTTGCTCGTCGCCGGTGCG
Organism: Paenibacillus sp. sgz302164; assembly: GCF_056120505.1. Classification (NCBI taxonomy): domain Bacteria; kingdom Bacillati; phylum Bacillota; class Bacilli; order Caryophanales; family Paenibacillaceae; genus Paenibacillus; species Paenibacillus sp. sgz302164. The sequence continues at coordinate 167,155 of NZ_JBVYOL010000012.1, read as the reverse complement.
ACCGGGTCCGGGAAGTCGGTATGTATCAACGGCATCATTACGAGTGTGCTGTACAAAGCAAAGCCGAACGAAGTCAAATTTTTGATGATCGACCCCAAGATGGTCGAGCTGAACGTATACAACGGCATTCCGCATTTGCTGGCGCCGGTCGTCACCGATCCGCGCCGCGCATCTCTGGCGCTCAAAAAAATCGTCGTTGAGATGGAAAAGCGGTATGAGCTTTTTTCCAAAAGCGGAACACGCAATATCGAAGGTTATAACGCGATGCTGACCGAGACGGGCACGGAAGCTCCGCTCCCTTATTATGTCGTCATCGTGGACGAGCTTGCCGATTTGATGATGGTGGCGGCAAACGATGTGGAAGATTCCATTACCCGCCTTGCGCAGATGGCTCGTGCAGCGGGCATCCATCTGATTATCGCCACACAGCGCCCATCGGTCGATGTCATCACGGGTGTCATCAAAGCGAACATCCCGTCCAGGATCGCTTTCGGCGTATCGTCCCAAGTCGACTCGCGGACGATTCTGGACATGGTCGGGGCCGAGAAGCTGTTGGGCCGCGGCGACATGCTGTATTTGCCGGTAGGCTCGTCCAAGCCGGTGCGCGTGCAGGGGGCCTTTTTATCCGATCAGGAGGTCGAGCATGTGGTCAACTTCGTGCGTACGCAGGAACAGGCCAATTACCAGGAGGAAATGGTGCCGCAGATTGAAGATCAACCGGAACAGCAGGCCGAGTTCGAGGATGAACTTTACGATCAGGCGGTGCAAATCGTGCTGGAAGCGAAGCAGGCCTCCGTTTCGCTGCTGCAGCGCCGCATGAGAATCGGCTATACGCGCGCGGCGCGGCTGATCGACTCGATGGAAGCAAAGGGCGTTGTCGGGCCGTACGAGGGCAGCAAGCCGCGGGAAGTATTGATGTCGATCGAGCAGTACCACCATAACCGGATCAGTTCCTAGCTGTACGGATGAACACTCCTTTAACCGGGAGTGTTTTTTTGTGCATAATCGCAGACTCTCTTTCTCATAATAAGCAAGAAAAGGCTGCTATATGAAAAGAGAGGTTGAGTAGGGGAATGAACAAAAGGCTAATCGTTCTGACATTCTGCATCGTTTTCGTGTTGTTTACCGCATTGCAATTAAAGAACCAGTCCAGCCCGCCTTCCGAGGAGACGTTCAGCAAAAACGAAATCAGATATGGAGCTACCGGAACGGATGTTTATGAACTGCAAGGAAGGCTGAAGTTCATCGGCTTTTACGGTGGCAATATCGACGGGGACTTCGGATACAGAACGTTAACCGCCGTCAAAAGATTTCAAGGCGAATTCGGCATGCAGGTTGACGGCATTGTCGGTCCCAAAACAAAGCTTAAGCTGTGGGAAGCTACTAAGGACTGGAAGTCTTCAGCGCCTCCGGCAGGCACAGCAAACAGTGGCGGAGGCGGCGGAAACGCAGGAGCGGGCAATGCACCGGCCAATTTGACGCCGTCCAATAATTTGGGGTTCTCGCAGCAGGACATCAACTTGATGGCCAATGCCGTTAACGGCGAAGCCAGGGGCGAGCCTTACATCGGTCAAGTGGCGGTGGCCGCAGTCATTTTGAATCGGGTCAAATCCGCGAGCTTCCCGAACTCGGTATCGGGTGTCATATTCCAGCCGGGCGCTTTTACAGCCGTTGCCGACGGACAAATTTGGCTGACGCCCAACGAGTCCTCGAAAAAAGCGGTGAAAGACGCCATTAACGGATGGGACCCTTCTGGGGGCTGCCTTTACTACTTTAACCCGGATACGGCGACGTCCGCTTGGATTTGGAGCAGACCGCAGGTAAAACGGATCGGCAAGCACATTTTTTGCAAATGAGATAAACCTCTAGGAAGTGTTTCGAAGTTGAGCGGGTGTAGTCAAATAGGTGTGACTGAGGAGAAGGAGCCGGCTGCGGTTGCTTCTCCTGTTTGTATCGGAATATAATGGATGCATATCTTGGAAACTGGAAGGGAGAGGGACCTTTGAAGCGTGTACAATTTGAGCGGAGCACCTGGAACCACATTCGTCTTCATGTGCTGCCTACAGATCAATTCAAAACGTTTGCCATTTCGGTATACATAGGCCGCCCGCTATCGGAAGATACGGTGACGGATACGGCTTTGACTCCTTTTGTGCTGAGAAGGGGGACGGAGCTTCACCCGGAAACGAAGCAATTTCGCGAGTATTTGGACGAATTGTACGGAGCCGGCTTCGGCTTCGACATCTACAAGCGAGGCGACTACCAGATCGTGCAGCTTCGCATGGACATCATCAACGACAGGTTCGTTTCCTCGAATGAATCTTTACTGAAGAAAGGGCTTGAATTTGTCGGCGGGACGCTGACGAAGCCGGCGCTTGAGAACGGGCGTTTCCGCGGCAAATATGTCGATTCCGAAAAACAGACGCTGCAAAAGCGGATCGAAGCGGTTATCAACGATAAAATCCGCTACGCGGCAGAGCGTTGTATCGAGGAAATGTGCCAAGGCGAGCCTTATCGCCTTCATGCGCTTGGCAAAATTGATGATTTGCACGGTATTACTGCGGAATCTTTATACGAACAATATAAGCAGTGGCTGCAAAATGCGCCAATGGACATTTACGTAGTCGGACATACGACTTTGGAAGAAGTGGAGTCTATCGTCAAGCAGGCGTTCAAGGTGGAAAGAAGCCAGGATGCCGGGTATGTGACGAACGCTTCCACGGCTTCATCCCGCGAAGTGCGAACCGTTGTGGAGCGACTGGATGTGAACCAAGGCAAGCTGAACATGGGGCTGCGCGCCAACATTTCGTACAAAGATGAGCAGTACCCCGTAGCTCTGATGTACAACGGAGTGCTGGGTGGCTATCCGCATTCGAAGCTGTTTATCAACGTCCGCGAGAAAGCGAGTCTGGCGTATTACGCATCGTCCCGGTTTGACGGGCATAAAGGAATTATTACCCTCCAATCCGGGATTGAAATCCAGAATTATGAAAAGGCCGTAGACATCATTCGGAAGCAGCTTCATGGGATGGAACAAGGGGACATCAGCGAGACGGAGATGAGCCAGACGCGGGCGATGATCTCCAATCAATTGCGCGAATTGCAGGATTCGGCGTTCGAGCTGATTTCATTCGATTTCAATGCGATTCTTTCGGGCAAACAGCGCACGGTTCCCTCGCTTATTGAAGCGGTGGAAGGGGTTGACGTTGCGGCGATCGCCCAGGCAGCGAAACAGGTGCAGCTTGACACGATATACTTTTTGCGGGATCAGAAGGGAGAGTAAGCGATGGAAGCCATTCCTTACCCACAGTTGAATGAAACGTTGTATCACGAACAGCTTCCGAACGGCTTGAGTGTGTTCATACTGCCGAAAGAAGGGTTCCAGAAAACGTATGCAACCTTTACGACGAAGTACGGATCGATCGACAACCATTTTCAGGTGGAAGGTAAAGACGAAGTCACAGTTCCCGACGGAATCGCTCATTTTTTGGAGCATAAAATGTTCGAGGAGCCCGAAGGGGACGTTTTTGCCAGCTTTGCGACGCAGGGCGCTTCCGCCAATGCGTTTACAAGCTTTGACCGCACAGCCTATTTGTTTTCATCGACCGATCAAATCGTGAAAAATTTAACGACATTAATTAATTTCGTGCAAAACCCTTATTTCACGGATGAAAATGTGGAAAAGGAAAAAGGAATCATCGGCCAGGAGATCAACATGTACCGGGATCATCCAGACTGGAGAAGCTACTACGGGCTCATCGAAGCGATGTATGCGAAGCATCCGATTCATATCGATATTGCAGGCACCGTGGAATCCATTGCGCAAATAACGAAGGAAACGCTGTACGAATGTTATAACACGTTCTACCATCCGAGCAATATGAGCCTGTTTATCGTCGGAGGCGTAGATCCGCAGGAAATCATTAACGTGGTTAAGGAAAATCAAGCCGGGAAAACGTTCCCTCCCCAAGGCGAGATCCGGCGCTTTTTTGAGGAAGAACCTTTGCAGGTGAACGAACGGCAAAAAGTTACCTGGCTGCCTGTTTCGCTACCGAAATGTTTGTTCGGCCTCAAAGAGCCGGCGCCGGGAGTGAACGGCAAAGAGCTGTTGGTCAAAGAATTGACGACCAAGCTGATGCTCGATATTTTGTTCAGCTCAAGCTCGGACATTTACCAGTCCTTATACGACGAACAGCTGATTTCGGATAATTTCGGCCATGAGTACAACATCGGCGAAGATTACGCGTTTTCGATTTTGGGCGGCGATACGAAAGATCCGGAACTGCTCGTTGCCCGCGTTCGGGAGGAAGTCGACAAGCGCAAAGAAGCGGGATTGGACAGCGCGGCGTTCGAGCGGAGCCGGAAAAAGAAGATCGGAAGCTTCCTCCGCACGATGAACTCCCCGGAAGCGATCGCCAACGAATTTACGAAATACCGTTTCAAAGGAATCGACCTGTTCGACATTCTTCCGGCTTACGAAAGCATTGCGCTGGAAGATGTTAACCGCAGGTTCCGCGAACATTTTGACTGGAACAGGCTGGCCATTTCGATTGTGCGCCGCCGCGAGTCGTGAACATGGCAAAACCGTTCACCGAACAAACGGTTTTGATTACCGGAGCGAGCAGAGGCATCGGCGCGGCGATCGCCGAACGCTTCGCATCGGTAGGGATGAATGTCGTCATCCATTACAAAGAGTCGCATGAAGCGGCGAACGAAGTCGCAAGAACGTGCATGAAACACGGGGCTAAAGTGCTGACAATATCAGCCGATATTCGCTCCAAAGATCAAATCTCGAAAATGAAAGAAAAGCTGGATCGGCGGGAGATGGTTCCCGATATTGTCGTAAACAATGCCGGAATCGCTCATTACGGGCTGCTTTCCGATATTAGCGAAGCAGACTGGGATATGATCATGGATACTAACTTGAAGGGCGCGTTCCTGTGCACGCAGTCGTTCATGCAGTCGATGATCCGGCAAAAATACGGCCGGATCATTAACGTTTCGTCCATTTGGGGGATATCGGGAGCTTCGTGCGAGGTCGTGTATTCGACGGCCAAAGGCGGGATGAACGCTTTTACGAAGGCGCTGGCCAAGGAGCTGGCTCCTTCCGGCATTACGGTGAACGCGGTTGCTCCCGGGGCCGTAGACACGGTCATGATGTCCGGCTTTCAAGCCGAAGAGAAGGCGGCGCTGGAAAGTGAAATTCCCGCCGGAAGGTTCGCGCTTCCGGGCGAGATCGCTTCTCTGGTGTACTTTTTGGCACTCCCCGAGTCCGGGTACATTACAGGACAGATCATTAGTCCCAACGGCGGCTGGCTGACGTAACGCACTTATTCATCATCTTTTTACCATTCGGACGCGCCCGGAGCCTCGCGTATATTTCCTTGAGGAGAAAGGCATATTACTTCTTGTAATGACCTATTCTCATCGATAAAAGGAGGCTCTCAAAACATGGCTACTGTACTTAAAGTATTTGATAAGTGGAAAGAATTTTTGGCTGAACGCGTAAACCAGGCCGAGCATGCGGGGATGAGCGAAGAGACCATCAGCAAGCTTGCTTTTCAAATCGGCGAGTTTCTGTCCAACAAAATTGATCCGGAAAATACGCAAGAACGCGTGTTGAAAGAGCTGTGGGATGCGGGGAACGAAGAGGAAAAACGCACGCTTGCCCGCCTCATGGTAAAACTAGTGGACAAAGGCTAACAACCGATTTACAATTCAATAGGATGCACCGTGTGAAAGCCTCCCGCTTCGGAGGCTTTTGCATGCTTTATTGATAAGAAAGGACCGTTAGCGTATGTTACTTCGAAGGTATGCTTTATGTATGATTATGCTGTGTGTATGGCTGACCGGCTGCGGAAACCGGGGAATGCCCGTCATTAAGCAGGAGCTTTTGGACAAGAAGCTGTCCGTGCTTATGCTTACGGGCCCAAGCTTATCGGATGCCGCCAAGCAATCGATCGGCGCCGCGCTTTTGCAATGGAGAGAAACGAATGGCATCGCTTTTGAGTGGGTCAAAGATTTGCCGGCATTGGATGATCAAGTCGTTAATAAATTGAAATCAAGGACTTATGATTACATATATGTAGCCGGAAACGATTTGATCGCAACGGCGCCTGCTGTTATGGATCCAAGCAAATTGTCCGGCAAATGGACGCTGCTCCAAGACAATCTGTTCGTCGGTGGCGCTTCGGGCGTCAGTTCCGACAAAGCTGCGCTATTGACCGTCGATCCGAATCAAGTGGATTCACTCAAAAATAAATGGGTTAACGATCTGCTCTTGCAGCGTTCGTCGATCGAATGGGTAACGCGCGCCGACAGTCCGATTCCTTCGGAATGGGCGCCTTCGGAAGAAGCGGACCATATCGTGCTGCTTGACAACAATGAGCAATGGTATCAGCAGTTATCCTATCAAGTCAGGCATCACGGCTCCAATTGGGTCGTTTATTACACACCGGTGGATCAAACTTTTGTGCAAAAAGCTAAATCGATCGGATCGCAAGTTCAAGTGATGGATTTAACGAATGCTTGGTCAATCGAGCTGAATTGGGATGTGATCATGGCTGACCGTTTGGCGGCGATGACCCAACGAACTTGGAAAAATGGAACCATTGTATATAATCAACAAGAGCTTAAAGAACTAAAGATGAAATGAAAAATTATATTCATTCAGGTATTTAGAAGGATTTTATCGAATATTGTAGAAATATATTTTAACGGAGTAACGATTTGTTACTGACTTTGTGATGAGGTGGAACGATTGGACGTCAAAGAGTGGTATATGGAGTATAAGATTCATAAGAACCGTCCCGGTTTGCTGGGCGATATTGCATCCTTGATGGGGATGCTGGATATTAATATCGTTACCATTAACGGTGTTGAAGACAGAACCCGCGGCATGCTGCTGCAAACGAACGATGAAGAGAAAATCGATTTGATGGGTAAAATGTTGAAAAAAGTAGATAATATTACTATTACGGCGCTGCGGCCGCCGAAGCTCGTTGATATTTTGGCGGTTCGGCACGGCCGCTATATCGAGAGAGATTCCGACGACCGCAAGACTTTTCGCTTTACACGCGACGAATTAGGGCTGCTGGTCGACTTTCTCGGCGAAATTTTCAAAAGAGAAGGCAACCAGGTGGTCGGTCTTCGCGGCATGCCCCGGGTCGGCAAAACCGAATCGATCATCGCCGGAAGCGTATGCTCCAACAAGCGCTGGACTTTCGTGTCTTCCACGCTGCTTAGGCAGACGGTCCGCAGCCAGCTTTCCGAAGATGAAATGACGCCGAACAACGTCTTTATTATTGACGGAATCGTATCCACGATCCGTTCCAATGAAAAGCACTACAGCCTGCTGCAGGAAATTATGGCGATGCCTTCGACGAAAGTCATTGAACACCCGGATATATTTATCAAAGAATCCGAATATACTTATAATCATTTTGACTATATTATCGAGCTTCGCAACAGTCCTGACGAAGAGATTAACTATGATTCCTTTACCTACAATATAGAACCTTTTTAGCGGAATGAACGTCAAACATACATACAACAGTTACGGGGAGGTGAACTTGTGTCCGATCTAGGATTTATTTTGCGCAAAGCGCGCATGGACAGAAAAATATCTTTGGATGATTTACAGGAAGTTACCAAAATACGCAAGCGCTATTTGGAAGCGATTGAAGAGGGCAATTACAAAGTACTGCCCGGCAGCTTCTATGTTCGCGCTTTTATTAAGAGCTACGCGGAAGCGGTCGGACTTGACCCGAACGAAGTGCTGAAGATGTACCAGACTACAAATCCCTCCCCCGAATCCGAACCGCCTGTTGTCGATACGATACGGAAAAGACGTTCCAATGTTCGCCAAACGGAGAAGATCAGCCGCTGGGCGTCCAGCGTTATGTTTGTCAGCTTTATCATTTTGATTTCCGGGATTGTCTATTATTACACCTATAAGAATCATAAAACAACGCCTACGGAAAACAATCCGGCTCAGACACAATCGCCGAGAATTACGGATTCTTCCGATCCGACAGCCGGAACGAAGTCCGGAGGCACAGGCGCCAATGCCGCGGCGAACACTCCCGTACAGACGATTGCCACGCCTACGCCCACGCCTGTTCAGACTCCGCCGGCAGTCGCCCAAGTCAAATTCAGCAGCAACGAGAAGGGCGTAGACAACTATACGATCACGAACAGCCCCAAGCTGAACATCCAATTGAAAATCACCGGCGCGCAGTGCTGGATTCGCGTCGATGCGCTCACCGACGGCAGCAAAAGAGACATGCTTAGACAAAAAACCTACAACAATAACGACACCGATTCCTTTGAAATCGACAGTTCCGCCTATTTGAATATTGGAGCCGCGAGCGCCGTCGAGCTGACCGTGAATGGAACCGTTATCCCTGTAGGCGATACGCCGAATCCGAAGAGAGTGCAGCTCAACCTGCAAAAAAGCTAGCTTTTTGCCGCTTCCTGCGCTTTCCCGGGTAATGAATCCAACGCGAGCATCCTTTGCCCAATCGGCTGAAGGATGTTTCTTTTTATACCGCTTCTTGCTATAATGCTTATGTAATTTCATGGAAAGGATGTTGCAGGTATGAGTTCGGAAAGTTCATTCGATATCGTGTCCAAGGTGGACATGCAGGAGCTTAACAACGCAATTCAGCAAGCGGAGAAAGAAATCGGAACCCGCTTTGACTTTAAAAACAGCAAGAGCAGCATTAAGCTGGAGAAAGACCAGCTTGTCGTCGTTTCGGACGACGAATTCAAGCTTCAGAACGTGCTGGATATTTTACATGCTAAAATGACGAAGCGCGGTATTTCGATCAAAAACCTCGATTACAGCAAAGTCGAGCCTGCGGCGTCTTCAACTGTAAGGCAGCGCATCAGCCTGAAGCAGGGGGTCGATCAGGAGAACGCCAAAAAAATCAACATTTTGATCCGCGACTCCAAGCTGAAGGTAAAAAGCCAAATTCAGGGCGACCAAATCCGGGTCACGGGAAAAAGCAAAGACGATTTGCAGGCCGTCATAGCGCTGCTGCGCAAGGCGGAGATTCCGCTCGATCTGCAATTCGTGAATCTCAAATAGACGTGCGCGTGCTCGGCGCAGCCTCGGAACGCCCCCCTTGCAAGGGGGGTTTGTTTTTTTGACACCCTATGGGGCATGTATTATACTTGTAAAGAATGGTTAGGACTATCTGGAGGTTGTTTCTTTCATGACGGAAAAGGTTAAAGTAGTGACACTCGGCTGCGAGAAAAATTTGGTCGACTCCGAGATTATGGCTGGATTAATTCACGGCCGCGGTTTTCAACTCGTTGATAACAAGGAAGAAGCCACGGTGATTATCGTCAATACATGCGGTTTTATCGATGCGGCGAAGGAAGAATCGGTCAATACGATTCTCGATATGGCCGAGTTGAAACAGACCGCCAAGTTGAAGGCTTTGATTGTTTCGGGATGCTTGACGCAGCGGTACAAAAAAGAACTGATGGAAGAAATGCCGGAGATTGACGGCATCGTCGGCACAGGCGATTTCGATAAAATCAATCACATTGTAGACGAAGCGCTCCGCGGTAAGAAGCCCATTATGGTCGGCAATCCCGTTTTCAACTATGATGCCGATTTGCCAAGACAAGTGACGACCCCCCGATACACCGCTTATGTGAAAATTGCGGAAGGCTGCGATAACGCCTGTACGTTTTGCAGCATCCCGATCATGCGCGGCAAGTTCCGCAGCCGAAGCATCGAATCGATCCTCGCCGAAGTAGCCCAACTGGCTTCCCAGGGAGTTAAAGAAATCAGCCTCATCGCCCAGGATTCGACCAACTACGGTACGGATTTGTACGATGGTTTTATGCTGCCTGCGCTGCTGGACAAAGTGAGCGAAGTACCCGGCATCGAATGGGTGCGCCTGCACTACGCGTATCCCGGATTTTTTACGGATGAACTGATTGAAACGATTGCAAGCAATCCCAAAGTGTGCAAATATATCGATATGCCTCTGCAGCACAGCGAGGACTCGATTTTGAAACGGATGCGCAGACCGGGCCGCCAAAAGGATACCCGCGAGCTGGTGCGCAAAATCCGCGCGCGCATCCCGGACGTGGCGCTGCGGACTTCTCTAATCGTCGGATTCCCGGGGGAAACGGATGAGGATTTTGAGAACCTGAAGCAGTTTGTCCGCGAGATGGAATTCGACCGGCTCGGCGTGTTCGCGTATTCCAAGGAAGAAGATACGCCTGCATCCCGGTTGCCGGATCAAGTGCCTGATGATGTGAAAGAATATCGTGCGAATACGCTGATGGAAATTCAGCGCGAAATATCGAATCTCCGCGGCGGACGCCGGATCGGTCAAGAGCTTGAAGTGCTGATCGAGCGTTACGACGGCAGAAGCGATGTCTATGTAGGCCGTTCGCAATTTGACGCTCCTGAAATTGATGGCGAGGTTTTCGTTGCCAATGCTAAACTGAACATCGGAGAAATGACCAAGGTTCGTATTACGCATTCCTTTGAGTTTGATTTGTCCGGGGAGGTTATTGCATGAACCTGGCCAATCGCATCACTGTGGCGAGGATATTACTAGTTCCGATCATCATGTTTTTTTTGCTGATCAAGGTGAAGTTTCCGCATATTCGGATTGAGGAATTCAGCATTACCTACAATCAGATTATTGCCGCTCTGATCTTCATTATTGCGGCAAGCACGGACAGCCTGGACGGTTATATAGCCCGAAAGCGCAAGCTGGTCACCAATCTGGGCAAGCTGCTCGATCCGCTCGCGGATAAGCTTCTGGTCACAGCGGTGCTCGTCTCTTTGGTCGAAATGGGCAAGGTGGACGCCTGGATCGTCATCGTGATCATCAGCCGCGAATGGGCAGTTACTGGCCTTCGCCAGATTGCGCTTTTGGAAGGAACGGTGATGGCGGCCAGCAAATGGGGGAAAGCCAAGACGGCTGCGCAAATCACGGCCATTATTGCTTTGCTTATCAACAATTTTCCATTCACGTTTTTGGATTTCCCCTTTGATGTGATTGCCAGTTGGGTTGCAGCGATCATTACGCTGTACTCCGGCATTGAATATTTTGTCAAGAACAAACATGTCATAGACTTTTCGGAAAAGACGCAATAGGGGAACCTATTGTTTTTTCCATTTGGGAGGATGGCTTATGAAAGCTGAAATCGTAGCTGTTGGAACCGAGCTTTTGCTGGGGCAAATCGTCAATACGAACGCCCAATTTTTGTCTACCGAATGCGCCGGCTTGGGGATCGATATTTATTATCAAACGGTCGTCGGCGATAACGAACAGAGATTGCTGGATACGCTCAAGCTGGCGTCTTCGCGGGCTGATGTCGTTATCTGTACGGGCGGACTGGGCCCGACCCAGGACGACCTGACCAAGGATGTTCTGGCCGCATACATAGGACGTAAGCTTATTCTTCATGAACCTTCCATGAATAAAATATCGGAGATGTTCGCTTCCAGGGGAATACCGATGGTTGAGAGCAACCGCAGACAAGCGCTCATGCCGGAGGGCAGCGATCCGCTGCAGAACGATGCCGGGCTCGCAGTCGGTGTCGCGCTGACGCACGAAGGCACGCATTTCATCCTGCTGCCCGGCCCTCCGAAAGAAATGAAGCCGATGTTCTCGAACTACGCCGCAGCCTGGCTCAGGAACGTCATGACGGACGAAGTGCCTTTGTATTCCAAAATGCTCCGCTTTGCCGGGATCGGGGAGTCGAACCTGGAACACCAACTGCTTGATTTGATCGCCAATCAGACGGACCCGACGATCGCCCCTTATGCCAAAGAAGGGGAAGTGACGATCCGCCTGACGACCCGGGCGCAGGAAGCGGCGGAAGGCGAGCGCAAGCTTCAGGCTGTCGAACGGGAGATCAGGCATCGGTTGGGGCAGTTCATTTACGCCGAGGAGGATGTGCCGCTTGAGGCGGTCGTTCTGCGGATGCTGGGCGAGAAAAAAATGACGCTTGCCGTAGCGGAGAGCTGCACAGGAGGCTTGCTGAGCGACCTGATTACGGCTGTGCCGGGCAGCTCGCAATCGTTCATGGGCGGCATCATCTGCTACTCCAATGAGCTCAAGCACAAGCTGCTGGGCGTGCCGGTGGAGGTGCTGGAGGGCGACGGCGCTCCCGGCGCTGTAAGCGAAGAAACGGCTTCTTTGTTAGCCCGTAATCTGCTCGATGCGGCAGGCAGCGATTGGGGAGTGGCGGTTACCGGAGTTGCCGGGCCCTCCCCTTCCCAAGGCAAGCCCGTTGGGCTCGTCTACGTAGGCGTGGCCCGCAAGGGAGGCGAAACCCAGGTCGTTCCGCTCAAGCTTTCCGGCAATCGGGAAATGATCAAGCTGAGGGCGGCGAAGAGCGCGCTTTACCACTTATGGAAACTGTTGAAAGAGAGCTAGGTTTCGCGTATAATGTAAGAATACGTTAACGGAAGAACCGTAGCAAAGCGATAACTTTGTTGCGGTTTTTTGTTTGCTCGCAGAAAAAACGAATGTATGTTCGAAAAAATGCTTGGCAAACACTCCAAAACAAGTTATCATATACCTATAATGATAAAAGGAAGTGAGTGTTTTGACAGATCGTCGCGCCGCACTTGAAAATGCATTGCGTCAAATCGAAAAACAATTCGGAAAAGGCTCCATCATGAAGCTCGGAGAATCCACACATATGCAGGTCGAGACGATCTCGAGCGGATCGCTTGCTCTTGATATCGCACTCGGAATCGGCGGATTTCCGCGCGGAAGAATTATCGAAGTGTACGGACCCGAATCTTCCGGTAAAACGACGGTTGCTCTGCACGCTATCGCCGAAGTGCAAAAGGTCGGCGGACAAGCAGCGTTCATCGACGCCGAGCACGCTTTGGACCCACTGTATGCAAGCAAATTAGGCATCAACATAGATGAACTGCTGCTCTCCCAGCCGGATACGGGCGAACAGGCTTTGGAAATCGCCGAAGCGCTGGTGCGCAGCGGCGCCGTAGACATCATCGTCATTGACTCCGTAGCCGCTCTCGTGCCTAAAGCCGAGATCGAAGGCGAGATGGGCGACTCTCACGTAGGGCTTCAAGCCCGTTTGATGTCCCAGGCGCTTCGCAAGCTGTCTGGCGCCATTAACAAGTCGAAGGTGATCGCGATCTTCATTAACCAACTTCGCGAGAAGGTGGGGGTTATGTTCGGGAACCCGGAAACGACTCCGGGGGGGCGCGCACTCAAGTTCTACTCTTCCGTTCGTCTGGATGTTCGCCGCATTGAGACGATCAAACAAGGCAACGACATGGTCGGCAACCGGACCAAGGTCAAAGTGGTTAAGAACAAAGTGGCTCCGCCGTTCAAACAAGCGGAGATTGATATTATGTACGGTGAAGGCATTTCCCGCGAGGGCAGCATTATCGATATCGGAACGGAAATGGATATCGTTAACAAAAGCGGAGCTTGGTACTCTTTTGAGGGTGAAAGACTTGGCCAGGGACGCGAGAATGCGAAGCAGTTCCTCAAGGAGAACAAAGCCATTGCCGACAGCATTGAGTTGAAAATCCGGGATAACAGCAACTTGATTAAAGTGACCGGGCCCAACGAAGATGATGAAGAGGAAGAAGCCGAATTGGCATTCGAATAATGAAGCGTTTAACGGCAGCACCTTTAACCTCGCGTTAAGGTGCTTTCGTTTTTAGTCAGGGGGTTAAAAGTTGAACGGCGGGGAACAGCAGCTATTTATAATTACAATGGTGGAGAAGCAGAAGCGGAGCAGGCATCGATACAATATTTTTATTAACGATGAATATGCGTTCTCAGTTCATGAGGACATCATGATCAAGCATCGCCTTCTCAAAGGAGAGCCGATTCATCCCGAGCAAACGGCCTCGATTCTTGAGGACGAGGAGCGGAACCAGGCCTATATGAAAGCGCTGCGCATGATAGGCAGACGTCCGCATTCCACCAGTGAAGTGAAGCGCAAGCTGAAAGAGCAGGGCATTGAACAGGCCGTGATTGAATGGACGTGCGAGCTTCTAAAGCAGCAAAATTATATAAATGATGAAGAGTTCGCCAAAATGTGGACGGAACATCGGATCTATTCACAGAAAAAGGGACGCAATCTCGTTCGTCAGGAGCTCCAGCAAAAAGGAGTCAGCAAAGAATTGGTCAAGGACGCTATGGAGGCTATCGATCCGGATGAGGAACTCCAGGGGGCTCTGAAGCTCGGGCAAAATAAATGGAAGCAAACATCAGGCACGCTATTGGACCGCAAAAGGAAGACGGGAGCTTACTTGCTGCGCAGAGGCTTTACGAATTCGATCGTCAGCAGGACGCTGGCCGTGCTCTCACAAAATCATCATGAGGAGGAGACGGAGGAAGAAGAATATGAAGTATGGGAGGAAGATATTTAGCTGCATGAATGATCGCATGGTTAATGTAGTTAAAAAGATATCTCGGTTTCCTTATATCAAACAGGATTATGTAAGCTTTAATGGACAATCGCTTGACAAGCTTCTTTGACAAAAGATACAATAACTATTGTATATTTTCATAAGGATTCAAAATCATAAGAAATTGTTTGGTTTTGATGCAGCAGCTGTAGAAATCGCCAATTTATACGCTGTTGGTTATGAATGATGAGCACTAATGTGCCGCATACACACAGTGCGCATTACTTTTGAGCCATGCTTTTCAGGGAGTATGGGGTGTACGTACTTTGCCTAACAATTAAAAATCGGATTAAAAAACCGAAGGAATCCCAAGCTAACACCTTGGAGAAACCAACGAGGAGGTGAACAAGATGGAGCCTTTCATCTGGATCGCGATCGTTCTCTTTGTTGGAGCTGCATGCTTAGGGATTGGTTATTTTATCCGCAAATCTCTTGCAGAAGCGAAAATTTCCAGCGCCGAACAAGCGGCAGAACAAATTCGGGAAGCTGCTAAGAAGGAAGCGGAAGCGCTGAAAAAAGAAACGGTTCTGGAAGCGAAGGACGAAGTGCATAAGTTGCGGTCCGAAGCTGAAAAAGACATTCGTGAACGTCGAAACGAAATACAACGACAAGAGAGACGATTGTTGCAAAAAGAGGAATCGCTGGATAAAAAATTAGAATCTCTCGAGCGTAAAGAAGAGCAAGTAGCCAACAAGGAGAAGCGAATCGAGGATACGCAAGGACAAATCGATCAGCTTTATAGAAGCCAGGTCGCCGAACTGGAGCGAATTTCCGGTCTCACTATGGAAGAAGCGAAGACCATCATTCTCACCAACGTAGAGCAGGAAGTCCGCCATGAAACGGCGCAATTGATTAAAGAAATCGAACAGCAAGCCAAAGAAGACGGCGATAAGAAAGCTAGAGAAATCATTACGCTCGCCATTCAAAGGTGCGCTGCCGATCATGTGGCGGAGACGACGGTTTCCGTGGTTACTTTGCCGAATGAAGAAATGAAAGGCCGCATCATCGGACGTGAAGGCCGTAATATTCGCGCTCTCGAAACATTGACGGGTATTGACCTCATCATAGACGATACGCCGGAAGCGGTCATTTTATCGGGTTTTGATCCAATTCGCCGTGAGATTGCCCGCACATCTTTGGAAAAATTAGTTGCAGACGGACGTATTCATCCGGCACGCATCGAAGAGATGGTGGAGAAGTCGCGCAAAGAAGTGGACGAGCGCATTCGTGAATACGGAGAGCAGGCAACGTTTGAAGTAGGTGTCCACGGACTGCATCCGGACTTGATCAAAATTTTGGGTCGACTGAAATTCAGAACAAGTTACGGCCAAAACGTGCTGAAACATTCAATGGAAGTAGCTTATCTGGCCGGTCTGATGGCTGGAGAGCTCGGGGAAGACGTAACTTTGGCGAAACGTGCCGGGCTGCTTCATGACATCGGTAAAGCGCTTGATCATGAGGTCGAAGGATCTCATGTTGAGATCGGCGTGGAAATCGGGAAGAAATACAAAGAACATCCAGTTGTTATCAATAGTATCGCATCCCACCATGGCGATGTGGAAGCTACTTCCGTCATTGCCATGCTGGTCGGAGCGGCGGATGCGTTGTCTGCGGCAAGACCGGGGGCGCGCAGAGAGACGCTGGAGACGTACATCAAGAGGTTGGAGAAGCTCGAAGAAATTTCCGAGTCGTTTGAAGGCGTTGAGAAATCATACGCGATTCAAGCAGGCCGTGAAGTGCGCGTAATGGTTCAACCGGAAAAAGTGGATGATACCGAAGCGTTCCGCTTAGCCCGCGATATTACGAAGAAAATCGAGGGTGAACTCGATTATCCGGGTCATATCAAGGTTACGGTTATTCGTGAAACGAGAGCTGTGGAGTACGCAAAATAATATTGGGTTAACATACCTCTATCGGGATCGCTCATCTTTGAACGACTCCCTAGAGGTTTTTCTTATTTTATTGAGCACAAGAGGAGAACGGATATGAAAATTGTATTCATAGGAGATATCGTTGGATCTGTTGGAAGAAAAGCGATCAAGGCGGTCATGCCGAGACTGAAAAGCGCACATCCGAACGCAGTGTTTATAGCGAATGGAGAGAACGCGGCCGCAGGCAAAGGGATTACGGCGGCTATCGCCAAAGATATGTATGAGCTGGGCATTCAGGCGCTTACGATGGGCAACCACACCTGGGATCAGAAAGAAGTGTTCGATTTCATCGACCGGGATGAAAAAATGGTCAGACCGGCTAATTTTCCGCCCGGAACGCCCGGTCGGGGGCATACGGTGATCAAGGTGAAGGATCAGGAACTGCTTATTATCAACCTTCAAGGAAGAACGTTTCTGCCGCCCATCGATTGTCCGTTTCGCAAAGTCGATGAAATTATTGAAAACAGCAAAAAGAAACATAAATTTATTTTTGTCGATTTTCACGCGGAAGCTACTTCGGAGAAAATTGCGATGGGCTGGCACCTGGATGGCCGGGTATCCGCTGTAGTCGGGACCCACACGCATGTGCAAACGAACGATAACCGTGTCCTTCCGCAAGGGACCGCTTATGTGACGGACGTCGGCATGGTTGGCCCGCGGGACGGTATATTAGGTATGGAACGTAACGCTGTTCTGCAAAAGTTTAAAACGCAGCTTCCCGTTCGGTTTGTGACGGATGAAGGAAAGTGGCATTTCCATGCCGTCGTTATCGAACTCAACGATCAAACCGGACTTGCTAACGGTATTCAGCTTATCCGCTATGACGAAGATCAAATTTTCTTAGATTGACGAAAAATTCTAAATCTTTCGAAAGTTCCGTCTACAGCAGGAGGAATTTTTAGAGAACCTCTAGAATATGATGGTTACTGGAATCTATCCATCATTCCCGAGGAGGTACTTTTCATGGAAGTATTAAAAGTTTCAGCAAAATCCAATCCAAACTCCGTAGCAGGTGCATTGGCTGGCGTGTTACGCGAGCGTGGAGCGGCGGAGCTTCAGGCTATTGGCGCAGGCGCGCTCAACCAGGCCATTAAAGCTGTAGCTATCGCAAGAGGATTTGTTGCGCCTAGTGGGGTTGACTTAATCTGTGTTCCAGCATTCACTGATATCGTGATCGACGGGGAAGATCGGACAGCCATCAAATTGATTGTAGAGCCTCGGTAAAATCGTTTCATTACATACAAACCAACGCCTGTTTACATCGTAGACAGGTTTTTTTATGTTTACAAACGAAGGAGGATGAGAACGGTGAGAATTATCGACGGCCATTGCGACGCAATTACGAAGCTGTTTTTGAACCCGAAGCTCGATTTTTTCAAAGAAGAGAGGGAACTGGACGTCAGTTATCCGCGGCTCTTGAAAGCCGGAGTCAAGATCCAGTGCTTTGCCATGTATATGACGGATAAAATCAAGCACCCTACATTTGATCATGTTTTGCAGATGGTCGACCTGTTTCACAAAAAAATTGCCGACAACCCGCAAATGAAATTTATTAACAACGTTAATGATTTGCTGGAAGTGGAACAGGGCAACCGGATCGGGGCAATTTTAACGCTGGAAGGTTTGGATGCGCTGCATGGCAATATGACATACCTGCGTATTTTGTATCATTTGGGCGTAAGAAGTATCGGTTTTACATGGAATTATGCAAACTGGGCGGCAGATGGGGTGATGGAGCCGCGCAAAGGCGGATTTACGTGGAGAGGAAAAACGATGCTCAAAGAATTAGAAACAATGGACATAATAGCTGATGTATCCCACTTGTCGGTAAAAGGCTTTTGGGAATTGGCTGAACTGTACGGGAAGCCCTTCATAGCTTCTCATTCCAATGTTGTCAAGCTTTGTCCCCATCCAAGAAATTTATCAGACGATCAAATCACCGCCATCATTCAAAAGAAAGGACAAATCGGGGTTACGTTTGTACCCTATTTTGTGAATGAACGTTCGCCAGTGACGATTAGCCAGCTTTTGATGCACATCGACCATATTTGTTCCCTTGGCGGCGAACGGCACGTTGGCTTCGGCTCGGACTTCGACGGTATTGAACAATGGGTTTCCGGATTGGAGCACGCAGGCAAATATGAAAATATAATTGAAGCTTTATGCAAAACCTATAACGCGGCTCAAGTCGAGCGGTTTTTGTATGGGAATTGGCGGAATTTCCTGGTTTCGAACCTGCCTGGCTCGGCGAAATAAACGTTCTATTATTGATATGGATTTCATCTAAAAACTCTATGTTTTAGATTTGTTCAAACCACTTGCTTTTTCCTTTACAAAGGCATAAAATTTGGTTGACAACTGAAAGATTTTTTTTATAGCATTATTCAACTTTAATGATGTATTACCCTTTGTTGTCTTCATGCAGCTACAATCAAAAGGAGTGGACGCACGGTGATTAGTCAGTTATCTTGGAAAATCGGAGGTCAGCAGGGGGAAGGGGTCGAAAGTACAGACCGCATCTTCTCTACAGCGTTGAACCGTCTCGGTTACTATTTGTATGGGTACCGTCATTTCTCTTCGCGGATTAAGGGGGGACATACAAATAACAAGATTCGCATCAGCACCAAGCCGATTCGCGCAATTTCGGACGATTTGGATATTCTGGTCGCTTTTGACCAAGAAAGTATCGATTTCAACGCACACGAGCTTCGTGACAACGGAGTAATCGTGGCGGATGCCAAATTCAACCCGGTTTTACCGGAAGGAATTAACGCTCGTTTGTTCCCTGTTCCGATCACTGCAATTGCGGAAGAGCTGGGAACATCCCTGTTCAAGAACATGGCTGCATCCGGCGCATCCTGGGCATTGTTGGGATTGCCGCTCGATGTGTTTAATAAAGCGGTTGAGGAAGAATTTGGCCGTAAGGGAGCTGCTGTAGTCGAGAAGAACATTGAAGCTGTCCGCAAAGGCGCTGAATCCGTTCTTCAACTGGCAGGGGGCCCGCTTCCAGAGTTCCAATTGGAGCCTGCGGACGGCAAGCAAAAGCTGTTCATGATCGGCAACGACGCTATCGCGCTCGGAGCTGTGGCAGCCGGATGCCGGTTTATGCCTGCATACCCGATTACGCCTGCTTCGGAAGTTATGGAGTACTTGATTAAAGCGCTGCCTAAATTCGGCGGTACCGTCATTCAAACCGAAGACGAGATCGCAGCTTGTACGATGGCTATCGGCGCCAACTTCGGCGGCGTGCGCGCTCTGACTGCGTCCGCAGGTCCCGGTCTTTCCTTGATGATGGAAGCAATCGGTCTTGCCGGCATGACCGAAACGCCTGTCGTTATCGTAGATACGCAGCGCGGCGGTCCAAGTACGGGTCTGCCTACGAAACAAGAGCAATCCGATATCAACGCTATGATTTACGGAACTCACGGCGAAATTCCGAAAATTGTGCTGTCTCCAAGCACGATCGAAGAATGCTTCTATGATACGATTGAAGCTTTCAACCTGGCTGAGAAATACCAATGCCCGGTCATTCTGGTAACGGACCTGCAATTGTCCTTGGGCAAGCAGTCCGCCGAGCAGTTGGATTACAACCGCATCGTGATCGATCGCGGAAATCTTGTTACCGATGCTCCTGAGGTTGAAGCAAATCAATTGTTCAAACGCTATGAATTTACCGCTGACGGCATTTCGCCGCGTGTGTTTCCAGGAACGAAACACGGTCTTCACCACGTTACAGGGGTTGAGCACGATCAAACGGGCCGCCCTTCGGAAAGCACCGACAACCGTCAAAAAATGATGGATAAGCGTCTTGGGAAGCTGAAAAACATTCAAGTAACGGACGCGATCAAAGTCGATGCTCCGCACGAGAATCCGGACCTGCTGATTATCGGCATGGGTTCCACAGGCGGTACGATCGACGAAGCAAGAAGCCGTATTGCCAAAGAGGGCATCACATCCAACCATGCTACGGTTCGTCTGCTTCATCCGTTCCCTGCGGCTGAGCTTGCTCCTTATCTCGAGAAAGCAAAAACCGTTATCGTCGTAGAAAACAACGCGACAGGTCAATTGGCAGATCAAATCAAGCTGCATGTCGGTTACGCCGATAAAATTAAAAACGTTCTTAAATATAACGGCAATCCGTTCTTGCCGGCCGAAATTGAACAAAAATGTAAGGAGTTGACCCTCGCATGGCAACGTTAAAAGATTTTCGCAACAATGTAAAGCCAAACTGGTGTCCGGGATGCGGAGATTTCTCCGTACAGGCGGCGATTCAAAGAGCGGCGGCTAACGTAGGCTTAGAGCCGGAAAACTTGGCGATTGTTTCGGGTATCGGATGCTCCGGACGTATTTCCGGTTACATCAACGCATACGGTTTCCACGGTATTCACGGACGTTCCCTGCCAATCGCGCAGGGCGTAAAAATGGCGAACCGCGATCTGACGGTTATCGCTTCGGGCGGCGATGGGGACGGCTTCGCAATCGGTATGGGACATACCGTACATGCTATCCGTCGTAACATCGACCTTACTTACATCGTCATGGACAACCAAATCTACGGCTTGACCAAAGGCCAAACTTCGCCGCGAAGCGCCGAAGGCTTCAAAACGAAAAGCACGCCTCAAGGTTCCATTGAGTCCGCGCTGTCTCCGCTTGAAGTAGCGATGGCTGCCGGAGCGACATTCGTAGCGCAATCGTTCTCCAGCAACTTGAAACAGTTGACTGCCGTTATTGAAGCGGGATTGAATCACAAAGGCTTCTCTTTGATTAACGTATTCAGCCCTTGCGTAACGTTCAATAAAGTAAATACTTATGACTGGTTCAAAGAAAACATCGTAGACCTGGACGAAATTCCGGACTACGATCCGACGAACCGCGTTATGGCTATGACAAAAATCATGGAAACACACAGCATGTTGACTGGTATAATATATCAGAACACAGCTAAAAAGAGCTATGAAGATATGGTTCCAAACTTCCCGCAGGAAGGTCTTGCGAAACAGAATATGAAGATTTCCGAAGCGGAATTCGAAAAGCTGCTTGCAGAATTTAAATAACAACTGCACCTTAAGGGCATACGGGGATCCTCCGTGTGTCCTTTTTATTGGGCGGTAAACAGAGAGGACGATTTCGATGAGTAAATTAGTTCCCGTAGGCATTTCGGCTCGCCATATTCATTTATCCCAAGAGCATATCGAACTTTTGTTCGGACAAGGCTACCAGCTTACAAGCATGAAGCCTTTATCCCAGCCCGGACAGTACGCGGCGGAAGAGACCGTTGCGGTGATCGGTCCGAAGGGGAAATTCGATAAAGTGCGCATTTTGGGTCCGGCGCGCAGCCAAACTCAAATCGAAGTATCGCGTACGGATGCGTTCTCTCTGGGAGTCAACCCTCCAGTGCGCGAGTCGGGAAATATTGAAGGAACTCCGGGTCTGAAAGTTGTAGGACCGCAGGGAGAAGTCGATCTGGAACGCGGTGTCATCGTAGCTGCGAGACATATTCATTTACATACGTCAGATGCGGAAAAATGGGGCATCGCGGACAAGCAATTGCTGCGCGTCAAAATGAACGGGGAGCGCCCTTTAATATTCGAAGACGTCATTGCCAGAGTTTCCGACCAATTTGCGCTCGATATGCATATTGACACGGACGAAGGAAATGCATCGGGCGTCAAGACCGGCGATTTTGCGGAACTGCTGGATTAGGAAAATTCGTCATTTTCACGAATACGCCATTTTCCTTTTGTCTATGCACATCTATAATGGTATAATAATATCTACATGTTTACATTTATAGAGCATGTGCAGTGCAAGCTTACGAAGAAAGCTTTCCACTAGGGGAGCTCTTAGGAGGAAGTAAGGAAAATGGCTAACAATGCGAAATCCGTCAAGGATTATTCCCAATATTTTCAGCCTCCTTCATTGACAGATGCCAAGAAGCGCGGAAAAGAAGAGATCGCCGTTCATTATGATTTCACCATTCCTGAGGAGATGCAGGAGTTCGGCACAAATAAATTTTATTTGATTCGCACCTTTGGCTGTCAGATGAACGAGCATGATACCGAAGTGATGAAGGGCATGCTGGAGCAAATGGGCTACCAATCTACCGAAGACAAGTACCAGGCCGATGTCATTTTGCTCAACACCTGCGCGATCAGAGAGAACGCGGAAGACAAAGTGTTTGGCGAGCTTGGGCACTTGAAAGCTCTTAAGGCTGAGAAGCCGGGACTTGTTCTTGGCGTATGCGGCTGCATGTCTCAAGAGGAAGCGGTTGTCAACCGGATTATGCAAAAGCACGCTTTTGTCGATCTGATTTTTGGCACGCACAATATTCATCGCCTGCCGACCTTGCTGAGGGACGCTTTTTTCAACAAAGAAATGGTTGTTGAGGTTTGGTCCAAGGAAGGCGACATCGTCGAGAATTTGCCCAAGAAGCGGGAAGGAATCCGGGCTTGGGTGAATATCATGTATGGATGCGACAAGTTTTGCACGTACTGCATCGTTCCTTATACACGCGGTAAAGAGAGAAGCAGAAAGCCGCAGGACGTCCTTGCCGAGGTGAGGGATCTGGCACGTCTCGGTTTTCAGGAGATCACGCTGCTCGGTCAAAATGTGAACGCATACGGCAAAGATTTCGAGGATATGTCGTATTCGTTTGCCGATTTGATGAACGATATCCGGAAGATCGACGTGCCACGGATAAGATTCACGACTTCGCATCCTCGGGATTTTGACGATCATTTGGTGGAAGTGTTGGGCACAGGCGGCAATTTGGCCGAGCACATTCATTTGCCTGTCCAATCGGGGAATACGGAAGTTTTGAAAAAAATGAGCCGCAAGTATTCCCGGGAACAATATTTGGAACTGGTTCGCAAAATTAAAACGGCGATACCGGGTGCCGTATTGACGACGGATATTATCGTCGGTTTCCCCGGCGAAACGGACGAGCAGTTTGAGGATACGCTTTCCTTGGTAAAGGAAGTGGAGTTTGACTCCGCGTTCACATTTATCTACTCGCCTCGCGAAGGTACGCCGGCGGCGGGCATGGAAGATAACGTGCCAATGGACGTTAAGAAACAGCGCTTGTACCGCCTGAACGAATTGCTTAACACATACAGCAAATTAAGCAACGAGAAGCTGCAGGGTGAAATTGTGGAAGTATTGGTCGAAGGGGAGAGCAAGAACAACCCGGACGTCCTTGCCGGACGCACCCGGACCAATAAGCTGATTCATTTTACGGGATCTAAGGATTTGTACGGTAAATTGATTCATGTCCGAATCACTCATGCGCAGACTTGGGTGCTGAAAGGCGAAATCGTGGAAGCGCCGCTAAAGATGTCCATATAAAATGATTTGTCAATAGTGAGGTTGAAGATTGGAGCGTGCAGTCGTGTCGGAACATAGTCACCATCATCCCCATGCGTTTGAAATGGAGCATTATACGAATACGGAATTAATTGTTCGTGAGGATATTTTGGCCAAAGCGAAAGAGCTTGCGGAACTGCTGACGACTTCGAACGAGGTGCAGTTTTACCAGCAAGCGGAGAAAAAAATTTCCGGTAATGAGCATATTCAAAAGCTGATCAGCGGAATCAAGAAAAAGCAAAAGGAAATCGTCGCTTTCGAGAAGTTTCAAAACGCCAAAATGGTGGATAAAATCGAGAAAGAGATCGATGAATTGCAGGATGAGCTGGACGGGATTCCTATCGTGAGCGAATTTAAACAGTCTCAGGAAGACATTAACTATTTGCTTCAGCTTGTCATGTCGGTCGTCCGCGATACGATTTCGGATAAAATCAACGTGGAAGCGGGCCAAGCGTCGAGTCCGAGCAGCTGCAGCGAATAAAGTGAATGAAACCGAAAATCGCCCTCTTGTCAGGCCAGATGCCGCTAGATGGGCGATTTTTGCCAATAGCTTACGGGTTCAAGTTCATGTTGAGCACAATGTTAAGGAGACGGTGTCATGATCACGGTACGAAATTTAAGCAAAGTTTATCCGCCGGACAATAAAGTGCTGTCTCAGATCAGCTTTCGCGTCGATGAAGGAGAATTCATCGCAGTGGTGGGAGGGAGCGGCAGCGGGAAAACGACGCTGCTGCGCTGCATCAGCCACCAGGAAAAATGGACGTCCGGCCAGCTCATCTACCAGTCGAACGATATTACGACGCCAGGGCTGTTGGATCGATGGAAGCTCGGCAAAGATTTCGCTTTTCTTGAGGAAAAGCCGGCGTTGAATAGAAATAAAAGCGCTATCAAGAATGTCATGATGGGGAAATTTTATCAAACGCCGATCCGTATTTTAACGGGAGCCGTTTCACGCGATGAGCATGTTATCGGGATGGACTATTTGGAAAAAGTAGGCTTGCTCGACAAAGGCGATAAAAAAATTAGCCAATTAAGCGGCGGCGAGCAGCAAAGGGTTGCGATCGCGAAAGCGCTCATCCATGGACCTAAAGTGCTGGTCGCCGACGAGCCGGTGTCGGGCCTGGATCCGAAAGCGACGGAATACATCATGAACGACTTGCGATCCTTATGCAAGGAAAGCAATTTGACGGTCATCGCCGCGCTGCACCAGGTCGAGCTCGCGGAGCGGTACGCAACGCGGATTTGGGGATTGGCGGAAGGCAAAATCGTACTTGACATCCCTGCCAGAGGGCTTACGATGCGAGAAAAACAGCTTATTTTCGGTGCGCCATGATTCAAGTGCTATTCGTATGCTTGGGCAATATTTGCCGCTCGCCTATGGCTGAGGCTGTTTTTCGCCATAAAGTGAAGCAGGCCGGCCTGGATGGGCGTATCGTTGTTGATTCCGCGGGCACGGGGGACTGGCACACCGGAGAGCGGCCGCATCAGGGAACGAGACGAATTTTGGACCGTCACCGCATCGATCATCACGGACTGACCGCAAGGCAAGTGAAGGCAGACGATTTTGAACAGTTTACATATATCATTGCCATGGATGACAGCAACATAACGAATTTAAAATCGTTTGCTCCGGATGCACATGGCGCCTCCATTCATAAACTGTTGGAGTTTGCCCCGGATAAGGGCGGCGGCAACGTCCCCGACCCGTACTACACAGGCAATTTTGAAGAAGTGTACGAGATGGTCGACAGCAGCTGCGAGCGCCTTTTCGCTTTTATCCGAAGCAGGGAAGGCATATAGCCTAGCCTCGGACGTCCTGAAAATTGCGCGTTTTTTACCACATAAGAATGTATAAGTTCTTTACAGCGCTAAAGCGCGTAGAACACATTCTTATTGGCGAATAAACCTACCTCTAAACGCGGTCGCTCATCTTCGAAAGACCTCGATAGAGGTTTATCTCACAACCAAATACGTTTACGGCCAGGTGCCCTTGCCAAGCAAGGGGTAACAGGGAATCGGGTGCAACTCCCGAGCGGTCCCGCCGCTGTAACCGGGGAGCCTTCTTCAATAACGTCACTCAGCCGCATGCTGGGGAAGACTGAAGAGAAGCATTGATCCGGGAGCCAGAAGACCTACCTATCCGTACACCTTAAAATGCCTTCGGAGAAAAGGAATGGTGAGTACATTGTCAACCGTATCGCTTATTTTTCTTGTTTTTGCTTTGGGATTGCGTCATGGCTTGGACGCGGATCATTTGGCTTTTATTGACGGACAAACCCGTTATAATTGGCGGATGGGAAGCCCGATCGCCAGATGGGTAGGCACTTTGTTTTCTTTTGGCCATGGGGCGGTAGTGGCCAGTATGGCGATTGTTTTGGGGATGTTCATCAAAGATTTTGAGTTTCCCGATTACTTCGATACTTTCGCAACATGGATTTCGATATTGTCGCTTTTCCTCATTGGAACGATCAATATTTATAATCTTCTGCGTTCGAAATACAAAAACGAGAGCTTTCAAATTAAAGGATACAAAGGGAAATTTATCGATAAAGTCGCCAAAGGGACAACCAATCCTTTTTTAATTATTTTGGTAGGCGCGATTTTCGCATTGGCTGCCGAAACGATTAGCCAAACGTCCGTTTGGGCGATTGCCGCAAGCAATAAAATCGAATACATGCCCGTTATTTTGGGGCTTGTGTTTATGTTCGGGATGATGCTGACCGATACGCTGGATTCGCTGATTGCTTACCGGATGATTCATCATTCCGGAAAGCTGGGGCAGTCGGCTTCAAGGCTGATCGGATGGGTGATCGTCATTCTTGCTTACGGGGTTTCGTTCTACGAAGCTTTTACGTTTTTCAATCCGTGGGCCGAACTCGATTTCGAAATCGTCGGCATCGGCATCTTTGTATTTTTACTGCTTTGCTTCGTGTTCGTCACGATACGTGCCAAACAGGAATCGCGTTCGCTCAGTTAGCGACGGCTGCGGAACGTTCCGCGGAAACCGCCGTTGACGAAAAGGCATCTTTACCCTGCCGGATGAGGGGAAGATGCCTTTTTTGCCTTTTTCGCACGCATGAGTATTTACAGTGCTGTTAACCCGGCGTTCTGCACGCACTCGGATATCGCCTGAAGCATACTCTTATGAATCGGAATGATAACATCCGTAGGTCCCAGAAGGAAAATTCCGCTTCTGTTATGAACGGTCGCTTTGTGAACATAAATTCTAAAGTGCTCCGAACCGGGAGTGAGTGAAGCGGACTCCTGATTCTTGGATCGCGCATTGACAAAAGTGATTGCTTTCATAGCTCCCACGTCATAGGGCACGATGCTGATCATATCTTCAAGCTTGAAGTAATAATTCACGTGCGGCTTATGAAGGACCAGTTCTCTCGTGGAAACCGTCAGCCCGTAATCCTTCTTTTTGTGGGACATCTTAAGATCGCCCTCAAGCGATTTGATCTGAATAAAATCCGGATTCATGGGACAGCCTCCTTCGCTATTCTGCTGATCGCTATTCTATCAGAATACCACAATCCGGCGGACTTGTTAACGGAAGCTTGTCAATCGTTATCCGGCCTGAAATTGAATCAGACAGACGGTGCCCTTATTCGGATTGCTGGAATAGGAAATTTTGCCGTTCATCGACTTTATGATGCTCATGACAACGACGAGGCCCAGGCCGGTTCCATCCGCTTTGGTCGTATAGAACGGCATTCCTAACGAATTGATTTGCGTTTTGCTCATGCCGACCCCGGTATCGGATATCCAAACATGAATGGTAGATTCGGTTAGGTGTGTATGTACGGTAAGCGTTCCGCCGTCAGGCATGGATTCGATCGCATTTTTGATCAAATTCATCAGGCACTGGCGCAATTTTTTCGATTCTCCCCATATGTAGAGAGGGGAGTCGCTGCTATGCGAGATGTCGACCGTTATTTGATTGGAGACAGCGATCGGATTCATAAATCGGAGCATCGAAGCAAGCTCTTCCTTGATATTCAGCTTTTCCTGCTGACTTCTGTTCGGCTTCGCATAATGCAAATAGTCGCTAATAATCGCATTGGCCTGATCGATGCCGGATAAAGCGAGCGAAATGAAGCGTTTGCGCTCTTCCTCGGAAAATTCCTTCTGTTCCATCATTTGCAAAAAGCCGCGGGTCGTCGTCAGCGGATTGCGGATTTCATGGGAGACCGAAGCGGCCATTTGTCCGATCATGCGGTCTTTTTCGAGATGCAGCAATTTCTCTTTATTGATCTCCTGCTTTTTGACGTGGAAAAAAAGAAAGGTCACGAACCAGCTCGAAACGAAGGACAGCGATACCGCGTAAGCGGCATACACGTAGTTTTGGTCAAGCAGTGCGGGGCCTGCCGCCAAATAAAGCGCCAAGTAACCGAACATCAGGACGGATACGAATATAAATTTGGCTTTGAAGCTGTCGGCGACCATCTTCCGCTTCAAATAGAGGCCCGCCGCGAGCATGAAGGTGCTGCCGAGCAGTACGGGAAGCAGTTCATTTTGCAAAATGACCAGATTGCCGAAGTTGAATGCGATCCACGTAAAAATGCCGGGTACGGATCCCTCGAAGAGGATCGCTAGCGTAAGTGAGACGGGAATCAGATGCAAAGTATAGACAATCGGCTCTATATCTTCATAGCCCAAATAGAAATAGGTGAGCACGAAGAGGATGAGGACGAAAAGAATTTTACGCTTTTGTTCTTTGTATACATATATAGGAGTAAGAACCAAGTAGATCAACAGCGCACTCATCATGTATAAAAGACCATGAAGTTCATGGGTGATGACGGAATGGAGCAATACGAACCGTCCTTTCTAAACGTACGACAGAATATGGTTTTTTTCTACATTATCTCACAAATTACGAGTACTTCAAATAGGTTGGATACGTTTCAAATGATAAAGATTTAACAAAGTGATGTGAGACATTTTCAGCGCATCGCTGTATAATAAGAGAAAGCGTTTTCAAATGATGAGCTGCGATAGAACGGAGAGCGATAAGGATGAGGGCTTGCCCGCATGTTTGTGGAGTTGTCTTTGATCCGCTTGACGAAGGATATGTCGATGTTTGCGAACAGTGTATGGACGGTTGTGCGGAGGAAAGTCCGAATGAAGCGGATGAAAAACAGGAGAGCTTTTATATGGGCTCGTGCGGATTGATTATGGATTACTTGTTATAATCCTAGTCATTGTAAAAAACTGTTGCTTACGGGAAATTTATTGTTACAATGAAAGTAGATTAACAATTCATAAAATTCAATCGCAGCACATTTTTGAAAGGAGACATGGAATGGTAACTTTACCCAAAGTGAACGATCTCGGCTTTTTCGAGATTAGGCTGGAATCCATTGGCGGACTCGGTGCGAACTTGGCCGGTAAAATGCTCGCAGAAGCAGGAGTAGTAGGGGTAGGGCTTAACGGTGTCAGCTTTTCTTCATACGGTTCGGAGAAGAAGGGTTCAGCCGTAAAGGCACACATCCGTTTTTGCGATATGAATACGAATATTCGCGATACGTCTCCGGTCGAACGACCGCATGTAGTCGGTGTTTTTCATGAAGCTCTTTCAAAAACTGTAAACGTTATCAGCGGAATTTATGAAGACAGCACGGTTTTGGTAAATTCGACAAAAACGCCAGATGAGCTGAAGGAAAAGATGAAGCTCAGAGGCGGCACCATTGCGGTTATCGATGCGATCGGCATCGCGCTGGAGGAGAAGAACAGAGTCAACATGGCGATGCTTGGCGCCTTGTTCCGCCTCTGCGACTTTCTGGACCCGGAAGTGATGCGCGGCGTCATCCGCAAATCGCTGGAGAAAAAGTATCCGCAGGCGGTAGCTCCGGCCATCCGCACTTTTGACCGCGGCTACGACGAAGTGCAATTCCAAACGTACGCACTGCCCGAAGGGGAGACGATGCCCGACTTTGTGCGCTTCGATACGCCTGTTCTCGGATATGCGACGCAGCCGATCGGCGGCGTGATTACGAATCCGGGCAACAGCATTCTGAAAGATCTCAGCATTTCCCGGGCGGGGATGATGCCGCATTTTCACGAAGACAAGTGCATACATTGCGCTTCTTGCGACAATGTGTGTCCGGACTTCTGCTTCGTGTGGGATGAGCTTCCGGATAAAAAGGGCCGTCCGCAAATGTTTTTGCAGGGCATCGACTATCAATACTGCAAGGGCTGCCTGAAATGTGTACAGGCTTGTCCGACCGAAGCGCTGTCCAGCGAAAGAGAAGAGGACGGCTACGCGGATTCGCACCGGATGCCGCACCGGTTCAATTTGGCCGCAGGCGTCTAGCCGCGCACGGCATAACATCCGCTATAGGATCATTCATGGGAGAAGGGTGGATACAAACGTATGGCCATTGATATCAAAAAGGAATTGGGGCAGGCCAAAATCGAGCAGCGGATTGTGTACGAATCCGGTAACGAGATGGCCGCATATGCCGCTCATCAAATCAATTATCATATCATGGGATATTTTCCGATATCTCCGTCCACGGAAGTAGCCCAATTTCTCGATTTGATGAAAACGAACGGCCAGCATGACATCGTGCTCATTCCGGCTGACGGCGAACACGGCTCGGCGGGCGTATGTTACGGCGCTTCGACCGCCGGCGGCCGCGTATTCAACGCGACAAGCGCCAACGGCTATTTGTACATGCTGGAGCAGATGCCGGTTCAGTCCGGCACCCGGTTTCCGATGGTGATGAATCTGGTATGCCGCTCGGTATCCGGCCCTCTGGATATTCACGGCGACCATTCCGATCTGTATTATGCGCTCAATACCGGCTGGCCGATCCTGATGTGCCGCGATCCGCAGGCCGTATACGATATGAATATTATGGCTTTGAAGCTGGCCGAAGACCCTGCGGTGCGCCTGCCTGTGCTCGTCGCGTCCGACGGCTACTTCACCTCGCACCAAAAACGAAGAGTGCAGACGTTCGCCAACCGTGAGGATGTGCATGCTTTCATCGGCGAGCAACCGCAAGGATTCCCGAATACGCTGGACCGCAACAATCCGATAACCGTAGGCCCGTATATGAACGAGCCGGACTATATTAACAACTGCTATCAGCAGTCGGTCGCCATGTACAACGCGGAGGAAGTGTTCGACCGGATCCGCCGGGAATACGCGGACTTGACAGGGCGCGATTATCCGATTCTCGATCTGTACCGGATGGACGATGCGGAAGTCGCCGTGTTTTTGATGAACTCCTCGTCGGAGATCATCAAGGACGTAGTCGACCAGCTGCGCGAGAAGGGCATCAAAGCCGGTTCGATTGCGCCGAACATGATCCGGCCTTTCCCGGCAAAGCAAATTGCCGAAGCTTTGCAGCATGTCAAAGCGGTCACGGTCGGCGACCGCGCCGATTCTTACGGCGGGCATGGCGGCAATATGGTCAACGAGATCAAAGCCGCGCTGTTCACGCACAGAAATCACGATACGCTTGTGATTAGCCGTGTCTACGGCTTGGGCGGCAAAGATTTTTACTCGGAAGACGGCCACAACCTGTTCCAATTTGCGATCGACGCGATGAACAAAGGGTACGTGGAAGTACCTTTCGATTATTACGGCCATACGGCGGGAGATCCGGCGAAGGCGCCGAAGCGCGTGCTGACGCCAATGAAATATGAGGATCTCAAGACGGGCCTCATTACCGTCACTCCGGACGAAGCTTCCGGCAAGCTGAACGTCCGCATTCCGCCGCTGCGCTCGCTGACGAAGAAGCCGAAGCGCATCGCTCCGGGGCACGGCGCTTGTCCGGGCTGCGGCATTTTCTCGGGCCTGGAGATGTTCTTCAAAGGCATCGAGGGCGATATCGTCGCACTGTTCCACACGGGCTGCGCGATGGTTGTCACGACCGGATATCCGTACTCCGCCCATAAGGCGACGTATATCCATAATTTGTTCCAGAACGGGGCGGCAACGCTTTCCGGCGTCGTCGAAATGTTCTGGGAGCGCAAGCGCCGCGGCGAGCTCGACGGGCTTGGGCTGCAGGACGATTTCACCTTCGTCATGATCACCGGCGACGGCGGCATGGACATCGGCATGGGGCCGGCCATCGGCGCTGCGCTGCGCAATCATAAAATGATTATCCTTGAATACGATAATGAAGGCTACATGAATACGGGCGCGCAGCTGTCGTACTCGACTCCGCTCGGTCACCGGACGTCGACGTCGAACGTCGGCAAGAAACAGGGCGGCAAAGTGTTCCACCACAAGGACACCGCGCAAATTATGGCGGCGACCCATATTCCTTACGTGTTCACAGGCTCGGAGGCATATCCGCAGGATTTGGTGAAAAAGGCGGCCAAAGCGCAGTGGTACGCCCAGCATGAAGGCATGGTGTACGGCAAAATTTTGATTGCCTGCCCGCTCAACTGGCTGTCCGAAGACCAGGAAGGCTCGAATATCGTCGGCGCTGCGGTAGATTCCTGCTTTTTCCCGCTGTATGAAGTGGAGCATGGCGTTACGACGCTCACGTACAACCCGGAAGACAAGGGAAAGAAAATTCCTTTGGCCGACTGGCTCAAAACGATGGGCAAAACGAAGCATATGACGAAGCCGGAGTACGCGGAATCGTTACAATCGTTCGAGCTCGAAGTGGAGCGCCGCTGGAACATGTTGAAAGCCAAGCACGACAATCCGTATTTGTAAATAACGAACAGGCACGGGCACTTTCCCCTCGCGGGACAGTGCCTTTGTTGCTGGCGGCGGGAAGGATGGAACAGGAATATGCCCTATGTGCTTCAGCACTCGGCAACGAAGCAAATCTATACATGCATGCTGGTCAATCATTATCAACTGGCGTATTATGGAGTTAAGTATTGGGCGGAAGCCAGGGAGGCGGAGGAAGAGGCCCGGCCTTTTTTGCAGGCCGCGGGGGTAGCGGAACCGGCCGAATGGGATGTGAGAGAGATGGACGAGAGGGAAATGAAGCTTTGCAACGTCAGGCTGAAAAATGATCCCGCTTACGTGTTGTTCGAGAATGAAGCGGGCAAACCGGAAGCGCGAAAAGGGGACATTTCCTGACATTTCGGAGCCGGACCGGGGTTTTGCAAATAACGACGGTTCGATCTTGACGTTTTTGCCATATAATATAGATAAGAGGCGGTTGGGATATACCGCCTTTGCTTCATCCGAATCTTAAAGAGAAAGGAAGCGCCTTATCATTGGGACATCGGAGAACCGTGCAGCAGCAACTGGAGTTTCGGAATACGACCGAAAGTGGACTCACGATTGAGGACGTTCATGAGAGAATTCTTCGCTTTATGCGGCTCGAACCACTGGCAGCGTACAAGTTCATCATCGGCACCGATTGCCAGGTGCATGCAGGATGCACGAAATTTATTACCGGTGTCGTCATCCAGCGGATGGGGAAAGGCGCGTGGGCTTGCTACCGCCAAGTGTTGGTTCCTCGCGCTTTGACATCGGTCAAAGAAAAGCTGTCGACGGAGACGGCCTTGAGCGAAGAAATCGCATTATACTTTGATGAGACCAAACGGCGAGATATGGAAAATGTGATACTGCCGCATATTTATCAGGGCGCCTCGTTCGAGATGTACATTCATATCGACGCCGGCGAAGACGCAGCCAAGAACAAGACGGCCAAGTTCGTCGAAGAAATGGTTCGCAGAGTCGAGTCGGTGGGCATGGTGCCCGTCATTAAACCGGATTGCTATGTGGCTTCGTCGTACGCCAACCGGTTTTCCAAAAAGCCCGTTTCTTACCAAGCTACTTATCATGCCCATGAGGTGACAGATGGAAGTTTATAAGGTTTCAGCCGCGCGTTCGTTCTTTCTGGTCCTTCAGGATCCGGAGAACGAACGTTTTTTTGTTTTTCCATTGAAATGCCAATAAGGAATTATGTATGATAGATGGAAGTATCGTTTTATTTAGAACAAAAGAAGGAGGGGTGAAGCATGTCCCGAGTTTTCGTTATTGAAGCCGTTATGCTGGCCATTCACGGGCAATTGCTGCATCCTGGGCGCCCGGTTACATTTGTGATCCCTTATACCAGTATTCAAGAATTGTACGAAATACAGGAAACCAACGAACCGATTATGCAAAATAGCGAGGACGACGTTTTCGTGAAGCAAAAAATCGGCGAATTGCTTGCGTTTTTCGAGGAATCGTTCAATAAGAAGAAAATTGAAAGGGCTTTACTCGTACCCTGGAAAAAAAGCCCGCCGCTGCCGATCAATGAGAATGTCTCCCTGACTGTCGTTTATGCGATCGATAATGCCGAATACGGCGAGCAGTTCGATCCGATTGAGACGGAGCTTATTTTGACTGCGATTAAAGAGAGTGCTGCTCTCCTGACGGACCAGTTGGACATGTTGGAACGGATGGTTGAAGCTGGAGTTCCGGCGGAAGCTTTTGATGTGGAAGATTTTGAGTTTGCGGTTGAAGGAGATTTTCTGGTCTAGCCAGGCGAAGAGGAGTAAAAAGCAGCGTATGAATGCAATTGTGGAACAAAATTTGCAAGCATTGGCAGAGCGCTGGTTTCCCGGTCAGAAATGGTCGATGACTGCCTGCGAAGGCGGCATGAACAATACGACCCGCTTTGTCGAAACCGGCGGAAACA
This sequence comes from Paenibacillus sp. sgz302164, assembly GCF_056120505.1. Lineage (NCBI taxonomy): Bacteria > Bacillati > Bacillota > Bacilli > Caryophanales > Paenibacillaceae > Paenibacillus > Paenibacillus sp. sgz302164. Next base: position 132,806 of record NZ_JBVYOL010000012.1, on the reverse strand, counting down.
AGTATGTGCTTCGCATCTATGAAACGCATCGGGATCGCGCCAAGATCGCCTATGAGCACGAGGTGCTGCTCGCTTTATCCGGGCTGAAGCTTCCTTTTCGAACGCCTGTTCCGGTTAGTCTGCCGTCAGGCGGGACGATAGCCGAGACGAATGGCGCTTCCGGGAAGCTTGCGGCTCTGTTCAGCTATACGGAGGGAACGAATCCGTACGGGATGAGCCCTGCGCAGATCGGGCGGGTCGGGGAAGCCGTTGGACAGCTTTCCAACGCGCTGCAGCGCCTGAACATCGCCTCCGCGCCGGCGTACAGGCCTTATTACGAAATTGAGGACATCCATCCGCGCTGTACGCCGGAAGCGATTTCGCAATTTTGCCGGATGCCTCCGGATTTCTTTTTGCCGCTGCAGACGGCGCTTTTGTACATCGAGAAACGGTTCGAAGCTTTTTTTGAGCGGATCGCGGATTTGAAGCGGCTGCCGCACCAGCTCGTCCATGGCGACATCAACGGCTCGAATATGCTTGTAGATGCGGAGGGCCGTATCGCAGCGATACTCGATTTTGAATTTGTCACGCGGGATTTGCGGGTTATGGAACTGGCCGTTTGCCTATCGGATCTAATTGACCCGGCGATTCCCGAGGCCGAAATGTGGGGAAATATCGAAGCTTTGCTATCGGGCTACCGCCGCTATGCCGCTTTGGAGGAAGAAGAGGTTCAGGCGCTGCCTCTGCTGGTCGAGCTTCGCAGGCTGGATGTATTCGTGCATTTCCTCGGCCGGTTTCTGGACGGCGTCGATGGCCGTGAAGTATTGGCAGGGATCGTTCGGAGTACGTGGGAGAAAACGAAATGGCTGGAACAGCACGGCGCGCGAGTGACGGAAATTTGGAAAAAAAGTGTTTACTAACCTTCAGGTAACTTAGACACGTTTTTTTCAGTTCTTTTTTTGTTGCGGCCGTTAGCCTATACTAAAAAGGATTGAAGCCAAGGGAGGAAGGTAAGCTTATGAAATATCAAGCAAGCGCAACCAGGTACGCAGAGATGAAATATAATCGGACAGGCAGATCAGGACTCAAGCTTCCGGCGATTTCGCTGGGCCTGTGGCATAACTTCGGCGGCGTGGATACGCATGAGAACGGAAGGGCAATGCTGCTGCGTTCTTTTGATTTGGGCATCACGCATTTTGATTTGGCGAACAATTACGGACCGCCTCCGGGATCGGCCGAAGAAATGTTCGGCAAAGTGTTGAAAAGCGATTTGGCCGCTTACCGGGACGAGATGATCATCTCGACCAAAGCGGGCTATTACATGTGGGAAGGCCCCTATGGCGAGTGGGGTTCGAAAAAATATTTAATTTCCAGTCTGGATCAAAGCTTGAAACGGATGGGGCTGGAATATGTCGACATTTTTTATTCGCACAGACCTGACCCGAATACGCCTTTCGAAGAGACGATGGGAGCTCTGGATCAAATTGTCCGCCAAGGAAAAGCGCTGTACATAGGATTGTCCAGCTATACGGCCGAACAGACGGAACAGGCGGTCAAAATTTTGAAGGAGCTGGGCACGCCGCTGCTCATTCACCAGCCTTCCTACAGCATGATGAACCGCTGGATCGAAGACGGTTTGCAGGACGTTCTTGACGAGCACGGCGTGGGCAGCATCGCCTTTTGTCCGCTGGCACAAGGGCTGCTGACGAACAAGTATGTTACCGGCATCCCGACCGACTCCCGTGCCGGCGGCAGCAGTGTGTTCTTGAACGCGAAGGACATTACCGAAGACAAGCTGGTCAAAATAGGCAAGCTGAACGAGCTCGCCGGCAGCCGCGGTCAAAGCCTTGCGCAAATGGCGCTTGCCTGGGTGCTGAGAGGGGAACGCGTCACTTCGGCGCTGATTGGGGCCAGCCGTGTCTCACAAATCGAAGAAAATGTCGCGGCGCTGAAAAATCTCGAATTTTCCGCCGAAGAGCTCGCGCAAATTGAAGAAATCCTGAAGTAATCTTCAGGATTCCGCCCGTTTGTCGATGGCCTCGGCCATCGTTTTGTCGGTGAGATGCGCGTAGATCTGCGTCGTCTCCGGCGAAGCATGGCCGAGCTGCTCTTGGGTTTTGTACAGATCGTTGAGCAAATAATAATCGGTCGCGAACGAGTGCCGCAGCTTGTGCACGGACAAATACGGCTTGCCGAAGCGCTTGGCGTATTTGATGACCATCTCCTGAATGGCCCGTTTGGTCATTCGCTCGCCTTCTTTTTTGCCGTTGGCTATGGCAAGGAAGAGGGCTTTTTCTTTTTTCGCCGGCTTGTAGCGGGTTTGCCGGATCGTCAGGTAGTCCGTCAGCGCCTGAATCGCATTTTGGCGGAAGTAGACCGGCGTCTTGAAGGTATCGTCGTTTTTCCCTTTGCGGTAAACGTAAGTCAGCTTTTTTTTGAGATCGATGTCGTCGACATTCAGATTGAACACCTCGGAAACGCGCAGACCGGAGTTCAAAATTAACGTAATGATGCAGGCGTCGCGTACTTTATTTTGCTCATAGGAATAAAGAGCCTGCTTGTTGGTGGCGACATCGTACTCGTAACCGCTATGCACATAATCGATAAATTCGATAATTTCCTGCTCCTGCAGCAGCTTTCCCTCCAGCTTCGCCGCGGTATCTTTCGGCTTGTGCGAACGCTTGATCTCGATTTTGGCCATCACATTGCGCTTCAGAAGCGGGTAAAAATTGTCATCCTCGGCAATTTGGCTCAAATAATGAAACAGGGAGCGGAGGGCGGACAGCTTGCGGTTAATCGTCGTCTTCACGTTAGCCTGCTCCTTGCGCGTAGCGAGAAACATGCGGAAGTTATCGACGCTGTCCATATGAATTTTTTCCAGATCCTCGATCGGAATATGGGCGATGGAATCTGCCGTGGAGAGGCCTTCCGCAAGCAGCCAGGAGAAGAACGTCTCGTAATCTCTGACGTATTCCAGCAGCGACGAAGGCGAAAGATCGGGCAGCTTGTAATTAATGAATTTCTCCACATACCACGGCATAGTCGGCAGTTTTTTTTCCAGTTCGTTGCGGTCCTTGACTTTAATGATGTTCATAGCAATCACCTCAGGCGGGTTCTTGAAGTAAGTATAGCAGTGTGACTGAAAAAAAGGTAGACGAACTGTCACTTTGTCAGGACAAATCAACGCGAAAGAGCGGGAGCGGCAGCAAATGAATTCGCTTTCCATTGCTTGAAATTTTTGATATAGTATCGTTGTGTTTTATTAAAGTTGTTTAATAAGATGTGTTACAGGGTGGTGAACATAATGAATGGGCAGCCTGCAACCCCAAAAGATATGAAGCATATCATTGTTCGCAGTTTGCGTACGGCACTGCTTGAGCTTGGAAGCGCAACGAAAGTTGAGCTGAGCGTTAAACTGGGAATCAGCTTTCCGACGATTAGCAAATTCATTGCTCAATTGGAGAAGAGCGGGGAGCTTCTATTAGCCGGCATCGATGAATCCAACGGTGGAAGAAGGGCGAAAAGGTACGCTTATAACCCGGAGTATATGCTTGGTTTAGCGCTATTTTTAGAAAAAACGGAAACGAACTACACGGTTTTTAATTGCTTGGGTGAAGTGAAAGAACAAGGCAGCACATCGAGTGTCCTTATGGAAGATGTCTCAAGACTGGCGGAGCATATCGAACAAATAATTGTAAAATATCCGAATATCCGCTCGCTTGCGATCGGTGTCCCCGGTTCGGTCAATAATGGCCGCGTCATTTTTATCCCGACCTACAAGCAGTTTCACAATTTTGATTTGAAGGGATACTTTGAGGGGCGGTTCGCCATTCCTGTCGTCGTTGAGAACGATATGAACGCTGCGGTCCTTGGTTATTACAACAAAAGGAACCATGAAAACAATCCATCCCTGTTTTACTTATATTTCGGTCAAAACGGCCCTGGCGCCGGCATTTTAATCAACGGAGATGTGGTGAGGGGAAGCACGTTTTTCTCGGGGGAAGTTTCGTTCGTTCCTCAATACGATGACCGGAATTTTCAACAAGCTTTAAAAAAAGGCAATGAATCGCGGGACGCATCCTTGACAGAGGACGGCATCGATGCGGTCAGCCGGCTTGTAGCTGCATGCACGGCTATTATAAACCCGCATGCGATTATTTTTTGTCATGACGAAGTGGACTCAACCCTCGTTAACCGGATCGCGGCAAGGAGCGCAGACTATATTCCGGCGGAACATCTGCCCAAGCTCACAACCAGCGACTGGAAGCAGGATTATTTGTACGGTCTGCAGTATCTCGGGCTTAAGCTCATGATTTCTGCGAAAAGCAGTTGAAACGAAGCGAAAAACGGGAGAAACGGATGTCGGGCCCTATGGAATTCACCTCATGGATAGAAATGGGGGCTCCATCGCGGCCCGATTCGAACATAGTCCTCCACATATAGTGGATGTTTTTCACGTTGTTTGTTTACATAATAATTGTTATGTAACTAATATGCCGCAATGAAAAAAAATGCTGGCTTTTAGGCAACGGATTTAGTACAATGCCTGATAAAGGAGATGATCAGATGAATTCTGGCGGCATATCGTTCCAAACTGTCCGGCGCAAGCAAATTGTCGATGACGTCGTTCAGCAGTTGGAAAAAAAAATCTCGCTCGGCGAGCTTCCCGTCGGAACGCAAATTCCGACAGAGCCGGAGCTGATGGCGCAGTTCGCCGTCGGACGTTCGACGATTCGCGAAGCGGTGCGCGTGCTGGCTCACGCCGGAATGCTGGAGAAGCGGCAGGGGCACGGCACGTTCGTCATCGGTACGGCCAGCACGCAGGAGCCGCTTGATATCCGGCTTCGCCGAGCCGAGGTGCTTGATGTATACGAGGTGAGATTCTCCCTCGAGTCCGAGATCGCCCGGCTTGCCGCGCGGCGCCGCGATGAGAAGGATCTGGCGCACATTCGCAGCCAGTTGGAGGAGCGGAATCGGGCGCTTGCGGCCGGAGAGCAGCAGAAGTACCTGGACGCGGACATCGCGTTTCATTTGGCGGTAGCCGCCGCTGCGAAAAATCCGGTCATGATGGATTTGTACCGGACGTTCAGCGAAGTGCTGCGCGTCGCTTTGGAGAAACTGCATGCCGATCCTGCGCATCAAGACGAATACACGGAGGAGCATGTGAAGCTGTACGAGGCGATTTGCGATCAGGATGAGCAGGCGGCTGTAACTTACACGCTGCGGCATTTGGAAGGAACAAAGAGAGCGTTGGAGCAAGTGCTCCCATAACTCTTTTTTTGTCGATTTAAACGTCAGATGATATTACGAATTTGGGAGAGTGGTATACCGCATGGAAAGTCAGACGATAAACAAACAGGCGAATACGATGGCGTTATCCATCTTGTTTGCCGTAAGTTTCGTACATTTGCTGAATGATTTGATTCAGTCGGTTATTCCTTCGATGTTTCCGCTGCTGCATGAAACGCTGAACCTTTCTTTTAGCCAAATCGGCTGGATCGGTTTTGCCTTGAATGTTACCGCGTCTTTGTTTCAGCCCATAATCGGTACATATACGGATGCCAAGCCGACGCCGTATATTTTGCCTGCAGGAGTGCTGTTCTCGCTGGTCGGCGTTGCCGGTCTGGCCTATGCCAACAGTTTTGCATTGGTGCTGCTGTTCGTCATTCTGATCGGCATCGGCTCGGCCGTGCTTCATCCGGAATCGTCGCGCGTGGCGCATTTGGCTTCAGGGACGCGCAAAGGACTGGCCCAATCGATTTTTCAGCTGGGGGGAAATACCGGACAAGCTATGGCGCCGGTGCTGACGGCATTCGTCTTTGTGCAATTCGGTCAAAAAAGCATCATCTGGTTCACGCTGTTTGCGGCCGTGGCGGTTATCGTGCAATTCCGGGTGGCCCGCTGGTACCGGCAAGATTTGAGTCAAAGGGAGCGGAAAAAGGCTGACCGCAGTCAAAGCCAAAGCGAGCTGAAGCTTGACAAAAAAATTGTCGGGTTGTCCGTTACGATTCTGATCATGCTGTTGTTCTCCAAATTTGTTTACTTGGCGAGTATGAACGGGTATTATTCTTTTTTCCTGATCGAAAAATTCGGCATTTCTATTAAACAGTCTCAGCTTTACTTATTTATCCTGCTCTTTGCGGGGATGGCGGGCACCTTTTTCGGCGGACCGCTCGCAGACCGTTTCGGCAAGCGCAATATGATCTGGTTCTCCATTCTCGGAACGGCGCCTTTTTCACTGCTTCTGCCTTATGTCAGTCCGGGGGTGGCCATTGTGCTGCTCATCTTCATCGGCTTGATTCTGATGTCCGGCTTCTCGGTCATTATCGTGTATGCGCAGCAACTGCTTCCGGGGCGCGTTGGTATGGTAGCGGGGTTGTTCTTCGGCCTGGCGTTCGGCCTGGGCGGAATTGGATCTGCCGTGCTCGGCGCACTGGCGGATGCGACAAGCGTGGATTTCGTCATCAAATTGTGCGCATTTTTGCCGCTGTTAGGACTGCTGGCGATTTTGCTGCCGTCGGACCGCATCTTATCGGGAGAGTCGAGGAAAGAGGTGAGTGCTCATGGAGCAGGTGATCAGTATCAAGCAGGCGAGCTTTCGCAGAGGTGAGAGCGTCATTTTGAACGAGATTGACTGGGAAGTGGCAAAAGGCGAGCACTGGGCCATTCTGGGACTGAACGGTTCCGGGAAAACGACGCTGTTGAACATCATCACCGGCTATTTATGGCCGACTTCCGGGACGGTTTCCGTCCTGGAGAACGCTTTTGGCACGGTCGATTTGCGCGAGCTTCGCACTTCCATCGGCTGGGTAAGCTCATCGCTGCAGGAGAAGCTGTATGCCAACGATAAAACGGAGTATATTGTCGTCAGCGGCAAATATGCCACGATCGGCTTGTATGAGAAGCCGGATGAGGCCGATTGGCAGCGCGCCTATGCGCTGATGGAGCAGCTTCACTGCTTGCACCTGTCAGGCCGCACGTACCAGTCGTGCTCCCAGGGGGAGAAGCAAAAGCTGCTCATCGCCCGGGCGCTTATGGCTTCTCCGAAGCTGCTCATTCTTGATGAGCCCTGCAACGGGCTCGATCTCTTTTCGCGGGAGCGGCTGCTTGAAGCCATCGAGCAGTTGGCCCGGGCCGAAGGGGCGCCGACGCTTTTGTATGTGACCCATCATACGGAGGAGATTTTGCCGATCTTTCGCCATGCACTGCTGCTGCGCCGGGGCGAAGTGTTCATGAAGGGCGAGATGAGGGAGCTGCTCACGAGCGGGCATTTAAGCCGGTTTTTCGAATCTCCGGTAGAGGCCGTGCTCAGGGACGAACGTATTTGGGTGCTTCCCGCTGCCAAATAAAGGGGGTAAATTCCAGCGCGCAAAAATGGAGGAATCGTACAAGGGATCGTAGAAAGAATAACATGCCGAATATAAAGATCAAGCACGAACTGATGGAGGAGTTGGCGTGGAGTTCCTTTTATCCGTATTGTTTTCCACATTTGAGACGATCACCATTTTTATGCTGTTTTTTACATTGTACCGTCATCGCTCTACGATGATGCAGCTTCTCCATATTGGGCTGTTTGGTATGGTTTTGGCCGTCATTTCTTATGTTTTGAGAGTGAAACTGGGCTTTTCGTTTTATGATACGGCTTTTCAAACGCTGCTGACGTTTCTGTTTATTCGCTTCATTTTTAAAATGAAGTGGATCAGCATCGGCATCGTTCTGCTATCCGGATTGTCGTTATACTTTTTGCTGCAAATTATAGTTGTGATCGCATTGCAAGGCTGCAATTTGTATAATTATGACGATGACCAAATGCCTACCAGTTCCGGCTCGCTGCTGCTTCAGGTCGTAACCGTCTTGGTAGGTTTGTCTCTCGCATGGATTTTGAAGAAGAAAAACCTGGGCTTCTCCTTTATCTCGTTTCATCCGTTTAACAGATACAAAAAGGTGAACAATGAAAATCAGCTGTCGCTATCCTTAATTATTACCGGCTGTGTGCTCGCCCTTTCCATCGCTTCGTTTTTCATCTCCTCCGGCATGCTCTTGTATGTGGCGCTGCCGTTAGTGATTATTTCATTTGTTCATTTAATAAGGCAATCGTATGCGATCGAGCTGAAAGATTTGGATTCATAAGCTGTTTGGAAATGAAGGGGCCCTGAACTGAAGGATCAGGGCTTTTTTTGACTCTGAAAATCCGCGAAAAGCGCCAGTTTTCGATATTTAATGACATTAATTAATATGATTAAATATTAATGATGTAAATATATTTGAAGGCTGAAGGCTAGTTCAACATGAATATTTAAGTCTTGCAGTACCTAAACTGGGATAGAAGAGGCCATACGGCTGCGTACTGCGCAAACTTAAGCGATAGATGACTTCATTAAGGCATTGGGAAGCTTTGGGGGCTTAGACATGCGAAACCGATTGCCAATGACAAAAGGGGGGGGCTGTACGATGGACGGGTATGTGCTTGATTTTGAGCGGATCGATAAGGGCAGCCTGCCGCTTGTGGGCGGCAAAGGCGCCAACCTGGGCGAAATGACGCGAGCAGGCTTCCCGGTTCCGGGCGGTTTTTGCGTCACAACCGGCGCTTATGGCGCATTTATCGGGCAAAGCGGTGAGATGCCGGAGTTTTTTAGAAGGCTGGCATCCGTTAAGGCGGACCGTCTGGATGAAATCGCCGGGCTCGGGCGGCAAATACGCGATCATTTGACAGCGCTTCCGATTCCGGAACCGGTCCGCATGGCGATTGCGGAAAGCTGGCGCCGGACAGGCGAGGACAAGGCATACGCCGTCCGTTCGAGCGCGACTGCGGAGGATTTGCCGACGGCTTCGTTCGCCGGGCAGCAGGATACGTATTTGAACGTGTGCGGCGAAGAACAGCTGCTTCAGGCCATTCGCAAATGCTGGGCGTCGCTGTTTACCGACAGGGCGATTTCGTACAGGGCGAAAAACGATTTCGACCACCGTTCCGTGCTGTTGTCCGTCGTCGTGCAGCAGATGGTATTTCCCGAAGTGTCGGGCATTATGTTCACCGCCGATCCGGTCAGCGGCCGCCGGGACACGATATCGATCGACGCCAGCTACGGGCTGGGTGAAGCGTTGGTATCCGGACTTGTATCGGCCGATTTGTACCAGGTGCGTTCGGGAGCATTGATCGGGAAAAAGATTGCCCGGAAAACAATCGCGATCTTCGCTTTGCCGGACGGAGGCACCGCAGTGCAGGATTTGCCTGCGGACATGCAGGAGCAGCAGGCGCTCGACGACGGGCAGATCGTCCGGCTGGCCGCATTAGGCGAGAAAATCAAGCAGCACTACGGCACGGAGCAGGATATCGAGTGGTGCTATGAGGGCGGGCGTTTCTATATTGTGCAGAGCCGGCCGATTGCGTCGCTGTATCCGCTGCCGCACGTTCCCACGGCGCCGGGAGAGTCTCCGCATTTGCTGTTGTCGCTCGGTCACCAGCAAATGATGACCGATGCGATGAAGCCGATGGCATTGACCGTATGGCGCACCATGTTTCCTTTTGGAAAGACGTCGCTTTGCTCGGAAAGCGGGTTGATGTATACAGCGGGAGGAAGGCTGTACGCCGATATCACGAAGCTGTTTTTGCTAAAACCGGCGCGCAAGCTGTTTCCGATTGCCCTGCGCATTGTGGATGAGCAAATGAGCAGCGGAGTCGCCCAGTTCATTGAGCGGGAAGGATTCATTCAACATTTGCCTCCCGAGCCCGGGCAAAAGAGAGCCGTGCTTGAATTCGCGGGTCCCATCGTGTTCAGGGCCATCCGAAACTTGTTTTTTGCCCGCCCTTCCGAAGCGGCAGAAAGACTGAACAAGAAGGTCGAAGCATTCGTGAAGACGAATGAGGAACGTTTGTTTGGCGTTACAGGGCCTGAGCGGATCGTTCGCATACAAGAGCAAATCGGGGTTTTGCTGCGGCGTTTTTTTCGCGAACTGCTGCCGTATCCGCTCCCGGGCATAATTGCATTAAAAATGGTCCAGGCGCTCGCGGAGAAATGGCTTGGCGATCGTGACACAGTGCACGTGTTGAACAAATCGCTGCCCGGCAATGTCACGAGTGAAATGGGGCTGATGATCGGCGATTTGGCCGATATCGCAAGACAGCATTCGCAGGTTGCCGAACTGATCGGTCACGGCGACCCTCGCGGCTTCCGCGAGCAGCTGCAGTTCGTGCAAGGAGGAGAGGCGTTTGCGCGGGAATGGGACCGGTTCATGGACATATACGGCATGCGCTGTCCCGGCGAAATCGACATTACGCGCCCGCGATGGCTGGAAGACGCGAGCACGCTGCTGCCGTCGATCGTTAGCCATATGCGCAGCGTAGCGCCGGGCGAGCATCGCGAAAAGTTCGCGCAAGGAGCGCGGGAAGCGGAAGCGGCTGCGCGCGATCTTGTTGAACGTCTCCGCGGCCAGCCTTTCGGCTGGTTGAAGGCAAAGCTGATGACCCGCCTGCTGCACGTGTTCCGGGGCATGATGGGGCTTCGCGAGCATCCCAAATATTTGCTGATGCAAGTATTCGGCATCATCCGTAAAGCGCTGAAGGAAGAAGCGCGCCTGCTCACAGGCGCCGGAGTGCTGCGCGACGAGGACGACGTATTTTTCTTGACGCTCGACGAATTGCTTGCGCTGAGCGAAGGGAAGCCGCTGGACGACTTGGAGCGGCTGCTGGAAAGACGAAAACGCGACTACGAGCGTTTTCGCACGCTGACACCGCCGCGTCTTATGTCCAGCGAAGGAGAAATCATTACCGGGCAGCGCAAACAGCAAGCCGCTCCGGAAGGCGCACTTCTCGGTACGCCCGTGTCCGCCGGAGTCGTCGAAGGCATTGCCCGCGTCGTGCTGCGTCCGGAAGAGGCCAAATTGAACAAAGGCGAAATTCTGATCGCGCCTTTTACCGATCCGGGCTGGACGCCGCTATTCCATTCGGCTGTCGGTTTGGTCATGGAGGTCGGGGGGCTGATGACCCATGGCGCCGTCGTCGCCCGCGAATACGGGCTGCCGGCAGTCGTCGGCATCGACGGCGCAACCGGGAAGATCAAGAGCGGCGATCGGATCCGGCTGGACGGAACCCGCGGATATGTGCTAATCCTGGCCCGGTCGGACACAGACGGAACGAATAGATAGGAATGGCAATAGCGTCGTCAAGGCCGCTTTGGGGCAACAGGCTCCAGCGCGGCCTTTTATTTTGCAGTTGGACGTCTTACTGGAGGGCTTGCCCTTTTTTCTTGCATAGGCCGGTTGACAAATTCCGATCCCCGGGTTTTATATGGATGTAACAAATCATCACGCAAACAGAGGGGGGACTTGCTCATTTTCTACTCGCTCAAAAGCCGGTTGATCGTTATTTTCATCGTTTTGCTGCTCGTTTCGTTGGGGACGATGTCGTATTTGTTTTTTACGGAATCCCGTTCGACCATCCGCTCGTATATTGAGTCGTCCGCGTTCGAAAAAATGGACGAATACGGGTCGTTCGTCAGCATGGCACTCGCGCAAATATACGATGTTTCTTCGATTGTGTTCAATAGCAGCACGACGAAAAATTGGGACACTGCGCTGTCCGACCCCGCTTTGCCTGACGGCGAGAAAATGCTGGCGAACATTCATTTAAGCCAGTTTTTGACGCAGACGGCGAACAATTATTCGATTGTGTCGTCGATCACGTTGTACCGGCAGGAGGGAATGTGGGTTTCGGAAGATAACCAGATCATGAACGAGGCTGCTTTCAAGAGCGATCCATGGTATAACCGGTTCAAAGCGGAGGGAATCCAATGGGTGTCCGCTCACCAGGACCCGATTGAGGTCAGACGGGCGAAGTCTTTTGACGTAGTGAGTTTGCTGCTGCCCATCGGCACGTTCGAGCCGTCCCAATCCAAAAGCATGATGAAGATCAACGTCAAATCCGATTTTTTTCTGGAGCCGTTGAGCCGGATTCATCTTGGAGAAAAGGGCACGATTTTCCTGCTGGACCGCCAAGGAAACCCGATTTTGGGCCAGGGGGAATTTGCCGCATACCCGGAAGCTGTGAAGCAGATTGAGGCGATATCCGGCAGCCGTCTCCAGAATGGCGCGATCTCCCTGGATAATGGGCATGGCGGAACGAACATTGTAGTCTATAAAAAGCTGAAGCTGAACGATTGGCTGCTCGTCGGCATCGTGCCTGAAGCGGACTTATACGGCAAGCTGTACAAGCTTCGGACGAGCATCCTCATATTTGCCTCGCTGCTGCTTGCCGCCGCAATTGCCGCTGCGATATGGCTTTCGCACGGGATTTCCAAACCGCTCTCGCGCCTGGCGTCCGCGATGCGTTTTGTGCAGATGGGCGATTTTCACGGTGCAGAGAATCGGATCCCCGAAGAAGCAAAAGTCCGCAACGAAGTTGGCTATGTGACGACGACGTTCAGGAACATGCTGATACGGCTGCGGCATCATATCAAGACGGAGTTCGAACTGAAGCTGCTGCGGCAGCAAGCGGAATACAAAGCGCTGCTTATGCAAATTAATCCTCATTTTCTGTTTAACACGTTGGAATTGCTGAGCAGCCTGGCTATGCAGCATCGCACGCAGGATACGGTGAGAGTCATCGAATCGCTGGGAAAAATGATGCGCTTCTCGTTGAAAATCAGCGACGATCTCATCCCGTTGGAAGAGGAGTTGACCTATGTCCGCCATTATGTATCCATTTTGCAAGTGCGCTTTGCCGACCGGCTTCATATTCGGATTGAGCAGGACGAACCGGCGGGACCGTGCGTCATCCCCAAATTCATTTTGCAGCCTTTAATCGAAAATGCGGTGAAGTACAGCTTTGCGGAGCAGGCGGCAGCGAACGTCGTCGTCCGGGTAAGGCGGGATCGCAACCGGCTCCTTCTTGCCGTTGCGGATAACGGCCCCGGAATCGCTGCAGAATTGGCGCAGCAGCTGCGGGCGGAATCGTCGGCTTCGCAATTCGAGCACGTTTTGAACAGCCGGTCGCAGCAGATCGGACTGCGCAATGTGCTGGCCAGATGCCAGCTGTACTATGGGGTGCTGTTTGCTTTTGAAATCGATTCGGCGCCGCAGCAAGGAACCTGCATAACGATCATGCTGCCGCTGCAAGGAGGAAAGACAGATGTATAGTGTGCTCATCGTCGATGACGAACCCGAAATACGGCAAGGATTGCGGCTCAAGGTCGATTGGGCGAGCTTGGGGCTGCGCATCGCGGGCGAGGCGGGGAATGGGGAGGAAGCCATAGACTCTCTGGCTGATCATCCGGTTGATATCGTCATTACCGATATGAATATGCCGGTGATGAATGGCGTCTCGTTTTTGGAAGCTTGCCATGAACGCTATCCCGCGCTGCGGCTCATTGTCATTACGGGCTATGAAGATTTTCAATATGCCAAGGCGGCTGTCCGCAATCACGTGAGGGACTATTTGCTAAAGCCCGTCGCACAGGGCGAGCTGAAGGAGGCGCTGCTCAAGGTCGTCCGCGAGCTTGACGAGCAGCGCAGTGAGCGCGATCAGCAAGCCGTGATGCAGTGGCGGCTATCGCAGTATTACAAAGAAATGAAAGAACATTTTATCGTGCATTTGGTCAAAGAAGAGTGGGAGCGGGAAGCGGCGGTCAAGGAAAGGGCGAAGATGTTCCAACTGGACGACTGGGAGGAGCGGCAGGTCCGGTTCCTAACGGCAGGTTTGCCGGAACGCGCGGATGATGCCGGGCAGCCTGGGCGCACGCCGGACAAGCTGCGGCTTCCCTTTGAAATGGTATGCCGGGAAGTGGCGGAAACTTCGCAGCATCCGTGTCAAGTATTCCGCGACGGGAATTATGCGGGTTTGATGCATGTTATCGTCGTGATGTCCGAGACGGATCTGGATATGTTCGTCGAAGCTCTCAGCAGCGCGGTGAGCGAACATTTGGGCTTCCGGCCGGAGATCGCCGCCGGCAAGCCGGTCGCAGGCTTAAGAGAGTGGAAGGCCGGTTACTTGTCTTCGCTGTTGGCATGGAATTTGAAAGGCGATAAAGAGCCGCAAGCCATGCATATGCCACCTGCGACGGAGGCCGCCCTTTCGGAAGAAACGGCGAAGGTTATGCGGCTTTACCTAGCCAGAGGCGAGCTTGCCGCTTTTGAGCAGGCCGCGGCCAAAGAGCTGAATGAAGCTTTCGCCGCTTCGCAAGCGAAATTCGTGAAACTCATTTTCCAGCTGTATCTTATGCTGGATGCCGCGGCCTATTCCGCCGGTATCGCCCTGGACAGCGGAGAGCAGCTGTGGATTCGCCCCGAGCAAGTATGGGGGCTCGATACCCCTGCCAAAGCGCAGCTGTTTCTTAACAAGCTGGCGCATAAAATCGTGCGCGGCCCGGAAACTGGTCCCGGCCAGTCGGAGCAATCCATCATCCAGGCCGCCAAGCAATTCATTGAGGACAACTATATGTACGATATCAATTTGAACATGCTTGCCGAACGCTTTAATTACAATTCATCGTATTTTTCCGAAATGTTCAAGTCCAAGGCCGGGAAGACGTTCATCCGGTATGTGACCGATGTCCGCATGGCCAAAGCTGTGCAACTGCTGGATGAAACGATGCTCAGCTTATGGGACATCGCGGAACTGGCCGGCTTTTCGAATGCCAGTTACTTCAGTTCGAAATTTAAGCGGTTGTACGGAATGCCGCCTTCCGACTATCGTCTGCGCAAACAATCTGAAAAATTTAATAATCAAGAGCCGAAAAAATAACATTCAAAGCAGCGCTGCGAATCCTTATGATGATGGTACAAACGATGAATCTTCATCGAAACGATCACGAAAGGAGGAGGGCGCTCTTTTGACATCATTAGGCAAAACGGCTCTTTCACGGCAAAATCGTACAGCTTATTTGTTTTTGCTGCCATGGCTGGCCGGGTTTTTCTGCTTGACGCTGGGGCCCATGCTGGGCTCCTTGTATCTCTCCATGACGAAATTCAATTTATTGAATGCGCCCAAATGGCTGGGGCTGGACAATTATGCGCAAATTTTTAAGGAAGACGATTCCTTTTATCACTCAATGGGAGTTACTTTCCAGTACGCATTATTGTCCGTCCCGCTCAAACTTGTTTTCGCGCTGGGGGTAGCTTTGGCGCTGAACAAAGGGATTCGTGCGCTTGGCGTTTACCGGACCGTTTATTACATCCCGTCCTTGCTTGGCGGCAGCGTTGCCATTGCCGTCGTATGGAGGAAAATATTCGACGGCGACGGTCTGTTCAATCAATTGCTGAGCCGTTTCGGCATTCAGGGACCGGCCTGGGCGGCGCATCCGGACTACATCATGTCGACGATCATTGCGTTGTCGGTCTGGCAGTTCGGGTCGGCGATGGTCATTTTTCTGGCCGGGCTGAAGCAGGTGCCTGCCGATCTGTATGAAGCGTCGCAGGTGGACGGTGCGGGCAAAGTGCGGCAGTTTTTTCAAATTACGCTTCCGCTGTTGTCTCCGGTCATTTTTTTCAACCTGGTGATGAGCATTATCAATTCGTTTCAAGTGTTCACACCCGGTTATATCATCGGAGACGGTCGCGGGGGGCCTCTGAATTCGACTTTATTTTACACCTTGTATTTGTATCTGAAAGGGTTTTCTTTTTTCGATATGGGCTACGCCTCGGCGCTTGCCTGGATTATGCTCGTCGTGATCGGTGCGCTGACAGCCGTCGTGTTCGTTACGTCGAAGTATTGGGTGTTTTATGGCGACGGCAAGGATGAGAGGGGATAGCCGGATGATTGTACATACGAACTACGCCAAACTGTTGAAGCATCTGCTTATTATCTCCTTCGGCCTGCTCATGCTTTATCCCGTCTTATGGCTGCTCAGCAGTTCCTTTAAGCCGAATCAGTTGATTTTCTCGGATACGAGCCTGTGGCCCAAACAAATGACGCTCGTCAATTACGCGAACGGATGGAGGGGGCTGCAGGGCACGACCTTTGCCCGGTTTTTTCTGAATTCCGCGCAAATTTCGGTGCTTTCCGTCCTGGGTAACATCGTCACGTGCTCGTTTGCCGCCTATGCGTTTTCGCGCCTCCATTTCAGATTGAAAAAGCTTTGGTTCAGCCTTATGCTGGTGACGATCATGCTTCCGTACCACGTAACGCTCGTTCCGCAGTATATCATTTACAACAAGTTCGAGTGGATCAACACGTATTTGCCGCTCATCGTTCCCAAATGGCTGGCGCACGACTCGTTCTTCATTTTGCTCATGGTTCAGTTCATCCGGGGAATTCCGAAGGAATTGGACGAAAGCGCGACGATCGACGGCTGCGGGCACGGTCAAATTTATTTTCGCATCATCATGCCGCTGCTTGTTCCGGCTTTAATTACGACGGCCATCTTTACGTTCATTTGGACGTGGGACGATTTTTTCTCGCAGATGATTTATCTCAATAACATTAAACTGTTTACGGTCCAGCTCGGGATTCGCTCTTTATTCGATCCGTCCGGCGAGTCCGATTGGGGGGCGCTGCTCGCCATGTCCGTGCTGTCGCTCGTGCCGATCATGACGATTTTCTTTACTTGCCAGAAGTACTTTCTGGAGGGCATTGCAACTACAGGACTGAAATAGTCCGCAAAAAGTACCGGGTCAACCGACGATTTGCAGCTATTTTGTAAGCGATTACCATAACGAACTTAGGGGGAGACTTTCTATGAAAAAAGGTTTGGCATTGACAACGATGGCCATGTTGATGGCCGTTATGGCCGCTTGCTCATCTGGCACCGGAGCCGGGAGCGGAGGCACAGGCAGCGCTCCAAGCACAGCCAAAGAACCGTCCAAAGCGCAACAGATAGAGCTGAGAATGATGTGGTGGGGCGACCAGAAGCGGGCGGACCGCACCAACGAAGCGCTGCGCAAATTCGAGGAGAAATATCCGAATATTAAAGTTGTCGGCGAATTCGCGCCCAGCTCCGGTTATTTCGACAAACTGAACACGCAGCTGGCTTCCGGCACGGCGCCCGACGTGTTTTTCCTGGGAGGCAATGTCGTCGATTACGCGAATAAAAACGTTCTGCTCGAACTGGACCCCTATGTCGGCAAAGAGCTTGATTTAACCGATATGGACAAATCGATGAATCAATACGGCACGCTCAAAGGAAAGCTGCTTCACATCTCCGCCGGAGCGAATGCGCGCGGCATCGTCGTCAATACGGAACTGTTCAAGAAAGCGGGCATTCCCGTTCCGCAGGATGGCTGGTCCTGGGATGATTACGGCCGCATCAGCAAGGAAATAACGGATAAGCTGGGCAAAGATATATACGGTACGTACAATTTTACGGTTGACGGCATGGACATTTACCTGAAGCAAAGAGGCAAACAGCTTTACGATATGGAGAACGCCAAACTCGGCTTCGAGCAAAAAGATGCGGAAGAATGGTTCGCCTTATGGGAGAACATGTCGAAAGCGGGCGGCGTCGTACCGCCGGCCGTGCAGGTGGCGAGCCCGCCGTCGGACACGAGCAAATCGCTCGTTGTAACAGGCAAAGTGGCTATGAGCCTGCTCGCTTCCAACCAGTTGGGCGCTCATCAAAATTTGACGCAGGACAAACTGACGCTCGTGCAACTGCCCCGCGGACCGAAAGGAACCGGCGTAGTGTTCGAATCGAGCCAAGGGCTGTCCGGCTACGCGAAAACGAAGCATCCGAAGGAAGCCGCCATGCTGATGAACTATTGGATCAATGATCCCGATGCGGCGAAAATTCTCGGCAACGACCGCGGCATTCCCGTCACTTCCAAAATGCGGGATCTTCTGAAAAAAGACGCCAACCCGGTGGAGCAAATCATCTACGATTACACGAACCGCGTTTCGGCGGCGACGAACAAAGAGCCGTTTGCCATCAGTTACAATCCTCCGGGCTTTACGGAATATACGAAACTGATCGAAACAACCGTGCAGGAAATCGGATTCGGCAAAAAAGACGTGAAAAAGGGCGTTGAAGATTTTTACGCCGGGGCGACTAAAATTTTCAACAATAATAAATGACAATAAGCCGCAACGGCAATACGACACACGGCTGGAGGACAAATGGATGAGAGAAGCAATGCTGCGCAAGCTGCGCGAGGTTCGAACGGAGGCGCGAATTGGTGCTTTGAAAAAGCCGTCCGACGGTCCGGTTCTCGCCGAATGGCTGCACTCGGGAGTGAAATTTGCAGCTTCTTCCGTAAAATTGGAAGACGTCTATTACGAAGCGCTGCGCAAACTGCTCGATTGCATAGTGCCGACAGGCGGCGAAAAGCCCGTTTTGCACGAAGGGGGCATTTATTCGGGCTGCTGGCTGGAAAGCACAGGGACGATCAACGCCGAGCTGCTGTCGCGTTTCATACCGTCGGTATCCCGGTCGACCTATGAATTGTTCGCCGATTATCAGCGCGAGGACGGATTAATGCCTTATAAGCTGACGGCGAATGGGCCGTCCTACAGGCAAATTCAGCTCGTAACGCCGCTGGCCAGAAGCGTATGGAACCATTACCGGTTGCATGGCGGGGACCGGCCGTTTTTGCGAAAAATGTACAAAGCGATGCAGCGTTATGACGAGTGGCTGTCCACATATCGCAATACGCGCGGAACGAACGGGGTGGAGGCGTTTTGTACGTTTGATACGGGCCATGACTTGTCGCCGCGCTTTTGGCACGTGCCGGATACTCCGCATGACAACGATGCAAGGTTGTGCAACCCGGATTCTCCTATCCTGCCTTTCGTGGCCCCTGATTTAACGGCCCATGTATACTGCCAGCGGCTTTATTTGGCGCGGATGGCGGAAGAGCTGGGGGAGAGCGGCGAGATCTGGCGGGAAAAGGCCGAACAAAGCCTGGACAGCTTGTTCCGGTATTGCTTCGATGAGGCGGACGGCTTCTTTTATGATCTCGATAAGAACGATAACCTGGTGCGCGTGCAATCCGACGTCCTTCTGCGTGTGCTTGCTTGCGAAGTGGGGGACCGGGCGTTCTTTGATCAGGCTCTGCGCCGCTATTTGTTGAATACGCGGAAATTTTTTGCCAAATATCCGTTTACGTCCATTGCGATGGACGACCCGCGCTTTGACCCTTTTTCCAGTTACAACAGCTGGGGAGGCCCGTCCAACTTCCTCAGCCTGATCCGCGCACCGTACGCTTTTGAGCATCATGGCCGTTTTGTGGAGTTGACCTATGTGATATATCCGCTTATGGCCGCTTTTCATAAAATGACGCGGTTTTCCCAAGCGGTAAGCCCGTGGACCGGCGAGGAAGGGTTTACGGAAGCGTATTCGCCCGCCATTCTGTGTGTGCTGGACTATGTGGAGCGGCTGAGCGGAATTATGCCCAGACCGGAAGACGAGCTTTGGTTTACCGGGCTGCTGCCTTACGCGGTCGATCACGGTGAGGAGATTGCGAACGGGACCGCTTACAGCCGTATCGTGGATGGAGCCGTATTTGAATTGGTCAACACGCGCGAACAAAGTACGGTTTATCGAAACGGCGAGCTGATTTTGGAGTTTCCGAACGGCTTGAGAGCGGTAACGGACCGGCAAGGAACGTTAAAATCGCTGATCGGCATGAGCGTGCGAACGGTGGAAGGAACTGTCGTTTACGAAGGCTGCGAGCGGCATGTAACGGTAAAAGGAAATGAGATCGCCGATATCGGCAACGGTCTTGAAATAAACAAACGCGCCGTTTACCCGGGCATTATCGCACCCTCATATGGCTAGGAGGACGGAAGGCTCACCGTATTATTGAGGACGCAGGGGCTGTCCCTTCAGCAGTGTTCGATGCTGGCGGGCAAGCCCTTTTTGCATTCGGGAGTCGGCCGGATGTACTAGGGCAAAAGCAACTATGACATTTGTTTCGTTCATGGTAGGATGAATACGCAGAGAAACGGAATCAGGCGTAGCCATGTATCCAAATCAGCGTGGAGGTACCGGACTATGAATATTAACCATCAAATTGTTCCGCTGCTGCAGCTGAAGGACAAGCTGCCAAGCGACAGCTGGAATTTTGCCCGGATCGAGCGGGGTAGGGAAGGGTTGGAAAACGAGATCGCCGTTTATTTTTCGGGGGATACCCGTCTGGAGAGCTTGAATCTGGACGAGCCGTTCGGCGACGAACGGATAGGACTCATCCTGATAGACGGCAATCTTATCGTAGACAATTACATTTACAACGAAAATACGGACGGCGCTGCCGGACTGATCGTGAACGGGCAGCTTTCCGCACGGAACATGCTTGTGGGCGGTCAAGAAATTTATGTGAGCGGCAGCCTGACGGTGCAGGAGCTGTTCTGGGGAGACTACAATCACGGCGATCTTACCGTAAAAGGAGACGTGAGCGCCGCAGTCTTTGCCGAAACGGACGAGTATCACGTGAACATCGCGGGATCGCTGAATTGTACGCAGCATATAACGCAATGGGATAGTCGCGGGGATTGGCAGGACCTGGATAGTGAAATGCTGGAGAGGTGGCTGGCCGAGGAACTGTATGACGAGGATGACGGCGAATGCATGCTGATCCGCAGCAGCGAAGTGCTGCAACTGCTGGAAGCCGGGAAGCCGCTGCTGAAAAAACAAACCGGCGAACCTCCGCTTCAGCCCGAATCTTATTTGCAGAAGCTGCGAGCGGCAGTTACCGTGCAAGCGATCGAAGAGATTTTGGCTTTCCCGATCGTTCATGAGAAGTATTACGACTATTACGATTTGGACAAGGGCGGTTATTGGCACGGGAATCTGTTTTTCGGCTTCCGCCTGCCGGAACAAGGCCGAACGGCCCGGCTCGTTGTAGGGGAAGAGTTCGCGGGCGCAAACGATGAGGAAGATTTCCGCTTTTTCCATTACGATATCGCCGTGAACGAACAGGGAGAAAAAATGGTCGGCCTATACTCCCAGGAAGGCAACGGATATGAAAAGCCGCTGAAGCCGCTATCTACCGATGATTTGAATGAGCTGAAAAAGGCTTTGCGCTATTTCGAGCGCCTCGTCGCGAGGGTTCGGTACGATAACAAAGGGTACGTGCAGGAGAGAGATCGGGAGCTTGCCGAAAGCGCGGCGCTTTCGTTGAGCAAGGAACAGTTTATGCAAGCACTCGCGCAGCAGGAGGACCTGCTCACACAGACATGCACGCTTCTTGGACATACGTTCCGTCTGATTACGGTCAAGCAGGCGGACAATCTGCTGAACGGCATCGAACATCCCCGTCACGACGCCATTTTGTACGATGTTCTTAACGACGCCTGGCTGCATGGCATGGATGAGAAGCCGGTTTATTTCCTGCTGTCCGAAGAAAGCGCGCATCTGGAGCGGCTGGATATGACGCAGCTGGCCGAGGAGGCGGACCGGCTTCATTTTACGATTGCGGGTTACATATTTGCCGCGAATTTGACGGTGGATGGCTTTATCGAAGCTTACGATATCGATTATTCGCCGCCTCTGGTCGTATTGGGCGATCTGACCGCAAGGCACATCGCTTTATGGGGCACCACCTTTTATGTAGGCGGGAATGTAAGCTGCGAATGCTTGTACGGATTTTACAATCACGGCGAGTTGATCGTGGCCGGTCAATTGGCGGCCGGCGCCGTTATTGCCCGTGACTTTGATGTGCATATCGGGCAAATCCGCAGCAATGTGCTCATCTCCGACGATCATATTTACGGTATCGACGAGCTCAGGGATGAGGACGGAGGGATTATCGAGCGCTGGACGCTGTACCCGTCGACACACCTCGCCAAGGACGTCCTGCGTGACGAACTGGTTGCGGCGAGTGCCGGAACGGACGGCCTATGGCCGGATCAGAGCCTGCTTCTGCGCTGGTTTGACGAAGGAAAATCGGTGATCGATCAGGACAAGCTGCAGCAAACTTATGCGTCTTTTGCCGAGGAGCTTCCGGCTGCGTTTGACGAGATTTTCCGCGATGGCGTCGGGAGTCCTGAAGGCGAGAGCCTGTACAAAATCAAACTGGACGATGCGGGGAGCTGCTTCTACTACCAGAGCCACGAACCGGAGTGGAGGCAGGTCGGGTTCATGGACGGCACGTACTTTTACAGCCTGCGGGTCGTTTGGTACTTGCAAGAGAACCGGTGGCAGCTATTGTACGATGTCCATAACGAGCAGTGGGAGCTGCTGTGCCAATTCGAGACCGCTCCGGAAAACGAATATACGTCAACGCTGGCGGTGAAAAAAAGGTTCCGCGAAGCTTTGCAAGCTCTGCGGTACGAGCGAAGCAGGTCGGCGTTGGTGAATCGGCCGGAAGACAAGCTGCTTGACGTCCTGAGAACGGGGGAAAGCCATCCCGATGTTCGGCAAGTCGTGCGGTTGCCTGACTTGTATGTGCCTTCCGGCAGCATAGTGGCCGCCGATCCGCTCGCGAATGCGGAAAGGCCGGCTTTTACCCGCCGGACGCCTGTCGGGACGTTCCCGGTCTATTTATATATCGACCGTCAGTACGGCCGTGTTTGCTGCGCTGAAATCCGCTTCTCCGAAGAGGAGATAGCGGCTTGGGAGCTGGCGCTGCTTCCCGGGCAAGATGTCCGCCAATTAAAGCCCGGCGAAATATTCGGGTATCCGGTCGATGCCGGACTGGGCTGCTTCATGGACGCGGAGAGCGCGCAGCAATTAATGGCGCACGAGCGGGAATTGGCGGCAGAGCTGGACGGCGAATATGACAACTATTACGACGATTACCTCAGCGAGCTGCTGGAAGGCGATGAAGCGGTAAGCCCGGATTACTGCAATGTTGTCCCTTTTCCGGAAAAACCGCACAATGCCGCCGTATTCAGATCGGGCTGGGGCGACGGGTTCTATGCTTCCTACTTCGCACTGAACGAAAACGGGCAAGTGGTCCGCCTTGTAACGGATTTCGCCTGCTTAGGGGAGTAGAAGAAAATTATAATCACTGACCGAATGTGTCAGTGATTATTTTGTATACTACCTACAGAGCAGTATAAAATAACCGTGTCCCCGATTGTAGCGTTCCGCGTACAGAGAAGGGTTAAGGGCATCCCGCCTAGAATGTTACATCATGCAATTATGCGAATAACAGAAAGGTAGCGTTGCAATGTCAAAAGCGGACAATATGCTGTCCATTTTATGGCTGCTCCGGTCCGGCAAGCGAATGACCGCCCAACAGCTGGCAGACGAGTTGGAAATCCATATTCGAACCGTATACCGCAGCATCGATTCGTTATGTGCCAGCGGTGCGCCAATCATTGCTGACTCGGGTCCGGGCGGCGGCTATCAATTGCTCGACCATTTTACCGACGCCCCGCTGATGTTCGATGTCGAGGAGCAGAAGGCGCTGATGCATGCATCGGTTTTTGCCAGGGAGGCCGGATATCCGTTTACGGAGGCGCTGAACCGGGCGGTTGACAAACTGAAACGTTATGCGAACGACAAGCAGCTCGATCAAATGGAGCGGCATAGCGCGGGGATTTCAGTCATTCACCCGCCGGTCGACGGGAAGCTGCAGGTTCTGCTTCAAGTGCTGGAGGAGGCGACAGCTCGCGGGGAAGCGGTGGAGATGAAGTACTTTAGCGGCAAGCAAGAAACGCCGGGCACGCGCGAGTTCGAGCCTTACGGACTCATACATTGGAAAGGAAGCTGGTATTCCGTAGGCTATTGCTGCCTTCGGCGGGAGCTGCGCAGCTTTCGTGCAGACCGCATCGCCGCTTTGAAACCAACCGGCCGTCATTTCGAGCGGCCCGATCATTTTTCCGCGAAAGATTTCCTTATGAGCAGCCTGCTGCCCGGTTCCATGGATGCCGGCTCTCTTGTAACCGTGCGCATTCGAGGGCATGAACTTGCGCTGAACGAACTGGTCCGGCATTGGTTGTTTGGCCATACGCTGGCCGAACGCAGCGGCGGAGAAGCCGTATTCCGGTTAGGCAGCGACTCGTTGAAAACTTACGTGCCTTATTTTCTGCTCCCATACGGAAAATCGCTGACCATTCTCGAACCGGATTTTCTCATAGCGAAAATGACGGAAATAAGCTCTGAAATTGTGGCGCATTATAAAAAGATGCAATCGGAAATCATTCCTAAAAGAGGTGGCGACTATGAATAATTTCGCAATGTATGCTAAAATAACGGCCCATCCGGGGCAAAGGGACGCGCTTGTGCAAATTTTGCTCGAAGGAGCCGAACTGATGAACGCGATAGAGGGCTGCGCGCTTTATATCGTTAACGAATCGGAGGACGATCCGAATGTCGTATGGGTAACGGAATTGTGGGGAAGCTCGGAAGCCCATGACGCTTCCCTCCGCAATGAGGGAGTATTGGCGCTCTTGCAGCGCGGCAGGCCTTTGATCGCGGGAGCGGAGCCTATCAAGCTGCGTCCTGTCGGAGGCAAAGGCATTTCTTAAGCTTGATGGCCGGTAGCTCCCTGGTAATGATGCACATGAGGCCTCCTTCCATTTAGGGTTGTATACCCTTCAAAATAATGATAATGACCGCCGCCGGGAATGTCGATCGCCGGACCCGTTACACCGTGAATCGTGTGAGTGTGACCTTGATTGACTGACGTCATGGTATGGTATCTGTGCACGTGCGGAACTCCGGTTAGAGCCGGCTCGGTTACGCCGGCATATTGATGGACATGCCCGTCATCATAAGAAGTAACGCCGGAATAAGGGTGTACATGATAAACGGGCCGACCGTCCCAAGATGTAATATAAAGTCCATGAGCATGTTCGTTTCCTGATTCGTTGGAATGAACGACAAAACCCTCCACTGGTATTCTTTTCAAATTAGCAGCTCCTTTGCAAATTTTTTTTATATATTATGTTGGATATTGGCCGTATGGAATATCGTTTCATCAAAATTCCCATGCGTTTTTCAATTTATGGTAATGAAGCCAAACATCCTGATCATATATAAAAGTAAACAGAAAGGAAGCTAATGGAGGGCTGCTCATGAGTGATGGATTTGTCGGTCGATCTTTGGATGAAATCCGTTTTTGGTCCCGGATTATGAAGGAACATTCGTTTTTCTTGAGCTTGGGATTTCGCCAAGAGGATACTCAACTCATCCAGGAGGCTCACCATTTTTATCATATTTTTGAAGGAATTGAAGCGCAGTCGCATGCTTTGGATGAACATACGGATCCGACGACGATCCTGCAGTTTAATACGGAAGTACATACGGCTGCATCGCATATATGGGCTTTTAAAAGAAAAATATTGGGGCTTATCCTAACCTGCCAACTGCCGGGGCAAACGAATTTTCCGCTATTGGTGGATCATACCAGCCGGGAAGCGAATTATTTCCGCAATCGGCTGGAAGAATTAAACCAAGGCAATCTTGAACCGCTGCAAGATGCCATTATTGATGAAAATGTGTTCTTCCTGCGGATCATGGCCGACCATGCGAAGTTCATCGGCCACTTGTTGGATCCGTCCGAGCGAAAACTTGTCGATCAAGCCCGCGATTTTAGCCATGATTTCGATCAATTATTGTTTCAAGCCAGGGATTTATCCTCCATGCGGCCTCAGTCCCAGACAGATCCATTGTTAAACCAATTCCTTGATCAGAACAGGGTATCCGTAAAATCTTTGCGCGATTTCAAAAAGACGGCCAGAGATTTAATCGACCAATGTAAAATAAAAAGCATTATTCATCCGCTATTGGCGGATCATGTATTCCGCGAGGCGGAGCGGTTTTTGGAAATAATTGAGATGTTTGAAAGGTCGTTAGCAGGGGAAAGCATTGCCGGCGGCAAGTAAAAGCGTTAGAAAAGAAGAGCTATGCTTAGGCTTGGTACACCCTTCGGTAGAAGGGTTTCTTTTTTTGCCCAAAAAACGTCCCCGGCGGGTTGGTAAACAGAAAACCTGCGAAAGTGCAGGCTGCCCAAAAACCCCCACGTTAGAGGAGATAGCCATAATCTGCCCGTCTGCACGAAGAAAACCTGCAAAAATACATGAATTTGCGCCCGTGATCGCTGTACACGAAGAATTCCTGCAAAAGTGCAGGCTTTTCAGCGGGGACATGGGCTCAGGTTCACTTTCAGCGAAAATTCCTGCACTTTTGCAGGCTTTTCACCAAAATAAGCCAATTTCGAGAAAAAAACCTGCACTTTCGCAGGTTTTCTCCCTAGCAAGCTGATTTCTGCCCATTCGTGCAATTCCACGACCTGCACCGGGTGAGGCACGCGCTCAGAAAAAGCGGCTGTCCCCCAAATTAGTCACACTCGTTCCCCTAACCCTCACAGAGTGTCGCGATTGCCAAGCGAGGCTGGGAACGGCTAAGCCGCCAACCGGAAAGGAAGCCTATTCAACGAGTGACATCCCTATTCGATTCAGGGTTAGATGGAAATGGGGGACAGCGTTTTTCCCGTTTCGAGCAAACTTTTCAAGTTGCTTAGGACGGCCGGCCATCCGTTGTTCAATCCTTCGAACGTATCCTCTTTATCCAGCAAGTCGGCGGGCAGCAGGTTTTCGTGCTTAAGCGTTAATTTTACAGCTTCTTTCATCGGTCTCAGCTCAAAAGTGACCCGTGACGGCTGCTCGCGGACGATTGGATCATTCACGTAATTCCACGTAAAGGAAAGCAATCGATGCGGTTCGCACTTCAGGATAATTCCGTGATCGGAGACTTCTCCGTTACGGGAATAGGTGATGCTTGAGCCTTCCTGCCAATCGGACTGAACATCGCTTCCAAAGAAATACTTTTTGGTAAAATCGCCGCTTGTCAGAGCTTCCCACAGTTTTTCCGGTGTCGTGGCGATGTAAGTAACATAAACAAAGGTCGTATCAGTCATTTTTATTCTCCTCCAGTTTTTCTTTAAGTTCGCGCAAAGCATCGATCCGCTGCCGCTCATACTTTCCAATCCAGCGATCGTAAATTTCCCCGATAGGGGCGGCGTTCAAATCATGCAGTTTATTTCGTCCTTGCCATTCAACGGCAACTATTATATGCAGCCTTTTGGGTGCATGTCAAGGCGGCAGAACGAGGCTTTAGACCTATCCAGAACGCAGTATAATTTGCCGATATATGGAAAGAAGAATGAGAGGATAGAGGTGCGATATATGCCTAAAGGATTTTTTTCACAGGGAGTTATGGTGCTCTTGTCGGAGGCCGTTTCGATCCGCAAAATAGAAGAGATGCTTAATCGGCGGTTCGAAATTGTAAGTATAAAGGAAACCTATGAAGAGTGGGTGTTCGGCGGCCCCAGCCTGCTTGTTCCATACCGTCCGGAAGTCAACGGGTATATTCAGGTTGACGTCGTCGACAGGCCCTGGCCGGACGACATGGGCGACCCGTCGGAGGAGGCCATGATATTCGGGGCCTGGTCAATGGGCTTTTTCGGGCCTTATACGTTCCCGAACAATTTGGAGCGCGCGGCGCAGCAGGCGTGGGGATATCCCGAAGGACGGCAGGCTTGCGCCGATCACGAGGCGTTCATCCGCATCCGTTCCACGTATACGTTTGGTCAAATGGACGATCAAGCGCCGCTTTTGCCTGAGGATTATGAATCGCTTCCTGAGCTTTTGGCCGTGACCGACATCGCTGGTGTTCTGCTTCAACTGCCCGAAGCGCTTTGCTATTTCAACCCGAGCGGGGAGTGCCTCGCTTCTACAGAGATGTTTCATGAACTGTATGAACGCTATGAACAGACGGCGCTGCCTCCGCTGGAACTGTGGTCCAATGTCAGGATGTTTAACATTCCCAGCGATGAAAACTGGCTATTGATGGATTCGGTCGGCATGCTTCAATTGGATGTGACCGATCATGAGGCGATTTTTCATCGTCATGTTTACGACCCTGCCGAAGTCGCCAACTTTCTAAGAAACATATCGAATTATGTATACGAGAGCGGCCCCGTTATTAAAAATGGCGATACGACAGACGGGCCGGGCGGGGTCCGTTGGCAGGGCGTTTTGGCGGAGGAAGGATTGGCTGGACCGCCGCGCGAAGTAATCCGATGGTATCCGATGGACGGCAGGGAACGCCCGGCAATGCCGGAATGACCGACCGTTTTCCTGCCAATGCGGGAGAGGAATTTTTTAGAATATAGCAATTAAGAAGAAATCTTGCCCCTGTGTTTATGATAATATGAGTGCATGACATAGCCTAGAAGGGTGAGGAAATCATGAGAACCGAAATATCAAGAGGCAGGCTCTGGACGGCGCGAATCATGAGCTGGCTGGTTATTTTGTTTATGCTGTTCGATAGCATTTTTAAGTTCATTCAACCCGTACCCGTTGTAGAAGGCACAGTTGCTCTCGGCTATGCCGAGCACCATATCGCCGTAATTGGCATACTCGGGCTGATTTCTACCATTCTGTACGCCGTTCCTCGTACATCTTTTCTGGGTGCGCTGCTGCTGACCGCTTATTTTGGCGGGGTGGTTGCCACGCATATTCGAATGGACGCGCCGCTTTTTACGCATATTTTATTTCCGGTATATTTTGCTGTCCTGGCTTGGGGTGGAGTTTGGCTGAGAGACGAGCGCGTGCGCAAACTCATTCCATTTCGCAGCAAATGATCGGTTAAGCGTGCGAACTTTCGTACATTGACATTTTCGGGTTTCATAACTAATATTAAGAGAGTTTCTCACAACTTCATATTTTGGAAATAGGTGTAGTTAAAGTTTGTATCTAAGCTTTAATCGCTTAAAAGGGAAGTCCGGTTTAATTCCGGCACGGACCCGCCACTGTACATGAGGTTCAGCCATGCCGGCTGATTTCTTTCGGAAAAGCCACTGGGCCATAAACCCGGGAAGGTCCGGAAGTCATACTCTTAGTCAGGAGACCTGCCTGTTTCAACATCACTGTTAGATCTACGGGATATTAGGGAGGTGGTTGGATGTGCTCATTTGTAAAATGTCTAAGTCCATGAACCCCTTCATGCTGAAGCGGTTTTAGCCGTTGTCTAGCCATGTACGCGTATAAAAAGCATTTCCGACTGCTTGTCTTGGGTCGGGTGTGCTTTTTTTGTTTTTTACTAAAAGGGGGATGCAAGATGAGAACAATGGAAAACAGATTTTCGCTGATTAAATGGGGAGTGATTGCAGCGGTTGTGCTTTCGCTGGCGGGATGTTCTACGCAGGACAAAACGAGCGGAACGGACACAAAGCAATCGTCCGCAGCCAAAAAGCTGACCGTAGCTTACACGTGGAAGCCTTCCGGCGTAGACCCCCACGGAGCGGACAGTTGGGACGTTATGCGTTCCGGCGCCGGTGAAACACTGGTTCGTCTCAACGAAAAGTTGGAGCCCGCTCCTTGGCTGGCCAAAGAGTGGAAGCAGGTAAATCCGACGACATGGGTGTTTAAACTGCAGGAAAACGCCACTTTTCATAACGGAAAGGCGATGGACGCGGAAAGTGTCAAAAGTTCGCTGCAGCGCTCGATCGAGAAGAGCCATTTAGCCAAAGATTTGCTGCAGCTGAAATCCGTGGAGGTCGTCGCGCCGCATGAATTGAAAATCGTAACGGACAAGCCGAATGCCGCATTGGTATCTAATTTGGCAGATCCGTCCACGATTATCTTGGATACGGCGTCGATGGATGCGAAAAGCGGTTACCCCGCCATGACAGGGGCGTTTAAAATCAAACAGTTTAACAAAGACGAGTCGCTTGTCGTCGAGAGATATCCGAATTACTGGGGAGAACCGGCCTTATTGTCCGAAGTCACGATGAAATTCGTAACGGATGGCAATGCCCGTTTGATGGCGCTGCAGTCGGGTCAAGCGGATGTCGCGACCGATATTCCGATCGACAGTGCGGCCTTGTTGGAAAAGGACAACAAGACCAAGGTGCTGTCGGCCCCGTCGCTTCGGACACACATGATGCTTTTTAATATGAAATCCCCCTTGTTCCAGGATGCGGCTAACCGGAGGGCGGTAGATCAATCGATTCCGCGGGAGGCTATTGCAGGTACCGTTATGAAGGGTTACGGCACTGCAGCAAAAGGCCCATTTCCAAGCGTACTTCCGTTTGGTAAAGTAGAACGTGCGGCGCAAAACCTCACTGTCGGGCAATTGCTGACACAGGGCGGCTGGCAGAAAAATGCGCAAGGGATTTGGGAAAAACAGGGGAAACCGTTCGAGGCGACACTGTTAACTTTTCCGCAGAGGCCGGAGCTGTCCGTCATGGCCGAGGTCATCCAAAGCCAGTTATTAAAAGAAGGCATTAAGATCAACATTCGCAAAGTGGAAAATATCGATGACGCTTTGCTGAAGGATGATTGGGATTTATCGATGTACAGCATGTTAACGGCGCATACAGGCGAACCGCAATATTTTTTGAACACGTTCTACCGGTCGAATAGCGAGTCCAACGTCAGCCGGTACGCGTCGCAGCCGTTGGAACAGATTCTGGATCAACTTCTTTTGGCGTCGGATCCGGCTCAAAGAAATCAATTGGCCGTACAAGCCCAGGAAATTGTGAACACCGATCTGCCGCAGTCGTTTATCGTTCATCCCAATAATGTATTTGGCGCTAAAAAAGGCGTGCAAGGATTTACTCCTCATCCGATCGAGTACTATTACATTCATTCTAAAGTCGATATGACGGAATAACAGGTGAAGCATTCAATGATTCGCTTTTGGTTGGAACGTGTGGCCCAACTCGTCATCGTTATATTTATGGTTTCTACTTTGACTTTCATTTTGATGCGGGTATCTCCCGGAGACCCGGCTGCCATCCTGCTGAAGGCGCACGATGTGCCCGCTTCCCCGGAAGCGTTGGCGTCATTGCGCCGGCAGCTGGGGCTCACGGATTCGCTATGGATGCAGTACATCCATTGGCTGCGCGACGTTTTCACATGGCAGTGGGGTCAATCTTACGTTTCCAAAGAACCGGTACTGGACGAACTCGTCAAAAGGTTGCCCGCAACTTTAGAATTGGCTGCAGCCGGATTTGCCATCATGGTATTCCTTACTTTTGGCTTGGGAATTACGACAGCTATTTTTTCCAACGGATGGCTGGATCGAACCGGCAGGTTTTTGGCGCTTGCGGGGTCTGTTCTTCCTTCGTTTTTGCTCGGCTTTCTTTTGATCTATTTGTTCTCCGTCCGGCTCGGCTGGTTTCCCTCCATGGGCCGCAGCGGCGCGTCCAATCTGGTTTTACCCGCAGTTACGCTCGGTCTTGGGCTAGGTACTATGTATGCACGGGTTT
Source organism: Paenibacillus sp. sgz302164 (assembly GCF_056120505.1). Classification (NCBI taxonomy): domain Bacteria; kingdom Bacillati; phylum Bacillota; class Bacilli; order Caryophanales; family Paenibacillaceae; genus Paenibacillus; species Paenibacillus sp. sgz302164. Next base: position 101,738 of record NZ_JBVYOL010000012.1, on the reverse strand, counting down.
TGCGCGCGAATATGTTGAAATTGCACGATATGCCATTTATTAAAGCTGCCAAAGCGAGAGGGCTGTCCAGAAGCCGTATTTTTATATTTCATGTGCTTAAACATGCAGTGCTGCCTCTTTTGACGATCATGGGTACGAATTTTGCGTTTATGCTGGGCGGCAATGTCATTGTCGAAACGATATTTGCCTGGCCGGGTTTGGGCAAATATTTGATTGACGCGATTGCATTTAGAGACTATCCGGTCATTCAGGGGTATGTGATCTTCGCGACTTTCCTGATCGTGTCGATTCATTTGCTGGTGGAGGCTGTACAAGTTTCTCTGGACCCGCGGCTGTCGGCCCAATAGGAGAGGGGAAACACGGATTGAATACAACACGGTTCACTTTCAACGGGAGTCTACTAACCGGAATTGGGTTGTTGACGGTTATCGTCATCATCGGGGTGGCCGCGCCCTGGCTCGCTCCTCACGATCCGCTGCAAATTGATCTATTGAACCGGCTGGCCGTCCCCAGCCTGGAATACCCTTTCGGTACCGATCATTTGGGACGCTGCGTATTGTCGCGAACGATGTACGGCATACGAACGACTGTAACGGTTGCGTGTATGATTATGGTGTTTACGGTATGCATCAGCTTGCCTATCGGTCTTTTCATCGGGTATTTGCGCGGTCTAACGGACCGCATTTTGATGCGTGCGATTGATGGCATGCTTGCCATTCCCGACATGGTGATCACGGTTGCGGCCGTCGGCATTCTAGGCCCGAGTCTGACGAATATGGTTGCAGCTATCATTATGGTTCGCTGGGCAACCTATGTTCGTTTTATTCGCACCCTCGTTCAAAAAGCTTGCCGCGAAGATTATATTTTGTATGCGCGTCTGTCGGGCAATTCGCACTTTCGCATTATGAGGCGCTATATTTTTCCGAAAATCGTTTCCCCGCTCGCCGCATTCGGCGCATGGGATATGGGGAGGGTCGTACTCATGATTGCCGGTCTTTCGTTTCTCGGTCTCGGCGCGCAGCCGCCGACACCCGAATGGGGAGTCATGCTGCACGATGCGACGGCATATTTCCAATTGGCTCCACATGTCATGCTGTTTCCGGGGCTGGCGATTATGCTGTTTGTATGGGCTTGCCAGCTTATGGGAGACCGTTCCGAAAGAGGTGCAGCGTGACAGCGAACCGGAAATCTTTGTTAAGTGTCGAGAAGTTAACGATTTCACAAATGGCATCCGATCCGCCAAAACCGCTTGTCCGGGAAGTATCGTTTCAATTATATCCGGGTGAAATTGTCGCGCTTACAGGGCCGAGCGGGTGCGGCAAAAGTTTAACTGCACACGCGATCGTCGGGTTGTTGGAACCGGAATTGAAAGTAACGAGGGGCCAGATGATGTATAACGGTCAAAATATCGCCGGCAACGATGACCGAGGATGGCAAAAGCTCCGCCGGGAAGAAATTGCCCTGCTGATCCAACACTCGTTGAACGGGCTGAATCCGATCCTGACGGTAAAAAAACAGATGACGGAAACTTTGCGGCACAGGAAAACGTACTTAAAAAAAGATATCGAACCTTACCTGTGCGAGCTTCTGAGCCAAGTCGGCTTTTCGGACCCGAAGCATATTTTATCCGCCTATCCTTTTGAATTGAGCGGGGGGATGTGTCAAAGGGTGCTGGTGGCCATGATGTTAAGTTTGAGGCCTAAACTATTGATTGCCGACGAACCGACAACGGCCCTTGATGCGATCAACAGGGACAAGGTGTTGACCTTGTTCAAACAGTTGAGAGACGATTACGCGCTGACCATCCTGCTGATTTCGCATGACAGGCAAAGCGTGAGGCGGATTTCAGATCGCGTTATCCAAATGAAACCGGAAGGAATCCTTCAATGATCAAGCTGGAATTGCGGCAGGTGACAAAGTCATATCCGATTAGAACAAGGCATCGATCGCGCTTTAAGGCACAGACAACCGGCGTCCAGGCGGTGAAGCAGGTTGACTTGATTTTGCATAAGGAAGAATGCCTAGGTTTAATCGGGGAAAGCGGCAGCGGCAAAAGCACGCTCGCCAAATTGATCATGCGGCTGGAGCCGGTATCTTCGGGGCAAATCCTGCTTGACGGGCAGCCGATTTCCGGCAAACGGACGAACGATCTCGATATTTACAGGCGTATTCAACTGGTGCTGCAGGATTCGTCTTCCTCTTTGCATCCGGGCATGACGGTGAGTGAAATTTTGGAAGAACCGATCTGCAATTATTTTCCGGAAGAAAAAGCAAATGTTCAAGAGCGGTGCTCAGACCTATTAAAGCTCGTCGATCTCGATGACTCGTATTTATCCAAGCATCCGCATCAATTAAGCGGCGGACAGAAGCAGCGCGTTTGTATCGCCAGAGCGTTGGCCGTACGGCCCGAAACGATCATTTTTGACGAATCCGTCGCAAGCCTGGACCCGTCGTCGCAAACTTCCATGCTGCAAATGTTAAAACGCGTGCAAAAGCAATCACAATTATCTTATTTGTTTATTACGCATGATCTTATTTCCGCCCAATCATTCTGCGACCGGGTTGCTGTCATGTATCAGGGAGAAATTGTGGAGACATTCACGGATTGGGACGACTCGCATTTTAAACATCCTTATACACGTTTGTTGTTCCAATCGATATTTGCATGAACCGGAGGGGAGCCGAATGAACTTGCTGTTAAAAGATTACGAAATCAGGGAAATCGAATTGGAGGAGGCGGCTGCGGCGGTGGATTTCGCTATGAGGATCCGCAGAGAAGTTTTTCCCATGCTGGATCCCTATACGCTGCCGTCCGATTTGGCGGATTTTCAAAACGTATATGACCGGTCGGAGAAGGCTGCATTTCTCGCGGCTTTCGATAAAGACGGTGCGATTGCCGCAACAGCGGCATTTTTGCGTTATGACGATCGCATTCAAGACATGAAAGGCCGTTATTCATCCCGGAAGACGGCGGAATTGGTGAAATGCTACGTGAAACCGGAGCTGAGACACCAAGGGCTGGGCTCCGAATTAGTAAGGGAAGTGCTCCAGCTCGCCCGCGTCAAAGGGTATGAGACCATGTACCTGCACACGCATCGTTTTTTGCCTGGGGCGGTGCGTTTTTGGGAGAAGCAGGGATTTGTGCTGCGTCTGGAGTCATTTGATTCCTATGAAACGGTGCATATGGACAAAGGTTTGAACGATTGCGCGATTTGATTCGTCATTATACAATCAAACATATCGATTTCATTCGAATGGAGAGGAATACATATGTCCGAAACTAAGCTGGTTATTGGCTATGACGATTATGAAGATGGCGTGAAAATAACGCAATTGATTGAACAATTGGCGGAGGGCCCGCAAAGCAAAGAGCTGGAAAGCTTAATTATCGGCGATTGGGGCGGCTCTTACGAGAACGATTCCGCTTCTGTCGTGGAGACGCTTGTCCGGTTAAAGGACAGCTTTCCGAAGCTGCGCAAGCTGTTTATCGGCGATATGGAGTTTGACGAATGCGAAGTGTCCTGGATCAGGCAATCCAATGTGGCGCCGCTGTTAACCGCTTATCCGGAGCTTCGCTCGCTGATCATTAAAGGAAGTACGGAGCTGGAGCTGACCCCGGCCAGCCACGAGAAGCTGGAAGAACTGGTCATTATTTGCGGCGGCCTCGGCAAAAATGTGCTTGACAGCATCGCGGGGGGCCATTTTCCTCAGCTGAAAAAGCTGGAGCTGTATCTCGGCGTGGAAGGGTACGGATTCGACGGGAACCTGGAGGATGTACTGCAGGTGGCTCAGCCGGGCAAATTCCCTGAACTGACTTATTTAGGCTTAAAAGACAGCGAAATTCAGGATGAGATTGCGATCGCACTCGCCGAGTCTCCGATTCTAGACCAATTGCACACGCTGGATTTATCGCAGGGAACGCTGTCGGATGCCGGGGCGGAGGCACTGCTGAACAGCGAGCGGGTGAAAAAGCTGCAATTTCTTGATTTAAGCTACCATTATATGTCCGAAGAAATGATGGAGCGCTGGAAGCAATCCGGATTGAATGTCGATATTAGCGACGTCCAGGATGCGTCTGATGACGATTACCGTTATCCGTCCTTAACGGAATAGCCATGGAGCCGATGATCGTAATCGGCAATCCGGATAACCGGCGAACGGCGGGATTGCAGGAAGCCCGGCAAAAACTCGGGCTTCCGCCTGCGCACGTTGTATCGTATCTGGAGCTGCTGCGGGGAGAGCATGCGCTTGCCAAAGCTGCGGAGCAGTCCGCCCGGCAAGGGGACAGCTCCCCGCTGCTGCGCATCGATGCGCCCGGCGAGCATTTCGAGGTGGAGCGCGAAATCATCGCGCTGGGGGCGCCGGATGCCAGGGCGGAATGGCGTGATGACCGCCTGCTGCCCTTCGGCGGCAGACCCGATCGCCAGCCCGTCTCGATGAAAGCCGCGCTGGCGATCAAAGAGCAGCGGGGGCGCATCTATCATCCCTCGCAATGGTTTCGCGGCTTCGGACGGCTGCTCGCCCGGCTTGAGCGCGAGGCGCAGGAGCTGTGGTCTGCGCCCCGCTGGTTGAATGCGCCTGCCGATATCGCAGGCATGTTCGACAAGCGGCAGACTCACCGGACGCTGACGGAAGCCGGCGTCCCCGTGCCACGGCTGCTTGCGCCCGCAGAGGCGCTTGCCGATTACGAGGCGCTGCGGGCTGAGATGCTGGAGGGGCGGATGCACCGCGTATTCGTGAAGCTGGCCGCCGGTTCAGGCGCCTGCGGCGTGGTGGCTTACCAGCTCAATCCGCGGACCGGCGAAGAGCTTGCCGTTACCACGATCGGCGTGGAAAATTATATCGCCACGCCGCCCGTCTATTATAACGCCGTCAAGCCGCGCCGCTACAGCGATCCGGCAACGATAAGACAGGTGCTGAACTGGCTGCTTCAGCACGGAGCGCATGTCGAGCAGTGGATCGCGAAAGCTTCCGTCGGGGGACGGGCGTTCGACATCCGGCAGTTGGTGGTCGCAGGCGAGGCTTGCCACAGCGTAGCGCGGGTGAGCCGTACGCCGATCACCAATCTGCATTTGCGGAGCGAGCGGATGGGGCTTGACGAGATCGGACTCTCGGCCGATGTGCAGCAAGCTGTGCGGGAATGCGCGGAGCGGGCGTTGTTCGCGTTCCCGCATTCCCGGGTGGCGGGGATCGACGTTCTGCTGCGCAGCGGCACGCTGACGCCTTTTGTGGCGGATGTGAATCCGTTCGGCGATCTGTTATACCGCGTGCTGCACAAGGGCTATGATACATACACTTGGGAACTGAAGCGGCTGACGGCTGTTTCGATCGAGAATGAAGCGGTTCAAAACAGGAAGGTGACAACGACTTGATGGATATGAACCGGATTGTGGGCAGCCACGACATCCTGATGATTACGCTGGATACGCTGCGCTACGATGCCGCGGTGCTGGAGGAGGCAAACTGCCCGAATTTGTGCGGCGGCGGGCATTGGGAGAAGAGGCATACGCCGGGCAGCTTCACTTATGCGGCGCATCACGCTTTTTTTGGCGGATTTTTGCCGACTCCCGCCACCACGAACAAAGCCGAGCACATCCGGCTGTTTCATTCCAAGCATACCGGACTGAAGACACATCCTCGCACATGGCTGTTCGATGCACCGGACATCGTGTCCGGGCTGGCGGCCGAAGGCTACACGACCGTCTGCATAGGCGGCGTCATCTTTTTCACGAAGAAAGTGCCTTTGGCGCGCGTGCTGCCGGGATATTTTCAGCACAGCTACTGGCGCATGACATTCGGAGTGACCAATCCGCGCTCCACCGAGCACCAGGTCAACCATGCGATAAAGCTGCTCAGCGGAATTTCCGAGGATGAGCGGTTGTTTTTGTTTTTGAACGTTTCGGCCATTCATGGACCGAACCATTATTATGTGCCGGGCGCCCGGAAAGATTCGGTGGAGACGCAGCGTGCGGCGCTGCGCTATGTCGACGGGCAGCTCGGCCGTTTGTTCACGGCGATGAGCGCCCGCAAGCGCCCGGTTTTGTGTCTTGCGTTCTCCGATCACGGAACGGCTTATGGAGAAGATGGATACGAAGGGCACCGGCTGGCTCATGAGGTCGTCTGGACCGTGCCTTACCGCGAATTTATTTTGTAGATTTATATGGAAAGGATGTGGTTACAGGTGCCAAATTCCCGTATGCCCGATCCTGACGATGCTCGTTGGAAAGAGCGCATGCAAGCAGATCCGTACCGCTCGTATTTGTATTCTTATCCGCACAAAACGGCTTACCGCGAGCTGACGCCAGAGCTGTCTTTGGAAGAGCTGTGGCGGGACGAAGAGGCGGAAACTTTTTTCCTGTACATGCACATTCCGTTTTGCGGCGCCCGGTGCGGCTTCTGCAATTTATTTACACTGCCGGACAAGCGTACGGATGCGCACCGGCAATATGTGGACGCGCTTGAGCGGCAGGCGAGGCAGTGGGCGCCCTATGTGAGCCGCAAGCCGTTTGCGCGTTTTGCCATCGGCGGCGGAACGCCTACGCTGCTTGAGCCTGCGCTTTTGGAACGGCTGTTCGGCATCGCCGAAGAGGTGATGGGACTGGATGCGGCGCAGGCGTCCATCTCCGTCGAAGCGTCTCCCGAGACGGTGACGCCGGAGAGGCTGGGCATTCTTCGCGAGCGGCAAGTGGATAGGATCAGCATGGGCATCCAAAGCTTTGTCGAAAAGGAAACCGCCGCGATTTACCGTCCGCAAAATCCGCTGGAGGCGGAGCGGGCGCTGGATGTGTTGAAGCGGTACGATTTTCCGATATTGAATCTGGATTTGATTTACGGCCTGCCCGGACAGACGGTTCGATCATGGTTGTATTCGCTGGAGCGGACGCTATCTTTTGAACCGGAGGAAATTTTTATTTATCCGCTGTACACCCGGGAGCACACGATTGTGAAGCCGGGGGACCGCCGGTTGAGCGGCGACGACGTGCGCATGGACTGCTATGCCGCCGCGCGCGAACGTTTGCTGGCCGAAGGGTATACGCAGTATTCGATGCGCAGGTTCGCCAAGGAGCGGGCGGGCTCCCGCAAACATCCGCTTCCCTACGGCTGCCAGGAGGAAGGCATGGTCGGGTTGGGCTGCGGGGCCCGTTCGTACACCCGGCGCGTTCACTACTCGTCCCGCTACGGCGTCAGCCGGCAGGCGACGGAGAGCATCATTGCCGATTACGTTGCCGCCGCGCGGTACGATTTTGCGGATTACGGCATTGTTCTTGGCGAACGGGAGCAGAAGCGGCGCTTCATTTTAAAAGCGATTTTGCATCGTGAAGGCTTGCCGCTTCACTCCTACAAAGCGCGGTTCGCAAGCGATCCGCTTGGCGATTTTCCGGAGCTGGATGTGCTGCTGAGAACGGAGTGGGCTGTGCTGTCGGAAGGGGTGCTTCGGTTGACTGATGAAGGTTTGGCATATTCCGACGCGATCGGAGATTGGCTTATTTCACCAGAGGTACGCGAGCGGATGGAAGGGTACGTGTTCACATGAAGGCGACGTTATACTACCGGGGCAGCCTGTCCTCCTGCAATTACGATTGCCCGTACTGCCCGTTCAGCAAAAACAAGGATAGCGCCGAGACGCTTGCCAAGGACCGGATGCAAGTGGACGTGTTTGTGGACTGGGTGCGCCGGCAAGCGCGTGAGGGGCACCGGCTGTCGGTGTTTTTCAACCCGTACGGCGAGGGTTTGATCCACCGCTGGTACAGGAAGGCGATCACGGAGCTGTCGCATATGGAGCATGTCGATAAAGTGGTGATCCAGACGAATCTGTCGGCCATTTTGGCATGGACGGCGGAGCTGAATCCGCACAAAGCGGCCTTCTGGGCCACTTACCATCCGGGACAGACGGGCGAATCGGCTTTCCTGGCGCAGTGCGGCGAGCTGCATGGCCGCGGCATACCGTTCAGCGTCGGGACTGTCGGGGTAAAAACGGCCTTTGAGGCGATTGCCTCGCTGCGCCGGGCTTTGCCGGATGACGTGTATGTGTGGGTCAACGCTTTTAAGGATAAAAGCGGCTATTATACCGAAGCCGACCGCGCATTTTTGCGCGGGATCGATCCGCACTTCGAACGCAATCTAATCGATTACGAGAGCGCCGGCAGGCGCTGTGCGGCAGGGGAGTCGGTATTTTATGTGCAGGGCTCCGGCTTGGTGAAACGATGTTATCAGGACCGCCAGGTGATCGGCCATCTGTACCGGGACGGCCTGGAACGATTGTCCGGCCCGCAGACGTGCAGGATGAAAAGCTGCGGCTGCTACATCGGCTATATTCATCTGCCGGATCTTCGCATGGCGGAAGTATACGGGGACCGTATGCTTGAACGCATCGCAACGCCGCTGACATAGCCGCTTTGCAGTTTCAAGCGAAATGGATGCCTACGACAGCCGCCGGCAGCTATACGAACAAGCTTGATCGATCCTGCCGTATGGTTGTTGTTCGACGATCTAAATGTACTCATCCCTTGAACTCGAATAATAAGTTGGGAGCCGGACTGGAAACCGCTACCACTTGCGAATTGTGGAAATCTGCTTGAAATTTCATACAGAAATTGTACTGATTTCGTAAAATCGAAAAATAGGCATGAAAAATCGAACAGAATCGTTCCTTGAGCGGGAAAAATGACTTTTGTATGCAAAAAATCAAACAGAATAGCGCAGAAGGGACTGCAACCGGTTACAGCATCCACCCGACGCAGCCTGATTCGAGATCGAGCACGCCAGTGTACATGCGCCGAACATCCCCCATCCTGTCAGTAGCCAGGCGGACGAACCCAAATGATGGGGTCTCCGCAAGCGTTTGATCCTTTTATCAATATTATTGATAAATTATATAAGATCATTCTAATTGACCCGCTGCTCTACCTGTGATAGGTTCAAGAGAGTAAATTAAAAGCTGATACGCATACTAGGAATTCATCATTTTTTGCATGTTATGAGAGGTGGATATTTTTTGGAACTTCAAGTCATGAACAGTCCCTTTAATCAGGAACAGGTAGAATTGCTAAATCGTCTGCTTTCTACGCTAACGGAAACCCAGCGAATCTGGCTGACCGGTTATTTCGCGGCTCTTCAAGGATCGGCATCTGCAGCGGTATCCGGCGCGGCGCCTTCGGCAGCTGCAGCGGCTCCGGCAGCGAGTGCCCCGGCGATTCCCAAAGAAGTGACCGTACTCTTCGGATCACAGACCGGCAAGTCCCAGGGGCTAGCCAAAAAGGTGTCCAAGAAGCTGGAAGAGCTCGGATTTCAGGTGGCGCTCTCCTCAATGGCAGACTTCAAACCGAATAATTTGAAAAAGCTCAAAAACCTGCTTATTCTCGTGAGCACCCACGGGGAAGGAGAGCCGCCGGATAATGCGATTTCATTCTATGAATTCCTTCATAGCAAAAGAGCGCCGCAGCTGGAGGATCTGCGCTTTTCCGTACTCTCGCTCGGAGATACGTCTTACGAGTTTTTCTGCCAAACAGGCAAAGATTTTGACAAAAAGCTGGAAGAACTGGGCGGCAAGCGGCTTACGCAGCGCGTCGATTGCGACGTGGATTTCGATGAGCCTGCCGCGGAGTGGATGAATCAAGTTGTAAGCTCTTTAAGCGAAGCTTCAGCAGCCTCAGTCGTTGCAAGCGGAGCGGGAGCGGCGGCGGTTGAAAGCGGGGGCGAATCGCAATACTCCAGAACGAACCCGTTTCAAGCCGAAGTTCTTGAAAATTTGAACCTGAACGGCCGCGGTTCGGATCGTGAAACTCGCCATATCGAGATCTCGCTGGAGGGGTCCGATCTTCAATATGAACCGGGCGACTGCTTGGGCATTTATCCGGAAAATCACCCTCGTCTTGTAGACGAATTCATCGAAGCTATGGGGTGGAGCGCCAACGAGCCCGTTGCCATAAATAAAAATGGCGAAAAGCGTCCGCTGCAAGAGGCGCTGCTTCGTAATTATGAAATTACCGTACTGACGAAGCCGCTGCTTGAGCAAGCTTCGAAACTTAGTCCGGATAATGGGCTGCAAGAACTGCTGGCTGCAGGACGTGAGCAGGATCTTAAATCGTATCTTGCCGGACGGGATCTCTTGGATCTGGTTCAAGATTACTCCTTTAAGGGCGTATCCGCCGGCGAATTCGTATCGATCCTGCGAAAAATGCCTGCCCGGCTTTATTCGATCGCAAGCAGCTCCAAAGCTTTCCCCGGCGAGGTTCACGTTACGGTGCGCACGGTACGTTACGATTTGCGCGGAAGAGAGCGTTACGGGGTGTGCTCCGTGCAGCTCGCGGAACGCATCAAGTCTGGCGATACGCTGCCGGTTTATATTCAAAACAACCCGAATTTCAAGCTGCCTGACAATCCGGAAACGCCGGTCATTATGATCGGACCCGGAACCGGCGTTGCTCCGTTCAGAGCTTTTTTAGGCGAACGGGAAGAGAGCGGAGCCGAAGGGAAAACATGGCTTTTCTACGGCGATCAGCATTTCTCCACAGATTTTCTGTATCAGATCGAATGGCAAAAATGGCTCAAAAACGGCGTGTTGACGCACATGGACGTCGCGTTCTCCCGCGATACCGACCAAAAAGTTTACGTGCAGCACAGAATGCTTGAAAAGAGCACTGAGCTTTATAAATGGCTTCAGGAAGGGGCATGCGTCTACGTTTGCGGCGACGAAAAGAAAATGGCGCACGATGTCCATGCAGCTTTGGCAACGATCATTGAACAAGAGGGCGGTTTCAGCGCGGAAGAAGCTGCGGAATATTTGACCCGGATGCAGCAGCAAAAACGTTATCAACGGGATGTATATTAAGTTTCGCATCCCAAAGATCGCAAGAGGAGTGAGGGCAATATGTCAGAAAATAATTTACTTTCAGCGAACAGTGCGCCGCATAGCGACGTAGAACATATCAAAATCAGAAGCAATTACTTGCGCGGCAGCCTAGAAGAGACGCTTGAGGATCGCATCACCGGGTCCATTCCCGAGGATGACAACCGGTTGATGAAATTCCACGGAAGCTACATGCAGGACGACAGGGATCTGCGAAATGAACGGCAAAAGCAGAAGCTGGAGCCGGCTTATCAATTCATGCTCCGCGTACGCGCCGCCGGCGGGATTGTCACGCCAGAGCAGTGGCTGATGATGGACCGGGTCGCACGGAAATATTCCGGCGGAACGATCCGCCTGACGACCCGTCAATCTTTTCAGCTTCATGGCGTAATCAAGTGGAACATGAAGCAGACGATTCGGGAAGTAAACGATGCGATGCTAAGCACGTTGGCCGCTTGCGGCGACGTAAACCGCAATGTGATGTGCAACCCGAATCCGTACCAGTCGGACGTTCATTCCGAAGTGTACGAGTGGGCCCGCCGTGTCAGCGATCATCTTGATCCGCGGACCAAAGCCTATCACGAAATTTGGCTTGACGGCGAAAAAGTGGTGGACAGCCGGGACGGAGTAGAGCAAGAGCCGATCTATGGGCCCGTTTATTTGCCGCGCAAGTTTAAAATAGGCATGGCTGTACCGCCTTCCAACGACGTAGACGTATTCTCGCAAGATCTTGGATTCATCGCGATCGTAGAAGAAGGACGTCTGAAGGGCTTCAACGTTTCGGTAGGCGGCGGGATGGGGATGAGCCACGGCGATCCGCTGACGTACCCGCAGGTCGCGCAAGTCATCGGATTCATCAAGCCTGAACAAATGATTGACTTGGCGGAGAAGACGGTTACGATTCAACGGGATTATGGCGACCGCTCGGTGCGCAAGCATGCCCGTTTTAAATACACGATCGACGACCGCGGTATCGATTGGTTCATTGAAGAACTTACCGCTCGCCTGGGCTGGAAACTGGAGGAAGCGCGTCCGTACCATTTTGATCATAATGGGGACCGGTATGGTTGGGTGAAAGGGAATGACGGAAACTGGCATTTCACCTTGTTTATCCAAAACGGACGGGTCAAAGACGACGACAATTACCTTTTGATGACGGGATTAAGGGAAATTGCCAAGGTTCACACTGGGGATTTCAGGCTTACTCCAAACCAGAACCTGGTTATCGGGAACGTAAGCAAACAGAAAAAGAAAAAGATTGAAGAACTGATCAAGGATTACGGGCTCACCGACGGACACAATTACTCGGCATTGCGGAGAAATTCCATGGCCTGCGTCGCTCTTCCGACTTGCGGGTTGGCGATGGCCGAGTCGGAGCGCTACCTCCCGGATCTGTTGAATAAGATCGAACCTATGCTGCAGGAGGCCGGATTGCAGGACAAGGAGATCGTCATTCGCATGACCGGCTGTCCGAATGGATGCGCCCGCCCGATGCTGGCGGAAATCGCGTTCATCGGCAAGGCGCCCGGCAAATACAACATGTATTTGGGTGGCGGCCATTCCGGTAACCGGCTGAACAAGCTGTACAAGGAAAACATTGGCGAAGCGGAGATCCTGGAATCGCTGCGGCCGATTATCGCTCAATATGCGAAGGAACGGCGTGGAAACGAGCATTTCGGCGATTTTGTCATTCGCGCGGGCTATGTCAAAGAAGTTCGTTCCGGGCAAGACTTTCATTCATAAACAAGCCTGACCGAAAATGAATCGCGCCAAAGGGAGGCTAATCAGGATGCCCTGCGTGCCGGGTTTTAAGGCACCCTCCTGATTGCGCGGAAAAAACCTGCAAAAGTACAGTTTTTACTCGATGGATACGCTGGCCGCGACAAATTCCTGCAAATGTGCAGGCTTTTCGCCGTGAACATGGGCTTAGATTCATTTTCATCGAAAATTCCTGTACTATTGCAGGTTTTTCGCCAAAACGAACGATTTTTATGGAAGAAACCTGCACAATCGCAGGTTTTTTTTGTTACACTCTCACTTCAGCTCCGCAATCCGTGTAGGAGAGGCATGGATTGACGAAGAGGGCTGTGCTGTGCTCCTCCAGTCCTTTTAACCCGTCACAGTAGAATTGGTCCATTAATAATCAAAGAAATTGGCACTTTTCCTCTACCATTAGCCTGTTTATCATAATAACTATAAATAACTCTTGGCGTAGGGGAGAAAAAAATTATGTATATTCCGTCGCATTTTCAAATTACAGATGCATCAATCGTTCATCACATAATAAAAGAACATAGTTTCGCCACTCTGTTTTCTCAGCACGATGGAATGCCGTTCGCAACTCATTTACCGTTAATGTTGGACGAGGAGAACAAGTATTTATATGGCCATTTTGCCCGCCCGAATCCTCAGTGGAAAGATATGGAGAATCAAACCGTTTTGGCCGTTTTTCACGGTCCTCATTGTTATATTTCTCCCTCTTGGTATGAGACGAATAAAGCCGTGCCGACATGGAATTATGTGACCGTTCATGTCTACGGAGAAGTCGAACTTGTGAAGGACGAGGCCGAGTTAATGGCTTCCTTGCGCGACTTGGTATTGAAATATGAAGCTCCTGACAGCTCATACAAATTGCAAGATGTGGACGCTGAGTTTCTCGCCGGTATGAATAAGGGGGTTCAAGGATTCAAAATAAAAATCAGCAGCATGGAGGGGAAAGCAAAGTTAAGCCAAAACCATTCGTTACAACGGCAGGAGCTGGTTATCAGTCAACTGGAACGGATACCAAATGCGGATGAGCAAAAGATCGCCTCTCTAATGAAAGTCAATCTGAATCTATCCGGAAGTTGAAAATCATAATAAAGAAGGTCTTGCCAACCGCAAGGCCTTCTTTTTGTATTCGTCCGATGACACCGGTTACGGTGCGATCATGTTTTTAAATTGTGCGGTTAAGCTTTTCAGCTCGACTTCACGTTCCAGATAGGCGAGAAGGGCCTGGATGAGCGGTCCGTTCGGCTGTTCTTTGGCGGTTTCTTCGCGCAGCAGGCGGATCAGTTCGAGCAGTTCCCCTCGCTCGGCTTCGCCCGTCGGCAGTTCCATGACCGCGGCGGCAAGCCTGTCCAGCAGAACGCCGGTTGTTGGCGGCTGTTGATCATTCATCGTTCCATAATGGGTGTACTGCATAAACGACGAGGCGGATAACAGCGGCTTTTTGCCTGCGGCGATCATTTGCGCGGTCATTCCATCCAGCCTCTCGATGATGAATGCGGCCGTCTCCTCCATCGACAACAGCTCCCGCTCATACGTCACCCAATTCAAAAATTCCTTCAACAGCGCCTTATAAACAAATACCAGATCCCATACGTACGGTTCGATGTCCGGACCGTAGGCGCGCAGCAGACATTCCTTGTGCCAGGTCAACATCCGTCCTCTCGTCTGTACCCGAAGCGGGATGAATTTATCGTCCTGGCGAACCGACATGTTATATTCTGCGAGAATGTGCTTGTGCTCCATAAAATACTGCAAGCGAAAAATCACCTGCTTCAGAAAATGCTCCTTTGGGGAAAGACCCGGCAGCCGCTTGATCCGCTCGACTTCATCGAAATACCGGTTCAGGAATTGCTCGATAATCTCGTTAAATAGGTCTTCCTTGGACGGAAAATATTTGTACACGGACCCTTTGGCAATCCGGCAGTCATCAGCTATATCCTGAATCGAGACGGCAGTGAAGCCGCGCAAGGAAAAAAGTTTGGCCGCCGACCGGGTGATCTCCTGTTTCGTCATGCTCATGATCATTCACTCCTTCACATGTCTTGACACGTTATGACTCATAGTACATAATAATAAACATTAAGTCAATAATGACCTATAGTTTAGTTAACGAGACTTGCGGTCATGATGGCTAAACGAATTGGGAGGAGTGTTGGAACATGGAATCATTGTTCAATTGGGAGACGGCTGCTCTGGTTGTCATCGATTTGCAAAAAGGTATTGTCGGGTACAATTTGGCGCCATACACCGGCGAACAGGTCGTGAGTCGGGCGGCTGCGCTGGTTCAAGCTTTTCGGGAAAAAGGCGCTTTTGTCGGAATTGTGCGGGTATCGAGCAAGGACGGCAAAGATATGCTGAGGCCCAAGCTGGATCAGGAGCAGCCGCAGCCGGTCAGACCCGACGGCTGGGACGAGATCGTGCCCGAAATCGGCGTGAAGGAGAGCGATTGTTTTATTACGAAGAAACAGTGGGGCGCATTCCACGGCACGGAGCTGGATTTGCAGCTGCGCCGCCGGAAGATCGAAACGATTGTGCTGTGCGGCGTCGCCAGCGGAATCGGCGTCGACACGACGGCGCGGGAAGCGTTCCAGCATGGCTACCAGCTGGTTTTCGCCATCGACGCTATTTCGGGTATTTCCGAAGCTGAGCACGATTATGTCCGGCAATTTATTTTTCCGCGTATTGGCCGCATCCGCACGACGGAGCAAATTTTGCAGACAACTGGTGAGTAGCGATGAACGACGACCCTGTTGTCCGTTCCGGGGAGCCGCGGCCGGCAGACGAACCTGGCGAAAAGAGCGGACTTTACCCTTGGCTGGTGCTGACGGTTACAAGCCTGGGAGCTTTTCTCGTGGTGGTGAGCATCGGCTCCCTCAATGTCGCGCTGCCTGAAGTAAGCAAACATTTTCATGCCGACGCGTTAACTTCGAGTTGGATTTTGCTTTCATTCATGCTGGTCAATACGATTCTGATCCTTGTTTTCGGTCAGATTTCCGATATTTTCGGCCGCAAAAAGCTGTATCTCGGCGGGATGGCGCTCTTCACCTTGGCTAGTCTGGCGAGCGGTTTTTCTCCCAACGCCGTTATATTGATTGCGCTTAGAGTTTTGCAGGCGGTGGGCGGGGCGTTTGTAGTCGTGAATACGACTGCGCTCATCACCGACGCCTTTCCCGCCAACCGCCTCGGTACCGGACTAGGCGTCAATATTTTGACGGCTTCCGCGGCGCAGCTGCTCGGGCCGGTCGTTGGCGGCCTCATTGCCGCAAGCTGGGGCTGGCGGTGGGTATTCTGGTTCAATGTGCCGATCGGCGTCATCGCCGTCCTGTGGGGCACTTGGATTTTGCGGTCCGCTCCGGCCCGGCCTGTCCGCGAACGAATCGACGGGCTTGGCGGCGTGCTGCTCTTCATCGCGCTCGGCGGTCTGGTCATGGCGCTTTCCGAAAGCGGCGATCTGGGATGGAAAAGCGGCACGGTGGTCGCCGGACTGGCGCTGTTTGCCGTCTTTGCTCCGCTGTTTATATGGCGGGAACGCCGCGCCGCTTCTCCGCTCCTGGATTTGCGTCTGCTTCAAAGCCGCAGCTTCCTGATGGCGAATGTGGCTAACTTTCTCAATTCGTTTGCCCGTTCCGCTGTGGTGCTTCTTTTTGCGCTGTTTTTTCAGTTCGCCTACAAAATGAGCGCGTTCGAAGCCGGTTTGCGGGTGCTGCCGACGGTTATCGGCATGCTCGTCATATCGCCGATAGCGGGCTTTTTGACCCGCCGTTTCAGCACCAAGCTGCTTGCTTCGACCGGGCTAATCGTCTCGATGGCAGGCCTGGTCCTGCTGCTGCTCTCCATCGGACCGGAGCTGTCGTATGGCCTTATCGCCGCGGCTATGCTGCTGGTAGGGAGCGGGGCGGGGCTGTTCCTGACGCCGAATACGACTGACATCATGAACTCCGTGCCCGGCAGTCGGCGGGGTGTCGCCAACGGGCTCCGTTCCATGCTGAGCAATATGGGCCAAGTGCTGAGCACGGCCGTTACGCTGATGATCGTTGGAATCGGGCTGCCGCCGAGATTGAAAAATGTGCTGTATTCGGGCGCGGACGCCGTCCTGTCCCGTCCCGATCTGGCCTTGATCGTCCGGGGTTACCGCTGGGCGCTAGCCGCTCTGATGATCGCCACGCTGCTCGGATTGGCCGCTTCGCTGTCCCGTTCCGGAAAGCACCCGGGCGAACACGCCGGATAGGAGAGGGGCCGGGGGCAGAGCCGATCTTTCTACACGGTTGCGGAGCTGAAACGGTGGGACACAAGACGCTTGGTAGGGAGAAAACCTGCGAAAGTGCAGGCTTTTTCCATGAAAGCACCTCATTTTGACGAAAAGCCTGCGATTGTACAGGAATTTTCGATGAATGTGAATCTGCACCCATGTTCGCGGCGAAAAGCCTGCACAATTGCAGGAATTTTTGGTGGCTAGCGTATCAACCCTGCAAAAAACTGCACTTTTGCAGGTTTTCTTCACGCAACGAGGCGAATTTGTGCGACCGGCCAGCTCTGGCGGGTCGTTTCCCAACAGCCAGATAATGGCTGTTTTTTTATTTGCCTAACGACGATTGGACAAGCTTCGAATTCGTTGAGACGTTGCCTTAGATTCCGAAAGTCTGGCGCGCTATTTTGCACATATGATACTACAATATTGAAATTAATTTCAAACCTATGATATACTCGTTTTGTGCCCGGGAGCAAGTGCAGGGTGGGCAAGAAAGAGAATTCGTTCTTTGAAAACTAAAAATGAGTGAAAATGTATTTTTCATCCATGAGAAGTAAATGAAAAGCAATAAATAACAACCGGCTCTTACCAGCTTGGAATCTTTTCTTTCACTTATTTGAACATAATTACAAAAAAAGATGAATATTTTTTCGGAGACAAGAAGCAAACGAACCCATTTTAATCATTGAGGAGTGTCAGCATGAATATTGCAAAACTTATTGATCACACGCTTTTGAAAGCGGATGCAGCATTGGCGGAAGTTAACAAACTGATCGAAGAAGCAAAAAAATACGAATTTGCATCGATATGCGTGAATCCGGCTTGGGTGGCCCATGCGGCCAAAGCGCTTGCGGGTACCCATGTAAAAGTATGCACCGTCATCGGCTTCCCTCTCGGGGCGACAACTTCGGCCGTTAAAGCGTTTGAAACGCAAGATGCGATCGCAAACGGTGCACAGGAAGTGGATATGGTTATCAACATCGGCGCTTTGAAGGACGGGAACCATGAGCTGGTCGAGAATGATATTCGGGCGGTTGTGCAGGCCGCATCCGGTAAAGCGCTCGTGAAAGTGATCATTGAAACCAGCCTGCTTACGGATGAAGAAAAGGTGGCGGCAAGCCGGTTGGCGGTTCAGGCGGGTGCGGATTTTGTCAAGACGTCCACAGGTTTTTCTACGCATGGAGCAACTCCGGCAGATGTAGCGCTGATGCGAAAAACAGTCGGTTCCGACATCGGTATCAAAGCGTCCGGCGGCATACGCAGCAAGGAAGACTTGGATGCATTGGTAGCAGCCGGCGCAACCCGGATCGGGGCTAGCTCCGGCGTCAAAATTATGGAGGGCGGACGGTCGGCGGCTTCGTATTAAACTCGGAGTATTTCGCCGCGAAGGAGGAAACAATATGAAAGATACAACCGATCTGAAGGACTTGCTCATTCAGGAAGCCATCGAGGCTCGAAAACAGGCTTATGTGCCGTATTCAAATTTTCAAGTAGGCGCAGCCGTTCAAATAGACGGCAAAGTGTACCGCGGCTGCAATGTGGAAAATGCTTCATACGGCCTGAGCAATTGCGCAGAGCGCACGGCGATTTTCAAAGCGGTGTCGGAAGGCTGCCGCAGCATCGAAGCGATTGCAGTAGTCGCCGATACGGTAGGGCCGGTGTCTCCTTGCGGTGCTTGCAGGCAAGTTATCGCGGAGTTCAGCACACCTGACACCCGGATTTACCTCACGAATCTGCACGGCAATACGACAGAATGGACGATGGATCAACTGCTGCCCGGCTTTTTTCGTTCAACGGACATGGACAAGTAATTCATTCAGCGAAAGATGAGGATTGAACCTGTAAAGGTTGATCCTTTCCGCATCGAATGTAAGCGCTTAACATCAAGATTTTGCAAAAAGGAGACACTACACCATGAAATTTCTGATTGCGATCTTGGGCATTCTGGTCATCTTTGGCCTTACTTATATAGCAAGCAGTGACCGTCGCAACATTCGTTACCGGCCGCTGATCGTCATGGTTTTGCTGCAGGCGTTGTTAGCGTTCGCCCTGCTTAACACGAGCATAGGCGAGACGCTGGTCAAAGGATTCGTGTCGGTATTCGGCTTTTTGCTTTCCTATGCCGCCGAGGGTGTGAATTTCGTATTCGGAGGTATAGCCAACGCCAATTCGGCGCCGTTCTTTTTGAACGTTTTGCTTCCTATCGTATTTATTTCGGCGTTGATCGGGATTCTGCAGTATTCCAAAATTTTGCCGTTCGTTATTCGGTATATTGGACTTGCCCTGAGCAAGGTCAACGGGATGGGCAAGCTGGAATCGTACAATGCCGTTGCCTCCGCGATTCTCGGACAGTCCGAAGTTTTCATTTCGGTGAAAAAGCAGATCGGCCTGCTGCCGAAGCAAAGGATGTACACGCTTTGCGCCTCCGCCATGTCGACCGTATCTATGTCCATTGTCGGTGCGTACATGCAGATGATCAAGCCGGAATATGTAGTAACCGCGCTGGTGCTTAACCTGTTCGGCGGCTTTATCATTTCATCGATTTTGAACCCGTACACCGTTCCGGCGGAGGAGGATATTCTTGAGGTGCAGGAGGAGAAGCAGACGTTCTTCGAAATGCTCGGCGAATATATTATGGACGGCTTCAAGGTTGCCGTCGTCGTCGCCGCGATGCTGATCGGCTTCGTTGCTTTGATTGCGATGATCAACGGCATTTTTAGAGGAATTATGGGTATTTCTTTTCAGGAACTGCTTGGTTACGTTTTTGCTCCATTTGCCTTTCTTATGGGTGTGACGTGGAAGGAAGCGGTGGAGGCCGGAAGCATTATGGCAACCAAAATGGTATCCAACGAGTTCGTAGCTATGCTGGACCTGGGCAAGCATACCGGTTTGTCTGCCCGTACGACGGGCATCGTCTCGGTGTTCCTTGTTTCTTTTGCCAACTTTTCGTCCATCGGCATCATAGCGGGTGCGGTTAAAGGCCTGCACGAGAAGCAGGGGAATCTGGTTGCACGCTTTGGTCTGAAGCTTCTGTACGGCGCTACGATGGTCAGTGTGCTGTCTGCCACCATTGCCGGCTTATTCCTATAACCTTGGACGGGGCAATGAGATACGCGGCACAGTTGCGGAAAAGAAATTTTGCGCTTGGCCGATTCATAGCATGCACTTATCCATTTTACGAACAGGAGTGTTTCAATAATGAGAATGGTAGATCTGATTGAAAAGAAACGTGACGGTAAAGAGCTGACAGCAGAGGAAATCCAATTTTTCGTTACCGGATATACGAATGGGGACATTCCCGATTATCAGGCCAGCGCAATGGCTATGGCGATTTTTTTCCGGGATATGAGCGACCGTGAACGTGCGGATTTGACGATGGCGATGGTGCATTCGGGCGATACGATTGATTTATCCGCCATCGAAGGCATTAAGGTCGACAAGCATTCCACCGGGGGCGTTGGCGATACGACGACTTTGGTATTGGCGCCGCTTGTTGCAGCATTAGACATACCGGTTGCCAAAATGTCAGGCCGCGGCCTCGGACATACGGGCGGCACTATCGACAAGCTGGAAGCCATTGAAGGCTTCCACGTGGAAATGACGAAGGAGCAGTTCGTGCAGCAGGTAAACGAGCAGAAGATCGCCGTCATCGGTCAATCCGGTAACCTGACGCCGGCAGACAAAAAGCTGTACGCCCTGCGTGATGTGACCGGCACGGTAAATTCTATCCCGCTTATCGCCAGCTCCATCATGAGCAAAAAAATCGCCGCCGGCTCTGACGCCATCGTACTGGACGTGAAAACCGGAGCGGGCGCTTTCATGAAAACAGCCGAGGCTGCCAAAGAACTGGCGCATGCCATGGTCAGCATCGGCAACAACGTCGGCCGCAAGACGATGGCGGTCATCTCCGACATGAGCCAGCCGCTTGGCCAGGCAATCGGCAATTCATTGGAAGTGAAGGAAGCGATCGATACGCTGAGCGGCCACGGTCCGAAGGATTTGGAGGATCTGTGTATGGCGCTCGGCAGCCAGATGGTGGTCCTGGCCGAAAAAGCGGCGACGCTTGAAGAAGCGGAGCGGAAATTGAGAGAAGTGATCCGCAACGGCAAGGCGCTGGAGAAATTCAAGGAATTCATCGCGGCGCAAGGAGGCGACCCTTCCGTAGTGGACCAGCCGGAAAAGCTGCCCCAGGCCCTCTACCGCATTGAAGTGCCGGCCAAAGAGGGCGGCGTAGTGGCGGAGATGATTGCCGACGAAATCGGAACGGCTGCGATGCTGCTGGGAGCGGGGCGTGCGACCAAAGAATCGGTGATCGATCTGGCGGTCGGTTTGATGCTGAACAAGAAAATCGGCGATTCCGTAAAAGCCGGCGAGTCGCTTGTAACCATTCATACCAATGAGGAACAAGTAGACGAGGTTATTAACAAAATTTATGGAAGCATACGAATTACGGCAGAGGCTCAGGCGCCGGTGCTGATTTACGGTACGGTGACCGAGTAGGCGAGTCGCGAGTCGCCCGCAGCGAACGTAAGAGGCTATCCCCGTCATCTAGGATGACTTTTGGGATAGTCTTTTTTTTGGCATATCGTCCAAAAGGGCCGCCGATGATTCCGACACACGATCTCTTCCCCAGCTATTTGATACGCTCTATAAACTCGCTCGCCGCACTGGAAAGCGGCATGTTTCGCATAATCATAATCCCCACTTTAGAGGGCGGCAGCTTCACGTCCAACTGGATCTCGAAAAGAGAGCCGTCCTGCAGCTCTTTGGATACAAATTCTCTAGTAACGTAAGAGATTCCGAGTCCTTTCCGGGCAAGCTCGATGAGAAGATCTACGCTTCCGACCTCGATTTCGGGGTTGAGTGTGTAGCCGTAGCCTCGAAATAATTCCGTAATGGCCATTCGTGCCCGGCTATTGCGCGAGAACAGGATGACGGGGTACTGAAGCAGCATCTCAAGCGACAACACCGTGTCTTTAAGCTCCGCATAACGGGCCCCCGCGACAAAGCAATCCTGCAGCTGAATACCTTCCCTCACTTCAAGTTGGGCATCGACGATAGGCATGCGGACAACGCCCAAATCAATTCGGCCTTCTTTTAAGAAAGAAATGATTTCCGGCGTAGTGCCGTGAATCAGACGAAGGCTGACGTTAGGATGCTCCTCATGAAAATCTTCCAGGTAAGGAAGCAAATAATGCTTAAACAGCGAGTCGCTTCCTCCGATCCGCAGCTCGCCGTTGTCCAGATTTTTAAGAGCGACCATTTTTTCTTCCGCCAGCGAAATGAGTATCTGGGATTTCTCAATATAGGAGTAGAGGATGGCGCCCTCTTGCGTCAGAACAACACCTTTGGAATTGCGGTAAAACAAGGTGATGCCAAAGCTTTTTTCAAGCTGCATGATGGCGTGGCTGACGCTCGGTTGAGTAAGGTAAAGGGATTTTGCGGCCTGAGATAGGCTGCCTGTTTTCGCGGCCCAATAAAAAACTTTGTACAGCTCATAATTGTTCATAGATGTGGTCTATAGCTCCTGTGAAATATATGAATTACCTGTATAGGTCATATTCGTATTATAGTTGAACTCAGAAAGAGAAACCATACTACAAAGAGACTACACTGGAAGGAGAGATACACATGGAGGCTGTAACGTTTGTTTTGTTTGGGGCGACAGGAGATTTAGCCAAAAGGAAAATTTACCCTGCTTTGTATAATTTATTTGCCGATCAAAAGCTGCCGCAATCATTCTCCGTGATTGGTCTTGGGCGAAGAGAGCTATCCGATTCAGCCTTTCAGGCAAGTGTCGAGCAATCTCTCCACAACTTTTCCAGACGCGAGGCGAACGATAGTGCCTTAATGAAAAATTTCTTGAGCACATTTCGTTATAGTGTTTTGGATATAGGCCACAAAGAGGATTATCAGAAACTGCTGCAGCTGGTTGAACAGCGGGAGAAAGAATTGAACATTCCGTCAAATCGGATGTTTTATTTATCCGTTGGGCCTGAATTTTTTGAAACGATAGCATCCAATATCCAGGAAAGCGGGCTTGGTTCTACCGAAGGCTGGAAGCGTCTGATGATCGAAAAGCCTTTTGGCCGCGATTTGCAATCGGCCCGGAAGTTGAATGAACAGCTGAGCAAAGCTTTTACGGAGGATGAAATTTTCCGCATTGATCACTATCTGGGCAAGCCTATGGTACAGAAGCTTGGGGTGCTGCAGCAGACGAATCCGGTCTTTTATGCTTTATGGACCAATCGTTATATTGCCAACGTGCAGATTACGGCAAACGAGACGGTCGGTGTTGAAGAAAGAGCGGGGTATTACGATCATGCGGGCGCTGTAAGGGACATGTTTCAAAACCATATGCTGCAATTGCTAATGATGCTGGCGATTCAAGTGCCGAAGAACAGTACCTTCGAAGAGGTGCGCTTCAAAAAGAAAAAAGTGGTGGAATCCCTTGAGCCGCTGCAAAAGCAGGATGTAGTATCCAGCGTTATTCGCGGGCAGTACGGAGCAGGAACGATCGGAGGAAAGCCGGTTGTCGGTTATACTTCCGAACTTAATATTCCTGAAACTTCAAGGACTGATACGTTTATTGCCGCAAAACTGCAGTTGGATACCGCTTTTTGGCGGGACGTTCCTTTTTATATCCGTACGGGCAAGCGGATGAAGGAGAAATCGACGCGAATCGTTATCGAGTTCAAAGAGCCGTTAAATCAGCATTCTTCAACAAATGACGATCATCCGATTCCTAATCTTTTGGTGTTTGAGATCAGTCCGAACGAGGGCATCACGCTGCAGTTAAATGCGAGCGATCCTCAGCATAAAGGGGAGTTCAAGCCCATTCACATTGACTTTCACGAGAGTCACAAGGATATGCCCGAGGCTTATGAAAGCTTGATCTACGACGCTCTGCACGGAGATCCCACATTTTTTGCCCATTGGGATGAAGTCGAATTGTCTTGGAAATGGGTGCAGCCGATCCTGGATGCGTTCCAAGAAAATCTTGTTCCGCTTCATCTTTATTCAGCGGGCACATACGGGCCTGCCGAATCCGATGATCTGCCCACGAAAGACGGTTATCATTGGTGGTTTGATTCCAAGCCCGAACAAGAAATAGAAGCGAGCAAAGGAGAACAATATGCCTATCACACAAACCATTGATCAGTTGGCGATCGATACGATCCGTACCTTGTCCATCGATGCCATAAACAGTGCCAATTCAGGTCACCCGGGGCTGCCCATGGGAGCCGCACCGATGGCGTATGCGCTTTGGTCCAAGCAGTTAAATCACAATCCCCGCAACGCCAAGTGGTTCAACCGCGACCGCTTCATTCTATCTGCGGGTCACGGTTCGGCGATGCTGTACAGTCTCCTGCATTTGTCAGGATATAACGTGTCGCTTGAAGATTTGAAGCAGTTTCGCAAACTGAACAGCCTAACGCCGGGGCACCCCGAATTCGGGCATACGGATGGTGTAGAAGCTACTACAGGACCATTGGGGCAAGGGCTTGCCATGGCTGTCGGAATGGCGATGGCGGAAGCTCACCTGGCCTCGAAATTCAATCAAGATCATTTTCCGGTTATCGATCATTATACGTATGCGCTCGTTGGAGACGGATGTTTGATGGAGGGCGTCTCTTACGAGGCGATGTCCATGGCGGGACATATGAAGCTGGGCAAATTAATCGTATTGTATGATTCCAATGATATTTCTCTGGACGGGAAACTTGACCTGTCCTTTGGGGAAAATATGCAAAAAAGAGCGGAATCGGCTCAATGGGAATATCTAAGGGTCGAAGACGGCAACGATGTTTCGCGAATTGTTCAAGCGATTGAAGCGGCTAAGCGGAACCTTTCGCAGCCGACTCTTATCGAAATACGGACAATCATCGGTTATGGCAGCAAAAAAGTAGCAGGAACGAACAAAGCGCACGGTGCTCCGCTCGGCAAAGAAGAGGCAAAGGCGACCAAGGAAGCGTATGGCTGGCAGTATGAGGACGAGTTTACCGTTCCGGAAGAAGTCAAAGCCCACTTTGATCAGCTTAAACTTAACGGCGAGGCAAAAGAAGCAGAGTGGAACCGGTTGTTAGTTTCCTATCAAGCGCAGTATCCTGAACTGGGCAAGGAGCTTGAGCAGGTCATCGGCGGTTCTGTCGTGATTGACCCGGCCAATATTGTGACGTTCGACTCCTCCAAAACCATTTCAACCCGCGTGGCAAGCGGCGAGGCCATCAATCATTTCGTCAAATCGGTTCCTTCCATATTCGGAGGCAGCGCGGATTTATCGCATTCTACGATGACGGATATAAGCGGAGAGCCGGCATTTGCCGTTCAATCCTATGCGGGACGCAACATTTATTTTGGCGTTCGCGAGCATGCGATGGGCGCAGCCGGCAATGGCATGGCTTTACACGGCGGCGTAAAACCGTTCGTAAGCACCTTCTTCGTATTCAGCGATTATTTGCGGCCGTCCATACGTTTGGCCGCTCTGCAAAAGCTGCCTGTTATTTATGTATTTACCCATGATTCGATTGCCGTTGGGGAAGATGGTCCTACTCATGAGCCCGTCGAACACCTCGCTGCACTGCGAACCATTCCGGGACTTACCGTCATTCGGCCAACGGATGCGAACGAAACGGCGAGTGCATGGGCGTATGCCTTACAGCAGCAGGAAGGTCCGGTAGCTCTTGTGCTAAGCCGGCAAAACCTTCCTGTGTACGAAGCGACCAAGGGTAATGTTGCAGAGGTAACCAAAGGAGCTTACGTCCTGATAGAAACCAATAATAAGCCGGATGTCATCCTGATCGGAAGCGGGTCTGAAGTTTCTCTGGCCGTGAGCGCCAAAACGGAGCTTGAGCGGGAAAACCTCTCTGTACGCGTCGTCGCCATGCCGAGCTGGGAGCTGTTTGACCGCCAATCCGATGCATACAAAGAGGCTGTTCTTCCTGCTTCCGTCTCGAAGCGCTTAGCGATTGAAGCCGGCATTTCTTTAGGTTGGGAGCGATACGTGGGACCACACGGAAAAATATTGTCTATCGATACCTTCGGCGCTTCAGGGTCCGGCAATGAGGTCATGGAATACTTCGGTTTCTCCAAAAGCAATGTGATTCGGTTGACTAAAGAATTGCTTAGTAAATAAACTAATAAATATTTAAAAAAATGGAGGCAAAAAACTATGAAATTTTTTATTGATACTGCTAACCTTGCGGATATTAAAAAGGCGTATAAAATCGGCGTTCTGTCCGGCGTGACAACAAACCCTTCTTTGGTTGCCAAAGAAGGCGTGAAGTTCGAAGACCGTATTGCTGAAATTTTGCAAGCTGTTCCTGAAGTCGAATCGGTATCCGCTGAAGTTACTCCGGATGCCGAGACGGCGGAAGATATGATCGCGCAAGCTGAAGAGCTGATCAAAATCAACGGAGGAGACAAGAACATCACGATCAAGCTTCCAATGACGTTGGCCGGTCTTGAGGCATGCCGCTACCTGTCGAAAAAAGGCGTGAAAACAAACGTTACGCTGATCTTTACCGTCAACCAAGCTTTGCTGGCTGCGCGTGCAGGGGCAACTTATGTTTCTCCGTTTTTAGGCCGTTTGGATGATATTTCTGAAGATGGCGTGCTGCTGGTGTCCAAAGTGGCCGAACTGTTCCGCATTCATAACCTGGACGCGCAAATTATCGCGGCATCCGTTCGTCATCCGGATCACGTAACTCGCGTAGCGATGGCAGGCGCGCATATTGCCACGGTTCCGTTCCAAGTTATCGAACAAATATCCAAACATCCTTTAACGGATCAAGGGATGGAAAAATTCGCTGCTGATTGGAAAAAAGCGGCTCAACATTAAAAGGCAACGAAATACGAGTTTAAAGGAGACGCTCCGGATGGCTATTTTATTTGATTATTCCAATGCCTTGTCCTTTGTCGGACAGCATGAAGTGGATTATTTCAGTGACTTTGTAAAAGCGGCTCACCATATGCTTCATGAAAAAAAAGGCCCCGGTTCCGATTATCTGGGCTGGGTCGATCTGCCGCTTCAATATGATCAAGAAGAGTTCGCGAGAATCAAACATGCCGCACAGCGCATTCGCAGCCATTCCGATGCCTTGATTGTCATCGGCATTGGCGGCTCATACTTGGGGGCAAGATCTGCGATTGAAGCGCTGTCCCACACGTTTCATAACCAGATGAACGGTAAAACCCAGTTGTATTTTGCCGGCCAGAACATCAGTTCTACGTACATTACTCATCTATTGGAGCTGCTGGAGGGTAAGGATATTTCCCTGAATGTCATTTCCAAGTCAGGCACAACGACAGAACCGGCTATCGCTTTTCGAATTCTGCGTGAATATATGGAAAAGAAATACGGGAAAAGCGGAGCCAAAAGACGTATTTTTGCTACAACCGATTCATCTAAGGGCGCATTAAAAAAACTTGCCGACGAAGAAGGCTATGAAACCTTCGTTATTCCCGACGATGTAGGCGGGCGTTATTCGGTGCTTACAGCCGTGGGGCTGCTGCCGATTGCCGCTGCCGGACTCGACATCGATCAAATGATGGCGGGAGCCGCCGCGGCTGCACGGAAATATAACAATGCTGATCTCGCCGTCAATGAAAGTTATCAGTATGCAGCCGTTCGCAATGCTCTTTACCGCAAGGGAAAAACGATCGAGCTGCTGGTTAACTTTGAACCGTCTTTGCATTTTGTTTCCGAATGGTGGAAACAGTTGTTCGGCGAAAGCGAAGGGAAAGATCTGAAGGGGCTGTATCCCGCGTCCGTCGATTTTACGACCGATCTGCACTCCATGGGACAATACGTCCAGGAGGGCCGGCGAGACCTCATTGAGACAGTGCTTTCGGTGAAAAAGCCGCGCGTAGAGCTGATCATTCAAGAAGACGAAAGCAATCTGGACGGATTGAATTTTATCGCCGGCATGACAATGGATGAAGTGAACAAAAAGGCGGCTCAAGGCACGCGGCTTGCCCATGTTGACGGAGGCGTCCCTAATCTGATTGTTGAACTGGATGAGCTCAATGAATATGCGTACGGCGAAATGGTGTACTTTTTCGAGAAGGCATGCGGCATCAGCGGATTGCTGCTTGGGGTGAATCCGTTCGATCAGCCCGGCGTGGAAGCGTACAAGAACAATATGTTTGCGCTGCTGGGCAAGCCTGGTTATGAAGCGCAGCAAGCCGAACTCCTGAAGCGTTTATCTGCAGAGAAATGACACGAACAAATTCGATTTGAACAGCAGGAGGGCGTTACGATGAAAAAACAGCAAATCGGTGTGGTCGGATTAGCCGTCATGGGTAAAAACCTGGCCTTAAATATAGAAAGTAAAGGGTTCTCGGTTGCTTTGTATAATCGTTCACCTGAAAAAACGCACGAACTATTGGCGGAAGCGCAGGGGAAAAACTTCGTCGGCACGTTCAGTGTCGAAGAGTTTGTCCAGTCTTTGGAGACGCCCCGTAAAATATTAATCATGGTCAAAGCGGGCAAGCCGACGGACGATACCATTAATCAGCTTGTTCCTTACCTGGCTCCGGGAGATATTCTAATCGACGGCGGAAACGCTTATTTCCCTGATACGCAAAGAAGAAATAGAGAGCTGCAAGCTCAAGGCTTCCGCTTTATCGGTGCAGGTGTTTCGGGCGGTGAAGAAGGGGCGCTGAAGGGTCCGGCGATTATGCCGGGAGGACAAAAAGACGCCTATGAGCTGGTTGAGCCCATTTTGACTGCCATATCGGCCAAAGTTAACGGCGATCCTTGCTCAACCTATATCGGAGAAGACGGCGCCGGCCATTACGTCAAAATGGTCCACAACGGCATCGAATACGGAGATATGCAGCTTATTGGCGAAGCGTATCAATTGCTGAAGGATGTATTGAACCTGAATACAAGCGAGCTGCATGACATTTTCTCCGAGTGGAACCGTGGTGAACTGGACAGTTATTTGATTGAAATAACGGCCGACATTTTCGCAAAAACAGATCCTGAAACAGGCAAACCCATGGTGGATGTCATCCTGGATTCGGCAGGGCAAAAGGGAACCGGGAAATGGACAAGTCAAAGCGCATTGGATCTGGGAGTCCCTTTGTCCATAATTACTGAATCCGTGTTCGCGCGATTTATTTCCGCCATGAAAGAAGAACGCACAGCCGCAAGCAAGCGTTTGAACGGACCTGCAGTTTCCAGCTATGACGGTGATCCTAAGGAATTTATCGAGGCTGTTCGAAAAGCGTTATATGCAAGCAAAATAGCTTCCTATGCGCAAGGCTTTGCACAAATGCGAGCCGCTTCCGACGAGTACGAATGGAACTTGAACTATGGCGGCATTGCGATGATCTTCCGCGGCGGATGCATTATCCGCGCACGGTTTTTACAAAACATTAAGGATGCTTACGACCGTGACCCGGCTCTGAAAAACCTGTTTTTGGACGATTACTTCAGAGAGATCGTTGAAAACTATCAAGAAGCTTGGAGAAATGTCGTATCTATTGCCGTAACCAGGGGGATTCCGGTTCCTGCGTTTGCTTCGGCTTTAGCCTATTATGACAGCTACCGCTCAGAAAGACTGCCGGCAAATTTGCTGCAAGCGCAAAGGGATTATTTTGGGGCGCATACTTTCGAACGGCTTGATCAAAAGGGAAGCTTTCATTTTCAATGGATGGAATAATAGAGGTGAAAGCCGCACGTCAGAGGCGATAGCCCACAATCAGCCCGGCGCACGAAGAAAACCTGCAAAAGTACATGAATTTGCGTCCATGATCGCTGCCCACGAACAATTCCTGCAATTGTGCAGGCTTTTCAGCGGGGACGGGGGCTAAGGTTCACTTTCAGCGAAAATTCCTGCACTTTTGCAGGAATTTCGCTAAAACAAGCCAATTTCGGAGGAAAAGCCTGCACTTTCGCAGGTTTTTTTTCTGCCAGGTTGCCTCATGCAAAGTTGTGCGGTTCCACGATCTGTACCGGGATAGGTGCGCGTTAGGAAAAACGGTTGCCCCCAAACTAGTACCCCTTTGGTTTCCTTATTTCTAACTAAGTGCCGTGCCTTTCTCAACGGTCTGAGCCGCATTTTATGCGGCTTTTTTAGGTTAACCATGCAAGTTCTTACCCAAATTGAATGACAAGAACTACATGGTTGGGCAGGGTTACGAACTCTTTATTCGTAGTAACCTTCGGTTGATTTGCGGAATTGTTGGAATTGATTTGCATCATGCCCGAACCACACTTGGGAGTTCGTTCGGGTCGCCAGAGTGCGAATTTTCTCAACCGCGTTCCGGTAACCTATCGAATCGTATATAATACCGGGCGGCCTGACCGGAGGCCCGTAGCTCTCCGCTGTGTAGATTGCGTCGGAAGCGAGGATGATCCCACCCGTTTCCGGCATTTCAATGTGAAGGCCTAACATGCCCCAGGCATGGCCGCTTCCGAAGTTCAAGATTTTGATGCCTTCGGCCAGCTCCAGGTTATCTTCATTGCGTTTGACCGTTTTCCACTGCAGATGGTTTTTGATCCAAGCATCGATGTCAGCCCAAATATAGCCGCCTCCTTTTTCGTTGCGGGCATAGCTCTGCAGCGCGCCGTTCAACTCATCCTCATGCACGATAATCGTAGCGTTCGTGAACATTTCCAAACATCCGGCATGATCCAGATGCAGATGCGAAGCAATCACATACTTGATGTCCTCCGGTCTAACATTCAGCTGCTCTAGCCGGTTATGCAGGTAACATTCCTCGCTCGCCACCCAGGGGAACGCATGCTGGGTCGATTTGGACCAGCGCCCTTCAATACCCATCGAATTCGGGTTGCAGGCCGTATCGAACAAAATTTTCCCTTCCGGGTGTTCAATCAATACCGTATAGATCGGAAATTCCACAAACTCCGTCCGGGCGTTAGGATTGCCGAGCGTAGCCGGACTATGCATGGCGATCAACCAGTTTTTGTCCATGCTCATTCGGCCGTTATCCATTACATACAGCTTAGGGCGGGCTTTAATAATATTCGTCATGTTCATTTCCTCCTAATTAAACAGAATATAGACATACAATAATATATAAATTAAGATGACATAAGTAGGCACTTTATTGTTCCCTGGGTACTTTAAGGTGCACAGGTAGAGGAGGGAGATCGTTTGTCATCTTCTGGAAAAACAATAAAGCCCGATATTTCGTTGGCAAGTTGCGGTTACAGCAGAGTTCTTGAGCTGATTTCCGATAAATGGACAGCACTAATCATCTATGCATTGGAAAACGGAAGTATTCGTTATGGAGAAATATTAAGAAGAATCGAGGGCATTTCCAAAAAAATGCTGACCCAGACGGTGCGAAAGCTGGAAAGGGATGGGTTGGTTCAGCGCCGTATTACACCGGTCGTGCCCCCGATCGTCGAATATTCGCTTACTCCTATGGGGGAAGCTTTGCTTCAGCCAATGAGAGAGTTAAGGCAATGGGTAAGGATCTATGATTCTCAGGTCAAAGAGGCTAGGGCCAATTACGACCAAAATTACAATAAACATTCAGAACCTTTTTAACCCCGGGAGTCTGCTCACAGGAACGGATTAAGTTGATTGGAGAACGTGTGTTCTGTTCCAGTCCGTCAGAACTTAAAAAGGAGCTGCCTCGGCAGCTCCTTTTGCTCTTTACAACTTATGCGATTTTGTTTTAAAAGAAACCTCTTCTAAAAAAGAACGGGGACTCAAAAAATTCGAATGGCTCAAAACGCTCGAATCTTTCTTCGAACGGGAAGAATCCGAATGGACTGAAGGGTGTGAAAAATGCACTTGTTTTAACGGATTTTTTGTGTTTAGCTAATTTTTTTGGACTCTTCACTCAAAATCATCTCCATGTTCTTAACGAAATAGTAACTTTTTTGAGTTTTAGATTACCAAACGAAAGTTACCGAGATGATTACCAAAAGAATAAAAAGAACCAAGATAGCAGCCACATTTGTTCCCATGCCGTAACCTGCACAACTAGCGCCCATGTTCATTTCCTCCCTTCACAATCCATTTTTCGATACGTCTTATTTATACGTCGGCGATTTAACTTTTGCTTGTACATATGTCTAAATTTATTATGAACCGCATTTATTTGCGGTCTTTTTTATTATGGGAAGCTTTCAAACGGAGGAATAATTTGACATTTCAGAATAATGGGTTTAAAGTTATTATACACATGAGTAATAAAAATCTTTTCGGAGGTGAATAATGAATGAGCAAGATTTACGCGTCATCAAAACAAAAAACAATTTGAAAAACGCATTGATTTTTTTATTGAAGGAAAAATCGTTAGACAAAATTTCCGTTTCCGAATTATGTAAGGAATCTGGTATCACCAGAAGAACCTTTTATTTACATTATGAAAGTGTTTCTAAATTGTTAGAAGAACAAATTGAGCAGCTTTTGGTAGATTTAGAGGCATCCTTATTGGCAACTTCCAAGTATCGTCAAGAGGCGGATTATCATCGTTTACAACCCCAAATGATTCATCTTTTCCAACATGTATACGATAATAAAGATTTTTATCGTTTCATATTCAGTGCAAATTCAAATTTTGTTTATTATGAGATGTTTTATATACGGATAAAAAGACTTGTAAAAAAATCAATGGATTCCATGGCCATGCTTGAGGAGGTCAGTGAGTTTCATATATCTTATCAAGCAAATGCAATCCTGGGTGTAGTCATGGAATGGTGTTATCACAATTTTGAAGAACCTATTGATGAAATGAACCAATTATTGCTGAAAATTTTAAAGCTGTAATCAAATCAAATCAAAAAACAAATATTGCGAATATCGTGACACAAGTCTATGCACTGGACGATATCCAAGAAGCATTCAACGTCGCAATCGAAGCCAAAGGGGCTATAAAGGTTATCGTTGACTTATCATAACACCTGGGGGTTAATTACGAGATACTCGATGCAATTGATGAGCAGGTATGGAATTTTGTGCCGATGTTAAACCTAAACAACAGTGATTTTAACGAAAGTATAGAGCCTATTATGGGAAAGGAAGGTCGTCATGAATACTTCGGACCAAATTGTGAAAGCAGCATTCAGCCTGTTTAGCGGTGACAGCGGTGAAAACCCATTTCCATTATTCGCACAGATGCGGGAGGTGGGATCCGTTATTCCTGTTCAGTTTCCGATGGGTGGGACGGATCGTCAAGCCTGGCTGGTCACGCGTATGGAAGAGGCGATGCAGGTGCTCAAAGATCATGCCCGCTTTACTGTAGACCCAAGCTCTATCGATGGCAACAGCGACATTCGGAAAATTTTCACCGGCAACGCTGATCCATCGGCTCCCCCTAACTTCTTTGCCAATTCCATGCTCTCTGTCGATGAGCCCGATCATCGACGGTTGCGCGGGTTGGTGTCTAAAGCCTTCACGCCCAGATATATGGAAAGCTTACGCCCCCGGGTACAGATGATTGCTGACGAATTGCTCGACCGGGTGCAAGCTCAAGGCGAGATGGACCTCGTCAAGGACTATGCTTATCCTTTACCGATCAACGTCATTTCCGACATGTTCGGGGTGCCTAAAGAAGACCGGGCACAGATCCATGTCTGGTCTGATGCGATCGCGCACGGTCTGGGTCTGGGAAGGCGAGAACCAGGGGTAACGGAGCACATACAAGCCTTCGGCGAATACACCGCACAGCTCGTGGCGGACAAACGCCGGCATCCTGCTGATGACTTGATCAGCCAGTTGATCGCCATCGAAGAGGAGGGAGACCGGCTCGAAGAAGCAGAGTTGCTCTCGATGATCTCGTTATTGATATTTGCCGGCCATGAGACCACCTCGAACCTGATCGCCACCGGTACATTGATGTTGCTGGATCATCCCGAGCAGCTGGAGAAGCTCAAAGCCGACCACAGTTTGGTCCCCTCGGCAGTCGAAGAACTGCTGCGCTTCAATGGGCCCGCTACAATTGCGGGACCGCGTTTTGCCATAGAAGATATCGAGCTGGCCGGGCGGCAGATCAAGAAGGGGGACATGGTCATTCCCGTATTGAAATCAGCAAATCGGGATGAGCGCCAGTTTACCGAGTCAGAGGATCTGGATATTACACGTACAATTAATCGTCATCTCGCCTTCGGACACGGTATCCATATGTGTTTGGGGGCGCCGCTGGCCCGTGTGGAAGGAGACATTGCGTTTACCACCCTGCTGAGGCGCATGCCCAATCTGCGGCTCAGCATCCCACGGGAGAGCGTCATCTGGCACTTCAAGCTGTCCTCACAGGGGTTAGCCGCTCTGCCTGTCGCTTTTTAGCGGAGAGGAAGCGCGGATTGCAAAAAGAGAGGGTTCAGGCTGCAACGATGCCTGAACCCTCTTGTGTAGTTTTCGCTAGTGGTCATGTCCATGAGTATACAGGATATTGTAAGCAAGCTCATTCATATATGCAAAAAAGTCTTGGGAGCAATCCAACGAGACTTCCAGCAAAGCTAGGACTTCAGTAAATCTTTGGCATGCTGTTTTCCAGCAGCAAGGAGGCTGTCGCTTAGCTTGGAATCATCAACGGAACGTGCCAGTATAAGCGTTCCAACCATGATGCTGAGCAGAGCGCTGCCAGTAGATTTATCGGTTCCCGCCAAATCGGAGATAAAATCAATGACTCGTTCTAACTCGCGGGTGAAAACCTGACGAACTTCTTCCGATGACCGGGATATTTCGCCGGAAAGGGCAGGGAGAATACAGCCCATCTCGGTATTGTCACGATGGTGCGGACTTAGATAATAATGGATAACTGCATTGATTTTGGATTCGTTTTGCTCCTCTTCCACCGCTTTCTGAAGTAACGCAATCGTAGCGCCGATGGCATAACTGCAAACTTCGGAGACCAGTTGTTCTTTGCTTGTAAAGTGCGCATAAAACCCCCCGTGTGTCAGTCCCGCCCCTTTCATAATGAACGGAACGCTTATGTCGCGAATTCCGTTGGTACGAAAGGCTTTGGCGGCACTTTCAATGATACGGCCTCGGACTTTTATTTTATGTCCTTCAGGATAAGGCATTACTATCATTCCTTTACTCGAAATCTGCTTTTAAAAAATTATAGTCATCATAATAAACTTTGTCAATTTGCCGGTTGCATCCGAAACTTCCGCTAAGGAATATGTGGCACTATTGACTATTTCAAAATATGATGATTATAATATATTGTGCTCATCATATTTAGATACAAAAAAGGAGTAGTGAAAAATGGATATTTCTAAACAAATTGCTCTTGTCAGTGGGGCAAACCGAGGTTTTGGCAAGCATTTAGCTCAGGAACTTCTGGCGAGGGGAGCCAAAGTATATGCCGGAGCAAGGAACCCGGCATCAATCGATCTGCCGGGGGCAATCCCGCTGCAGCTCGATATTACAGATCCCAAATCCGTAGCTGCTGCAGTGGAGGCGGCTGGGGATGTGACCCTTTTGATCAACAATGCCGGTACGTCAACGGGCGCCTCTCTACTTACAGGTAAGCTGGACGATATACAAATGGAATTCGACACTCATTTCTTCGGCACACTATCTATGATTCGCGCTTTCGCACCAATTATTGAAAAGAATGGAGGAGGGACGATACTGAATATTTTATCCGTATTATCTTGGTTCAGTGTGGGTGGGATAGGAGCGTACTCGGCTGCAAAATCCGCCGAATGGGGAATGACGAATGCTTTACGCTTAAATTTAGCCCCTAACAACATTAGGGTTGCCGGACTACACGTAGCGTTCATGGACACGGACATGGCAACGCACATCCAAACGCCTAAGGCAGACCCAAAGGATATCGCAAGAATCGCGATAGATGGAATCGAAGCTGATCTCTATGAGATTGTTGCCGACGATCTAAGTCGGAAGGTGCAGAATGGTCTTGCAGGAGGGGTTTCTTCCTTATACCCGGAATTACAAAGCTAAATGGTTTCGGAAAATAATGTATTTTCCATTGATATTTCAACGCAAAAACGCCAAGCCATGAATCGTACAGGCTCGGCGTTTTTTCTTGTGCCGCCGAATGCCATCCCGACGAAAGCAAGCAGAACTTGCGAAATCAATTTGCTTACGAACGAGGCGTTGGCTTTGTCGGAGAAAAAACCGACCTTGACCGAAACCGCTCTTTTCTCCAGCATCGCTCCGAGATTGTCGAGACGCCGCGGCAGCTTGCGGATTACGGGAAGCAGCTCCAGTGGTTTGGCGGTGTTTTCCAGCAAGATCGACAGCTCACGTCAAGCAAAATAAATTGGGCATACATTGTGGAGCAAAATCGGAATCACTCAAAGAATGTTGACCTTAGGTCAGACCCAGGGTGTATCCTTAAGTTAAATCCAATGGCAGCTAAGGAGAGATTGTCTTTGAAAAATGAAATTACGATTAGTGAGCTAGCGAGGCTTATGCAGGTGTCTGTTCATCAGATTCGTTATTTTGAGGAAAAGGAAGTGCTGCTGCCAGCTTACATCGATGACAACCAATATCGGATGTACGGCATGGATCAGGTCTATCAACTGGCTCATGTATTGCTGCTGCGGAAGTTGGGACTGTCTGTGCAGTCGATTCGAGAATGTCTTGATGGCGAAGCTTCGGACAGCATGCAGCCACTGCTCCGCAATTCCCTGGTGAAGATCGATGCCGAAATTGTACGGCTCCAGCAGCTCAGTCAGTTTATCCGAAAAGTGCTGGGCGAGCATGAGGATTTCGGACGGGAGATCGGAGCTTACCGTACCCAGTGGAGGGAGACTTTGCCTCTGGCGTTTTGGTTCGAGACGGACAGCCTGACCGATCTTCATGCAAGAATGTTTGCGCAGCAGGGTGGATCGGTATCGAACCTGTTCGAAGCCGATCTGCATTATATCTACGACGGTCCCGACAGTGTTGCTCTTTATACCGAAGCGTGGGAAGGGGAGCCAGACCTGCTTTTGCCGGCGGGCGAGTATCTATCCTGTCGCTTCCTTGCCCGGGATGAAAATGAACTTGCACAGCACATGGAACAATTTCAGACTTATGCTGAAGGGCATTCGCTGAATATCACAGGCCCGCTTGTGCTGGCAGAAAAGTCGTATCTGTCCCTCTTCAGTCAGGATAGCCTGCATTACGAGATGTTCGCCCGAATCGCAAAGAAAGATTAAGAATGGCAGGGGCGGACTTTAGCTAGCTCTTTTCTAAGGAGGTATGAAGAATGAATCAATCAAAATCGCGCGTCATGGGGCTGGATGTTGCCAGAGCACTGGCGATCGCGGGCATGATCATCGTCAATTACAAACTCGCAATGGGGGCAGAGAACACAGGTCCCGGATGGCTAAGAGGGTTTACAGAAATATTTGAAGGCAGAGCCTCCGCATTATTCGTGATACTAGCCGGGATCGGTGTTTCCCTGATGACCGCCAAGGCCAGAAGCTCGGGCAGCAGCGAGCTTATCCGTCAAAGCCGGAGCAGTTTGTACCGGCGGGCGATGTTCCTGTTTGCAGCAGGAATTTTGCTATTGCTAATAGGATGGAGCGCAGATATATTGCATTATTATGCCGTATTTATGATAGTTGGAGCTGCACTGATTGGTGTATCGGATAAACAGATAGCAGGATTCATTGTTGTTATTGTTCTGACAACGCAAATTCAATTATTATTACTGGATTATGACCAAGGGTGGTCACAAGACTTCCATGAATACACAGAGCTTTGGACCTTACCCGGATTTTTCCGCAACCTGCTATTTAACGGCTTTCATCCTGTATTTCCCTGGCTGAGTTTTTTTCTGTTTGGTCTATGGCTCGGCAGGAAAGAATGGTTTTTCCAGCAGAAAGCTCGTCGCCGGTTGCTGTGGTTTGCCATGTCCGGAACTCTGTTCTTCGAAATGGTATCCTGGGTACTTACACGATGGACCCCTTCCGTCTTGGATCAAAATAATACCTACTATCATTTATTCACAACTAAGCCTATGCCGCCTAATCTTCTATATGTTTTATCCGCAGCCTCTTCTGCACTGGCAGTCCTTGTGTTGTGTATGTATTTCACCGAAAAATTTCCAAACGCCATGTTTGTACGCGCGCTGATCAGTACTGGACAGTTATCCTTGTCACATTATATCGGACATGTGGTCATTGGACTTGTCACGCTCGAGTTGGCCGGTGTACTGGAAAACGGGAGTCTGATATTTTCCAGCATCTACGCACTGCTGTATTATATTGCAGCTGTTATCTTCTCGATATTTTGGAGAGAACGAGTTGGCAGAGGGCCTGTTGAGCTTATCATGAGGAGGCTCAGTTAACGTTCGCATGACGAAAGGCTGGCACTGACAGCACTCAGTCGGGTCAATTTTCTTCCGGCTCGTAAACCGTCCGAATTCCGATAAGGAGCCGGTCGGCTCTTTGCGTTATTCCCGGCATGGGTACGATCTCTCCCGCTTATGTAACGGGTGGCTATGGTCGGCGCCATCGTATGCGAGAGATGAATTGATGAGTCTGAGGACATGGGAACTCGAGGAAATAGTTGTATATTTTTTGTATAGTTGGGACTTGTATACTCAGTTGGGGTTTAAAGAATCGAATTGTGGCGTTTGTTGTCGCAAACGTTGCAAAGCGAAATTTCTTTTCATTAAGGGGGATAGGATGCCCATAAAAGTTTGAATCGGACAGTTAGAGGAGATGCATGGAAGGGTTAGATAGTTATAGAAGGGTCGCACTTTGATCCGGTAATGAATCAGGAGGATGGAGAAAATGGCATTGAGAGGTATGAAACGTAGTTGGAAAAGGAAGCTCTCGGCGATGCTGGTCCTCACGATGGCTGTGGGCAGCTTTTCCAACATAGCGGCGCCGCGTAAAGCGTCAGCGAATCCTAGCGTTCCTCTACCTGTGTGGAAAAACGACGCCGAATTTTGGCTGAAGGCAGATGAAGGTGTCACTACGGCGACGTATTCAGCAGGTATTGGTGTCGGGAAATGGGACAATCAGGCAGGAACGGTTCGTTTTGACGTTTATGGAGGTCCGGGTTATAAAACAGCGGGAGCAAACTTCAATCCGGTTGTGACGTTTGCCAACACGGGCAATACGAACAGTGCACTTAGCCAATACTTGCGCGGCGACGGGCAGATCACTTTTACGGATGCGTATGCAGTCTTTAAAGCCAATTCCGGAAACGGAGGGGCGCTCGTCGGCTCCACAACGCGGACTGGCGGGCACGGAGCGGCCTTATTTGCAGTAGACAGCGACGGGCTTTACTTGGGTAATATCGATGGTCGTTATAAATCGATCAATTATCCCATTGCCGAGTCAACCCGCTACCAATTGGCCGAGTACGATACTAGCGGGACGACAGATACAGTAACAGTAACCGGTGAGCAAAGAAATTTCCCTACCCCTGACTATTCGACGTTCTCCTTTACGCCAATGATTGGCGGGACGAAAGAGGGAGCAAGCGGTAGAAATTACTACAACTATAACGGAGAAATGGCGGAAGTTATCTTATTTTCCGGAAGCACCGCCGCTTATCGGGGGCAGATTCAAAGCTATCTGGCGCTGAAGTACGGATTGACCTTGAATCATGGAGCAACGGACTACGTGAACAGCCAAGGAATGACGGTTTGGTCTGCAGCCGCCAATAATGGTTACGGCAGCCGTATTACCGGCATCGGCAGCGATTCCGGAAGCACGCTGAACCAGCGGCAGTCCAAGTCCCAAGATTCGGGAGCGTTTGTGACGCTTGCGGCTGGCAATGCCATTCAAGCATCCAACCAAGACATTGCGGCGGGCAGCATTGCCGACGGAGATTTTCTAATCTTCGGCGATAACGGCGACAGCAAAAGTACCGCTTACCAAACACCCATAGCCGGTACGACTATGAAACAGATGGATCGGGTGTTAGAAAGCTGCTGAAACCGCAAGAAAACATGACTCGCGCGGAAGCAGCGGCGTTAATGAGAAGATTACTGCAATCCAAGAACTTGATCGACTGATGTTTGAGTACAACCACTGCCGATTCTTTCAAGTCGGCGGTGGTTGTTTCTTTTGAGGGAGATGGCCGAATGAGAGCGATAGAGCGCGGCAGACTGTTCAAAGAGGAAAGAGCGGGATAATGTCGAATTCATGCTTAATTGATGAATGTGAAAGCAGGTGAACGGATGGATGCGTTTCAGCGGATAAAACGAAGGGATCCGGAACGTTCGGAAGCAGCCGAAAGCGCGAAACGCACGGTAGGTTCGGGGCATCCGTATTTGCAGTTCATGCAGCTGCAGCGGCAGTTCGGCAATCGGGCAACGGGTCAGTTCTTGCTATCGGTACACGGCGGTGGAGGGACAAGCGTCATTCAGCGGCACAAAGGAGAAAAGGATGGTTCTGATCCAGGCAATAATCAAGGCAAAGGCAGTACATCCAAACCGGCGCGAACTTCACTTCCGAAGCGTGAACCGCTTACGATGACACAGGGACACGATCTGGCTCGCGAGGGCAATATCGTGGACTGGATCCTTCATCGAACGGCGGTCCGTGTGACCCAGCAGATGCAAGAAGAAGTACCCGCCGACCTTTCCGGTATAGACGTAAACAAGCTCAAGGGCAATGCGGAACAGGTACCTGTCGAATCGAAACGCGGGCAGAAGAAAAAAATGAAGGAACAAGCGAAGAAATCAACCGGCAAGAACAAAGGCGAAGCAAAGTCCGCTAAACATGAGCATTCGGGGAATGAGCAGGAGAAGAAGGCTGAGCTCAAACCGCAGCGGTTTGATGTGCAGGTTCAGGAAATGTTGGCTGTCGTCCGCGATCTCATTCATGCGTTTCAGTTAGCTGCTTTGCAAGCCTCACCTCATCCGCGGGGTGCCAACGTGTTCACGTATTGGGGATATGACTTTGTCGTGAGCCCCAAGAGGTATGTGGCCCCTCTTTCCGATAATATCATCGGCGACAGCGGCCAAGTGATTCCGACGCCGGACAGCCTTTTTGCAAATTATGACTACCCGTTTCAGAAAATGTCTCATCCGATGTTTCGCTCGATCATCGAAGCCATGCTCAACGGTGAACAACCGAATGCTTCGCTTGATCAATTGACGATTTTTATCGCCTCGGTCGCAGCTGAAATTACCCGCTACGAACCGCAGCTCGTCTCCGTAGCGCTGGCCATGACCGGGGCAACGCAGGAAATGGATGAGCACGACAGTTTGTTCACCACAGCGTTAACGATGACTACGGGCAGCACCGATCCTACGTCAGGGAAACATATCGATCGGCGCGAAGCATTCAAGAAACAGCGGGAGGATGACGAATTCCGCGCGACCGAGCCGGCGGCGATTCGAGAAGGTGGCATCATACGGGCGGCCTTATCGGGTCCGGCGCTGCAACTGGATGCACAGGTTTATGTGGAATCGCAGTTGGAAGCAGGTACAGATCCGGAGAAGATTGCAGAGGATTTGTCGGACATGTTGATTTACGTGATCAATAAATCGGCGACCGACAAGAAAAAATCTGAGACATCCTACGAGAGTGAGTGGAAGCGTGCGCCCAAACTGGAGGCCCATTTGACTGCGGAAATGCTGGAAAAGCATTTTCCGGATGATCAGCAGTTCCCAGACCGATCCGCAGACAATTCAAGTATTGTGTTGCTTACGCCGGAGGAACGTGCACGTCTCGCTTTAGAATTAAGCACCCATAATTTCAATGCGGTGTTCCGCAGCCCAACAATCTACGATGTCGCAATGAAAGTTGGCAAAGCCATTACATACGGTAGAGCTCACCTGAAGCTTTCCAACAGCGGTACGGATAAGCTGCAAGGGAATCATTGGGAAGGACAGGACTGGGTCGGTGAAACGGAGCAAGTTGACGACAAGGGCTTCCAGGAGAAGAAAGCAGCAAAGCATAAAGCGTCACAAGCGGACAAACGTGCCGGCAGGCGGGCGTCCGGGGAATCAATTGAAGGACGCATGAACCGGGTGTTAATCGCCATAAAAAAGAGAGAAGAGGCGGATAATGCAGGGCTTCAAGAGCTGCTGCAGGAAGCATTGGACGGGTTGTATCACAAGGATGAGGACAAGCGTGAGAATGCCCGGGAGAAGCTCAGTCAGCTGGAAGGCGAGCTTGCAGAATACGAAAGCTTGGAGGATTTGCTGGAAGCCTATATGCCCTCCAATCAATGGGGAATCATGCCTGAAACCTGGCAGCGCGGGCAAGCCTCGGGTATGGGATTCAATTGCCTGATTGATTCGCTGCTGCAGCACACAACGACACTTAGTGCTGAGGAACGGATGACCGAAGCGAGGTTCATCCGTGATCAGTTGGTGCAGGAGGGAAGAACCGGTCCGAGAGATTTCTTGTTTGGCGACGAGCATATTATAAGGATTCTGCAATTAATTGGCGTAAATCCTCATGATTACGAGGTTCGAAGCGAATGGACGGCAAGAGGCTCCCGCCAGCACCGTGAGACCGTTAATGCCGGCGCGCCCAATGTCATTAGGTTGTGGAATACCGGAGTCCATTACGAACCGATTTTTGTACAAGAGGACAATCCCTTTGTCGATGATATCGATACAAACCAGCAGAACGGCGGTCCAACTCGCGGGGCCCAACCGCTATGGATGCTTCCGTTTGTCAATCAGCAAGCGGAGCAACCCGGGGAGGGCTCAATAGAAAAAACGAAAGGCGCTTCGAATGTAGAGGAATCCGATCGTAATTACGAAAAAAGCGGATATGTCAAAACAACTGTAGGCCGCTTTACCTTCTGGGTCCGGACTACACCGCTTAAGGATTCTCATGCGGCCGCCAAAGCGGTTGTCATGCTTCCGCATGATTTTAATATATCCGATGCGGAGGAGTTGCAGCAAATTGCCGCAGCTGCGCAAAGCTATGGATTGACGCCGGCAGACGGCATTGGCTTGATGGTCGGGAAGCAGAATTACTATCTCAAGGAAAATCAGGAAAGATTGTTTGTGGAAAAACCGCCGACCCGGAAGAAAAAATCGCAAGGGGACCCGACGAAAAAATAACCAGAGGAGAAGTTTGTCATGACGGAAAATAGTAACGCATTTCATCCACCATACGTAGTACGGTTTCCATTTGAAAAATCGCTCGGACTACGTCATGCATTGATTGATGTTAACGGAAATCTTGTTCGTGAGCCGAATTTGCTTAAAGTACATAATTTTACTCCGAATGGTAAAGGAGGCTACATAACTGCTGCTCAAGACTTAAGCGAAAAATGGGGGTACCTGGATCAAAGCGGCAGATGGCTGATCGAGCCGACTTTGGAGGATGCGCGCATTTTTGGCGAGGAGGGCATCGCCAGATTCAAAAAAGAGGGGCTATGGGGCTATGTAGACTTAAACGGGGAGATCAAAATCCAACCACAGTTTCAGGAGGCACTGCCATTTAGTACAGGCTTGGCGGCGGTTCAATTGAACAATGGTTATGCTTATATCGATTGTACGGGACAAGTAGTCATCGACGGGCCGATTGCCGAGGCAGGCTACTTTTCGCCGAACGGTCTGGCTGCCGTGAAAAAGCGGGGGGACTCCTCTTGGGGAATGATCAATATGAAGGGAGAAATGGTGATTGCCCCCCAATTTACAGATGTCAGAATGTACACAAATGATGGAATAGCCCCTGCAAAGAAACGTAAATTATGGGGATTAATCGATGCGCAAGGCAACTGGATCATGGAGCCGACCTATTCTCGTATCGAAGAGTTCAACGAAGAGGGGCTCGCTTTTTTCAGTGATTACACCAATATGAATATGAGAAACGGTTACCTCAATACAAAAGGCGATGTGGTCATCGAGGGAACGTCGATCTCGGACCAAATGGTGTGCGGGCTGGCCAAAGAAGTTGTACCTTATGGCGGAGGTATCGGTTTCTTTGATCGTACCGGTACGATGGTGATCCCGGCACAGTACGCTTGGGCCGATCCTTTTCATGAGTGTGGAGCCAGTATCGTTCTTCGCAATGATACGTGGGGGATTCTTACGATGGATGGCCGGTTCCGGGAGATGCCTTATTTGGAGCCGCTGACGGATCATGAAGGCTGGATGCTAGGCTTTAATAGCTGCAAAGGAATTGCTCCATTTCTTATCCGGCAGGGCGAAGTCGTCTACGTGGACGCAGTTGGAAGGGAAGTTTGCAAACTGCAGGTAGGGGAGACGGATAATCCTCAGGAGCGTGTATTGCGACTTTTCAATGCTGATGGAAGAATAGAATGGCAAAACGAAGCAGGGCGGGATACATTTTTTATGGAGAGTCCGTTTTTTCGCAAGCAGCCTGCTCAGCATTTTAAGGATATCAAGTATTGGGAAGGAGATATTGCGGCTGCTGCACGAGCCCTTTTGGATGCAGAGCCTAGAGATTTTTATCCCTATGATTGGTATGAACGGGATGTATACGATCTATCGGAAGAAGATGAGATTGACGAGTATAAAAAAAGAGGCGCGATGGAGGTTCTGGCAAGAACCTATGTAAGCGAGGAGCATCATGGGCATTACCATTTTCTCGCAGAATGGGTGCGCGATGCGTTTGAACAGTATTTTACAGTGATAGCTGACCGTATTTCCGATTTTTTCGGCGACCCGCTGCCCGATGCGTCAATCATGCTGCGCTGGGGTCATAACAACGTTAGCAAAGTATGGGAAGTGAACGGCAAGTATTTGGTGCTGGAATGGTTCAATCAATATGGTGATGGTGATTTTGCTCACCAGTTGTGGCTTGCTGCAGGATACAGAGAGGATTTGGATGACGACCAGGAGGATGACGAGAACGAATACAGTACGAACAATGAAGAACCCCAAGAAAATAGCCAAACATTTGATCTCCATCAGTTTGAAAAGCTAATAAAAGAGGCTCAGTCTCGTATGGATGAGGGAGCATATGATGAAGTTCTGAATTTGGTGTCCCAAATGGAGGAACTGGCATCAAATTCTGTGGATGTGGATGTCGCACAAATGAGCTGTATCTATGACTTTAAGCGGAATGCGC
The DNA here is from genome assembly GCF_056120505.1 of Paenibacillus sp. sgz302164. Taxonomy (NCBI): domain Bacteria; kingdom Bacillati; phylum Bacillota; class Bacilli; order Caryophanales; family Paenibacillaceae; genus Paenibacillus; species Paenibacillus sp. sgz302164. The sequence continues at coordinate 56,951 of NZ_JBVYOL010000012.1, read as the reverse complement.
TTTATCAATTAGGCCGAGTAGAAGAATCGCTCGAGTCCTGCCGCGAAGCGATTGACTATATCAACCGGAGGATGTTATTCAACTACCGATCGGAGCCCCGCCAAACGCTGCGCGTTTGCCACAATATGCTCGCACGGGAGCTTATGGAACACGCTGCATCCAAAGAAGAATGCCTATCGGCCTGGGAACATGTAAAGGCTTGCTTCAAAGCGGTGGAACCGGTCGAGGGCGAAGCGGTACTTGAATATTTCTATGACACCAGAGCGCTTGTGCTGTTAAAACTGAGTGAATTTGATCCAAATGAGAAAGCCAAGGCATTTGCTTTTCTTCAGCGGATGCAAACTATGGGGTCGCATTATCTGAGGGAAGAGCCTCGACTGACTAAAGCGATAAATTCAGTAGAGTATCAGGCATTTTTGAAAAGCAGCCATGAAGTCGATAGAGAGTATATACAGGCACCTGTGCAAGAAACAGCTATGGAGGCAGTGATCCGTTACCACAAGGCCTACGAAACATTCAGCCAATTCAACTCGCAAGTGGAAAAGGAGTTTGGGCCCATTATCTCCCTTTCGTTTAGGGAGGACATGATTGCGAAAGCTGAAGAGGAATTAGGTTTTACCTTGCCGGATGCACTTCGTCAATTTATGTTGGTGCCTGGCCTTGTACACGGGATACATCCGGAACTTGTGCCTCCTATAGAAATTCAAGGGATGTTTTCGCTGCTTGCAGAAGTGTGGGGAGTGCGCAAGGAGTTCGAAGAGCGTTTGACGCGGAAAGAAATGCACTGGCTGGAGGTTCATTGTCTGATCTGCGGCTTATCACAAATTGATGGCGATAGCCAAGAGTATATGTACTTTACTCCCGGCAAAGGATTTGGCACCTTTATTTATACTCGGGATCGTTGGGATGAGTTTGAAAAGGATGTGCTCAGACCGCTGCTAGCCCAAGAGATTCCCGTTGAGACATTTGACCGGGCGTTCTCCCGAAAGGTGAGCGATCAGATTAGACGGATGATTGAGGTGAGCAGGAACCCTGGTGTCATGCACTAATAGTGTCCCCTCTAAGTAGACTGTAAAGGTTAGGACCTTACAGTTTGCTTGGAGGGGATTTCTTTATGAACCAGGAGAGGGCACCCGACACCCGCGATGATACGGGAATTGTCCCGATAAAGTTCACTTAACCCGGTTGTTTTCATATAAATAAAGGAAAATATTCTTTTATTTTCTTTTTAATATAAAATAATAGAAGAGAATTCCCGTTAATAGAGTGGGGAGGGAAATTCTATTAATCGAAAAGGAGGTGAGTAGTCTACTAAGTTCTACTAAGTTTTAAGAAATTCAAATTTCAATCAGGAAAGGAAGATGAATTAGTGATATCAAAACGTCGAAAATGGGTAGCAATAACAATGTTCATGGCTTTATCAACATCCGTAATCGGAACCGGGTCTGCTTTGGCAGAACAGCCTGCAATCACGGCGACTGCGGGATCAGAAGCGGCAATAAACGCCGCTGTGTCCGATATGCCTGCCGGATTCAAATCCTCCATTGAATGGGTGTACAACAACCGCATGGTCAAGGAAGGCTCCGTCAGTCGTAAAAATTTGATCTACGATCAAATTTTTGCAGGTAAAGGAACAATTAACTATGTGGTCCGCTGGCAGTCTTCCAAAAATCTGACCCTGCAGCAGCGCAAGGATATCGAGAAGATGCTGGGTCGCCAGTTGAACAACTGGACGAAGAATCTCAAGGGGTATGACGGCTGGCCTTACGGTGATATTTCTGTCAAAGTTGTAGGTTGGGCTGTGGCCAATTCGTCCCAGATTCTGGACAGGCAGCCGGGTGAAATCGTATATACCCAGACCATCGTGGATGATCTCAGCAAAACCGATCCCCGCATTCCGGCCGCACTGCCTGTCGCTCCGAATGAGCTGTCCCGGTTCGAGCACTTCAGCAATCCGAACTATGCCTATCCCGGCGGACTGGATAAGCGGTTTGACATGTATCTGTGGGGGACGACCAATTTTGGCGGAGGCGCCGGAGGCGACTGGGGACAGCGTGTATCGGACGACTATATTCTGAGCACCGTCAATAACAATGAAGTTCATATTACGGAACATGAGATTGGCCATGGATTCGGCATGCCCGATTTCTACGAAGATAAGGACCGGCCGCCGGGTGGTTTCCCTCAGCCAACTATTATGTGGGCGGGCAACTCAGCTACCATAACCAATTGGGATGTATGGCTGCTTCGCTACACATGGAGCCAGATTAAGAAAGATACCCGACGTTTCCCTACGACTCCGGCGGGCAATGAATCCGTGAATGCGGCTTTGACGGCCAAAGCCACTACGAGCTATGTGTCTCCATGGGAGACCATTCAAGCACTGAATGACGGACTGGACCCCGCCCATTCCAATGACCGCACCCAGTCGGTATACGGCAACTGGCCGCAAATTGGGACACAATGGGTCCAATACGATTTTGACCGCGCGTATACCGTCTCGCAGACGGACGTGTACTGGTTCAAGGATGGCGGAGGCATCGACGTACCGGCTTCGTACCGGGTCCAATACCTGGATGGCACAACCTGGAGGAATGTTCCCAATGCACAGGGCTTGGGCACGAAAGCCGATGCGTATAACACAACTCGCTTCGATCCGGTCAGCACAACGGCGGTGCGTCTCGAAATCGTAGCGAAGAATCCGGCTTCGACCGGAATTCTGGAGTGGAAAGTGACGGGAATCGCCCGCTAGTTTGATTGAAGGCTGCGCTTCAATCATGAAACACCCTCCCATAGCATTGGCTTCCAACGGCCGAGATCTTCATCCGAAGATCTCGGCCGTTGGATCGTTTGCGGGGTATTAATTTCACGGGAAAAGCACTGGCCGCGGCGGATAAATGTTTGATCACTGCCCGGATTACAAGCATCGAATCAATGGACACCCCGATGACCATACCATCGCTGTAAGCAGCGGTATCTGCGAGTACGACCAAGTTATCGTCGACAGTAGCGAACCGATTCAGGATGGTATCCGGGTGCGATTCTAAGGCATGAGGTTTAAAACTGGCAGATTTGTACAATAGCAATCTAAAAGAAATCTAGTCGCCACTTACATGATATAATAGTTGTAGGTAAATCGTTTTTCAGCGAATGACTGACGGCAATATTTGAGAATAATATATTCATTTATGGAGGTTATGTAATGGGAACAGGTAAACCGGTAACGATAACAGTAGAAACGATCGTTCATTCTCCCGTTGAAAGCGTGTGGAAGTATTGGACGGATCCGAAGCATATCACGCAATGGAGTACGGCTTCCGATGACTGGCACACGCCATACGCCGAGAATGATCTGAAGGTCGGCGGTAAATTCGCCTCGAGAATGGAAGCCAAAGACGGTAGCTTTGGATTTGATTTCGGCGGAGTATACGACGAAGTGAGCGTTAACGAGAGCATCTCCTATACGATCGCCGACGGTAGAAAAGTGAAGATCGTTTTTATACGTCAAGACAACAACACGAAAATCATCGAATCGTTCGAAGCGGAAGAGACCAACGCCATCGAGATGCAGCAGTCCGGATGGCAAGCGATTTTAAACAATTTCAAAAAATATGTGGAAAATACTAGAGAAGAATAAAAAACTTTTAGAAGCGCATGCTGTCGTTGGCATGTGCTTTGCTATGTACCGATGAATTGACAAATACGTCGTAAAAGTTCATCATAAGGTACGATTCCATATATTACTGAACTCGCAGAAAATAATATGAGGTGGTAAGTCTTGAGTTACTCTTTTGATCGTTTCATTGACCGCCGCAACACCCGTTCTTACAAATGGGATCAAAACGAAAAGCTGTTCGGCCAAGCGGATGTACTTTCTTTATGGGTTGCAGATATGGACTTTCCAAGTCCGCCTGCAGTTGCGGAAGCTTTGAAGAAACGTGCCGAATTAGGGCTTTATGGTTATGCCATTCGTACAGACGATTATTTTAACGCCATTATCCAATGGTTTCGTAACCGTCATCACTGGGAAATTCAACCCGGTTGGATCACGGACTCGCCGAGTATAGTCACTTCCTTAAGTTTGGCTGTAGAATTGTTCAGCGAGCCAAGCGCACCGGTTGTTATACAGACGCCTGTTTACTATCCGTTTTATCATGTGATCGAAGGCAACGGCCGGAAAGTGGCCAAAAATTCGCTGCTGTTGCGCAACGGCCGCTTCGAGATGGATTACGAGCATTTGGAGTCCTTATTTAAAGACGGCGCCAAGCTTATGCTGCTTTGCAGTCCTCACAACCCGGGCGGACGCGTATGGGAGCGGGAAGAACTGCTGAAGCTTGGCGAGCTCTGCTTGAAATATCAAGTCACTGTCATCTCCGATGAAATCCATTGCGACTTAACTTTCCCGGGACATGCGCATACGCCGTTCGCCACGCTATCTCCTGAACTCGCTAATATAACAGTTACCTGCTTGGCTGCGACCAAAACATTCAATTTGCCGGGGTTACATACATCGTTCATCGTTGCTTCCAATGCGGGCTTAAGAAGAAAAATGGAGCAGCGGCTCAAAACGCTCAGCTTAGACATGGCTCAGCATTTCGCTCAGGACGCAGTGGAGGCTGCTTATCGTGAAGGGGCTGAGTGGCTTGACGAGATGATGGCGTATGTGAAAGGCAATCTTGAATATGCAATTGAGTACCTGGCATCGCATTTACCGGAAGTCAAGCCGCTGCGGCCGGAGGGTACGTATTTGTTATGGATAGACTGCCGTCAGCTTGGCTTGGATCGTAACGGGTTAAAGGATTTGATGTACCATCGGGCGAAGGTGGCCTTTAATGAAGGGTCGATTTTCGGAACCGAGGGCGAAGGATGGCTGCGTATTAACCTTGCATGCCCCAGATCGATATTGGAGCAGGCGCTGAAACAATTTTGTGATGCGGCAAATGAAGGTAAATAATCGGATGCCGGTTTCTATCGCCGGACGAGGGGGCGGGAAATGATGAAAGAGATTTTGAATTCGCCTATCGGCGATCTGCGTATCAACGAGAGCGATGAAGGCGAAGTGTTCGCCCAGGGGCGATATGCGGCTTCTGGAAATTCTGTGTTCTTCTCCATCAAGTTGCCCGCTCGCGATCGTCTGGGAGAAGTCGATTTCGAGTTCATTCGTACGAGGATCGCCGGGATTAAGGCCTATACCAATATGGCTAGGGAGTTCTTAATCTCCGAGCTGGGCCTTGATCCCGAAGCGGAGGGCGAGGTACCGTTTATTGCCGACCCGGAATTCACATTCTGGGGCGGCTTGGACTGGTCCATCCTGTTCGCCGAGGGGAGTCTGGATATCTGTGAGCCTTACGGCGTGATGGTGAATTTCCACTATGCGCGCATTGTCGGATTCGATGATCTTTCCGGCGCCGAAGAGGTTTGACTTCAGAGCGGGGAGAAGGGGAACTGGCGCGAATGTCCCCCAAAAGCACTCCTTTGAACGGTCGCTCGACACTTCCAATTTAAAATAGGATGAGCTTCATTTGTTCAACAATTTTTTTTAGGGCCGCCCGTAAGTTATTTTATGACTTATGAGCGGCCCTTTTTTCTTTTAATTATGTTTTATTCTACCAAACTAATTTCATATAAATTATGGAAAATATGTATTTACACTTAATCCTTTATATGGTAGTTTATGTATAACCTATACCAAAAGGAGGTAATTAATTATGGGAAAAAGTAGAATCATAGGCTTATTAACAGCCGCGGTCATGACAACTGCAAGCTTTGGCACCAGCGCCTTTGCAGCAGGCGCACAATACCCAAATGCCGACCCTACGCTCGGCATCGATGAACATCTGATAGTCGCCAACGATGAAAAGCTGAATGAAATTTTGACGAAGAATGGAACGATTCCAAAGGATGCAACGCCGGAACAAGCCGAAAAAATTATCAGGCAGTACTTAAGCCAAAATGCGGATAAGGACATTAAGAACCGTTCCCAATCCGATATCAAGTCGGCCCAAGACTTGAAGAAGTACGGCAAATCCGCCGCTGCCAGAGGATTTTTGAATAAAAACTCAGACACCCACAAGAAGAAAAAGAATGATCCCCAAACCTCTTGGGACGGAAGTGTTACCAAGGATAAAGCGCTTGTTCTTTTGATCGAGTTCCCGGACTTTCCGCATAATTCGCTAGCACCGAAAGAAACGGCAATGTATTACAAGGATTACACCCCGTCGCATTATCAGAATATGATATTTGGGAGTAACGGATATGCCGGCCCTAACGGCGAAAATTTCGTTTCCTTAAAGCAATTCTATGACCAGCAATCCGGCGGCAGTTATGACGTGGAAGGCAGAGCTCTGGGCTGGTACAAAGCCTCCAAACCGGCGGCCTACTATGGCGCAGACAGCGGCAGCAGCAAAAATGTGAACATTCGAGAGCTTGTCAAGGAGGCTTTAATTGCCGCTTCCAAGGATGTGAATCTTCAAGACTACGACCTGAAGGACCCTAATGATTTGGACGGTGACGGTGACCTTAACGAGCCAGACGGCATTATTGATCACCTCATGATTATCCACTCGGGAATGGGCCAGGAGGCGGGTGGCGGCACGCTGGGAACGGACGCAATATGGTCCCATAGCTCAAAGGTCTATGACATCGTGAACGGTTCCGCCATTCCGTGGAAAATACCGGGCACGGAAATTTCCGCTTATTCCTATACTGTTATGCCCGAGGATGGGGCGGCCGGTGTGTTTAGCCATGAATTCGGCCACGATCTCGGACTTCCTGACGAATACGATACGGAATATACCGGCCAAGGCGATTCCATCGCCTACTGGTCCATTATGTCAGCCGGAAGCTGGGCGGGAACTATACCGGGAACCGAGCCTGTAGGTTTCAGTCCGTACGCCAAGCAATTTTTCCAAAATACCTATGGCGGCAACTGGCTCCACGGCAATACAGTAGACTTGTCGGAGCTGACGACCAAAGGCAAGGAATACACTTTGGACGCAGCCAGCATCAAAGCAGCCAACAACGACGTAGTCAAGATCACTCTTCCGAAAAAGGGAACGCTCGTAACCACGCCGCCCAGCGGTAAATACGCTTACTTTAGCGGCTCAGGCAATAATTTGAATAATTCCATGTTTACTTCCATCGACTTGACCAATGCGACCTCAGCAGACCTGAACTTCAAGACTTGGTACGATATCGAAAAGGATTGGGATTATGGCTCTGTGCAAGTGCAGGTATACGGCACGAATACTTGGTCAAGCATCCCCGGCAACATTACAACCGCTGCCAATCCCAATCAGCAAAATCCCGGAAACGGCATAACCGGCAAATCCGACGGCTGGATTGACGCCAAATTTAGCCTGAACGATTACGCGGGTAAAAAGGTCAACCTGAAAATCAACTATTGGACCGACGTTGCCGCTGCAATGGCGGGCTTATATGTAGATGACATTTCGTTAGTAACAGACGGCAAGGTGTCTTTATTTGATGACGCGGAAGGAACTGCCTCCAGCTTCACATTGAACGGCTTCACGAAAGACGATGGTTACAAGTATTCGGATCACTATTACTTGCTCGAGATGAGGAACCATTCCGGTGTTGACGCAGGACTCAGCCATATTTTACGCGGCAAAAGCCTTATGGCTTATAAACCGGGCCTCTTGATCTGGTACGCGGACGAACAGTACACCGATAACTGGACAGCTGTTCATCCCGGTCACGGCTTTTTAAATGTTGTCGATGCGGAGCAAAAATTGATGAGGTGGAACGACGGCAGCGCAGCGGCCACCAGGTACCAAGTTCACGATGCAACCTTTAGCACAAATAAGGACAAGAAAATGTTCATCGATTACAGTACGGATACTGTAGTGCGCACCATAACAGACACCACCAATTCCAAAAATCCTACTTTCGAGGATAAACGGACTTATTTTACGCAGGAAATGCCGGATGCAGGAGTTATTTTGCCGTTGTATGGCATCAAAGTAAATGTCATTGACGAGACAGACGATAGTAGGAAAGGAAATATCGTGGTCAAGCTTAAATAGCTTCGGTCGCAACGCGCGCAGTTCCCAACTCGCAGTGTGGCGCCGCATGAATCCGCAAAGAACGGCGCGGTCGGCACCGTCCCGATTATGAACAAACGCCCCTGTTTCGCTTTCGAAACAGGGGCGTTTGTTTTTTTCGTTTAAACGAACCGCTATCCCTGATGCTATTTCCGTTTCCAAAAGAACTAAGCTTTTTACAGTAAAAACTAAATCTTTTCGGGTGAAATATGAAGGAATGGTTTGATAAAATAGTAAATGTAATCGCTTACAATTTTAATATTGGAAGGAAGTGGAGACGACGGCCTGCTACGAGCAGCACAGCATCATAGTAAAACTACATGCAATTTAACCTAATAAGGAGGAATGCGAAATGAAGCAAAAAAGAATGAGGTTATTTTTTGCGATTTTAATTTGTTTTACGCTTACATTGCCTGCAGTAACCGCGCAAGCGGCAACAACGATCACTTCCAATGAAACCGGCACCCATGACGGCTACTATTATGAACTGTGGAAGGATTCCGGAACGACGAGTATGACGCTCAATAGCGGCGGCGCGTTCAGCGCACAGTGGAGCAACATCGGAAATGCGTTATTCCGTAAAGGCAAGAAATTCGACGAGACCCAGACACACAAGCAAATCGGAAACATATCCGTCAACTACAGTGCCGACTACCAGCCAAACGGCAATTCGTATTTATGCGTCTATGGGTGGATGGTTGACCCGCTAGTCGAATATTACATCGTCGATAGCTGGGGCAGCTGGCGTCCGCCTGGAGCAACGTCAAAAGGCACCATTACCGTTGACGGGGGGACATATGACGTTTATGAGACCATCAGAGTCAACCAACCTTCCATTAAAGGCAATACAACTTTTAAGCAGTATTGGAGTGTCCGGACGTCGAAACGCACGAGCGGAACCATATCTGTTAGCCAACACTTTAATGCGTGGGAGAACATGGGAATGCAAATGGGGAAAATGAATGAAGTTTCGCTTACGATAGAGGGGTATCAAAGCAGCGGGAGCGCTAATGTGACTAGCAATACACTTACGATCGGCGGAAGCAGTGGCGGTGGTACTACAGGTACGAAAATAGAAGCCGAAAGTATGACCAAAAGCGGTCAGTACACCGGGAATATCAGCTCGCCGTTCAACGGAGTCGCTTTATACGCCAACAATGATTCGGTGAAATATACACAGAATTTCACGAGCGGCACCCATAATTTTTCACTCCGTGGCGCTTCGAATAACTCCAACATGGCCAGAGTCGATTTGAAAATCGGCGGCCAGACAAAGGGCGCCTTCTACTTCGGCGGGAGCAGTCCTGCGGTTTATACCTTAAACAATGTCAGCCATGGAACCGGAAATCAAGAGATTGAGCTCATTGTAACAGCCGATAACGGGACATGGGATGCTTATATTGATTATTTGGAGATCAACTAAAAGAGCGGAAGGAGGTAGAACCATGTTTAAAGCGAAAGCAGGAAAATGGGCGGCGATCGGGTCGCTCGTCGTATCTTTGTTCACGGGCTCGCTGGTGATGTTGGGCAGCGAGGCGCTTGCGGCCGATTGTTCGAACGGCTATGTAGCATTAACCTTCGACGATGGTCCGAATCCCAACAATACGACAACGCTGCTTAACACACTGAAGCAAAACGGCTTGCGCGCGACGTTCTTCAATGTTGGGCAGAATGCGCAGAATTACCCGTCACTCGTACGCGACCAGCAGGCGGCAGGCATGTGGATCGGCAGCCATTCATGGTCGCATCCGCACATGACGCAGTTGAGCGCCTCGCAGATGTCATCGGAAATTACACGCACGCAGCAAACGCTGCAGTCCATTACCGGCACGGCGCCGAAGCTGTTCCGTCCGCCGTACGGCGAGACCAACGCGACCTTGAAGTCCATCGAGGCCCAGAACGGTCTTACCGAAGTGCTATGGAGCGTTGACTCCCAGGACTGGAACGGCGCTACCGCCGCCCAGATCGCAGCCGCCGCGGGCAGGATGCAAAACGGCGATGTGATCCTGATGCACGACCAATACCAGACTACGCTCCAAGCAATCCCGCAGATCGCGCAGAACCTCAAGAGCCGGAATCTTTGCTCCGGCATGATCTCGCCGGGCACCGGCCGGGCGGTCGCGCCTGACGGCGGAAGCAGCGGTGGTAACACAGGTGCGAAAACAGAAGCCGAGAGTATGACCAAAGGCGGCCAGTACACCGGGAATATCAGCTCGCCGTTCAACGGAGTCGCTTTATACGCCAACAATGATTCGGTGAAATATACACAGAATTTCGCGAGCGGCACCCATAATTTTTCACTCCGCGGTGCTTCGAACAACTCCAACATGGCCAGAGTCGATTTGAAAATCGGCGGCCAGACAAAGGGCGCCTTCTACTTCGGCGGGAGCAGTCCTGCGGTCTATACCCTAAACAATGTCAGCCATGGAACCGGAAATCAAGAGATCGAGCTCGTTGTAACAGCCGATAACGGGACATGGGATGCTTACATTGATTATTTGGAGATCAACTAAAGCTCCATAGCGGCAAACGATCCTTCCATACAAAGTTCCGGCGGAATCTTCCCGAGGTCCCGAGGACACTAAAGACAACTACCATTCCCGATGTATGGGCGTGAGAGTTGTCTTTTTCCTTACCCGTCTCGTTTCCGAACATCAAAAAAAGCCCTTTCAAAAGTCAAAAATGGAGCGTTTAAGGCTTTCGTGGTAGCGGTTACAATTTAAACTACAAAGAGGAGGGGTTGTAGTGATTGCTAACAGGATAAGTCATGCGGCTGTAATGAAGACAACAAGAAACAATTCATTAAAAACAAAAAGGTGGCTATGGTGTTATTTATTCTTACTGCCACAAGCATTATTGTATGTTTCTTTTACGTTATATCCTATGATTATGAGCTATGTATATGCCTTTTACGAGTGGAGCGGCATTGGTCCTATAGATGAATTTGTCGGTCTTGACAACTTTAAGGAAACCCTCTTGGACCCGTTATTTTGGAACGCTTTTAAAAACAGCTTTATATTCATGGGGGCACTCGTTCTTATTCAAGTACCGCTTGCATTGCTGCTGGCTCTGTTATTAAGTGCCTCCTGGTTGAAAGGCTCCGCTGCTTATCGGACGATCTTTTTTTTGCCTGTGGTTACGACGACAGCTATCGTTGGCCTTGTTATGAAGTTTATATTCGGAGCTTATAAAGGATTGGTTAACGAAGTTTTTATAGCAATCGGATTGATTGATGCTCCGATCGACTGGCTTGGCAGCGCCGATACGGCACTGCTGATCGTGACATTTGTAGGGATCTGGAAGTATTTTGGGATTAAAGTGATTTACTGGTTATCGGGCATTTCCACGCTGCCGAAAGATTTATACGAAGCTGCAAAAGTGGACGGTGCCTCGGCATTCCAAAGCTTCCGGCTCATTACGATCCCGCTGTTGATTCCTGTAGGAACCGTGATTGTTCTTTTGTCAGCGGTGAATGCGCTACATGTGTTCGATTTGGTCCAGTCCATGACGGGCGGTGGCCCATCCTTCTCAACGGATATGGTTGACGTTTATATTTACCGGTATGCTTTCGGCGGCGGCGGGGAATCTAGAATCGGATTCGCTTCGGCAGCCGGGGTCGTATACGGCTTTGCTATCTTGTTCGTATCGCTGGCCTTTGGTTTACTCTCCCGTATGGCGGGCGGGAAAAAGCGAGGAGCGCAGCACTAGAACTGCAAGTTCATACATCTTTGATGAGGAAGGGATTAGATATGGAAGCTGCAAAATCTGTGAAAAAGCTGGTTATTCCCATTACACACCTATTGTTAATTGGTGTAGGCCTGATTTGGATTTATCCATTTATTTGGATGGTAACGGCGTCGTTTAAAACGAACTCCGAGTACATTTCGGGCGGATTGTCCGTCTTGCCGAAATCGTTTCAATTTGAAAACTATGTTAGAGCCTGGGAGACGGCTAAATTCTCCATTTATTTTTACAATACCGCGATCATTTCGGTATCCGTTGTTCTAGTTGTTATCTTACTATGTGCCATGACAGGCTATGTGTTAGGGCGGTTCGAATTCCCGGGGCGGAAATTGATATTAGTATTAGTTGCGGCAACGTTGTTCTTGCCTAAAGGCTATACGATTATTCCAGTCTATACGTTAGTTAATTCACTCGGATTAAATAATACGCTTGCAGGGGTTATACTTGCAGAAGCCGGCGGAGCGCATGTGTTATTTATCTTATTGTTTACAGCATTTTTTCGGGGAGTGCCGAGAGAGTTGGAAGAGGCGGCGCAGATTGACGGGGCGGGATTTCTGCGCACCTTTCTTCAGGTCATGCTGCCCCTTTCGAGGCCGACGATCGCGACAACCGGAATTTTACAGTTTATGTACTCTTGGAATTCCTTCTTAATTCCGTTAGTATTTACTTTAAATAAACCGGAATTAAGAACGCTTGGTGTCGGAATGTATCAGTTTGTCGGCGAGCATTCCGTCGACTGGACCGGAGCCGCTGCAGCGGCGAGCATCTCCCTCATTCCAATCATCTTCATATTCGTCTTCTTTCAACGTTATTTCGTAGAGGGGATTGCCGGTGCCGTAAAAGGATAGGAGAGACAGCATGTGAATAGATTTGTCGATATGTTGGATCAATGGACGAATCATATTGAGCTTCGACCTAAATTGTTGATCACTTTTTATTTTATAAGTATTGTGCCGCTTATTGTTACAGCGGCTTTCTTTTATATGACCTTAACTCAATCGCTTGGGGAAGAGGTAGGGGCATCTATGGTGCAAACAACTAGGCAAGTTGATGAACGAATAAGTTCTTTTACGGAAGAAACGACCCATTTGATCAAATTAATACAGTTTGATTCGGATACCCAGGCTTTCCTGGATTGGAAAGATCCCGCCGATTTGTCCCTGATTCCGAATCTTCAGGCCCTTAGAAACCTCATTTCTACCATTTCAAATCAAAACACTCATATACGCGGTGTTTATGTTGTTAACGATCACGGTAATTTCATTTCTGACGGTAAGGATTTTTCGAAAATAGGGTTTGATTTTCTAAACGACCCTTGGTATGGCGAGGTCATCAAGCAAAAGGGCTTTCGTTTATTTCCCGCGCATGCGCAAAACTATGCCCAAGGGGAATCGGTTGTTACGTTTGCAGGCAGAATATTCAAAGTTTCCGATCTGAAGGAAAGCGGTACGCTGCTGCTGGATTATGATGCGAGATTTTTATCCGGTATGATTGATACCATCCAGGTTGGGAATACAGGTTCCGTATTTATGATTTCACAGGAAGGGAAGTCTGTCGTTAATCAAAGCGGGGAGGGCGAATCGGAAGACCTGATCAAGGAAATCAACTTGCTGCCGGAATTTAAGCAGGACCAAGGCTATTTGTTTACTGAGGTTCATGGAGTAAATACGCTTGTAGGCTTCTCAACCTCTAAGGCGACGGGTTGGAAAATTGTCGCGGCTGTCCCGTTTCGAGAGGTGTCTGGAAAGATTGAAGCCCTCAAATGGGCCATCTTGATCATCGTCTGCGTAGCTCTTGGGTTTATCGTCCTTTTTGCCAAATATTTGAGTCAAGCTATCACTAACCCTATGATCCGGCTTGCCGAATATATGAAGCGTGTCGAAAAAGGAGATTTATCCGCCAGGGTGCCTATCGATAGAGGGGATGAGCTGGGCTTATTGACACGGCGCTTTAACCGTATGCTAGAACAAGTTCAGGAATTAAAAGAAGAAGTGTATTTGTCGGAAATTAGGGAGACCAGGCTCCAGTTATTAAAGCGGGAGTCCGAATTGAAAGCGCTGCAAATGCAGATTAATCCGCACTTTTTGCACAATACGTTAAATACGATAAAGTGTGTCGGTGAAGTCTATGACGTGAAGGAAGTCGCGATTATGAGTGAGGGCCTGGCAGGAATGTTCAGGTACAGCATCGATACCGAGAAATATAAAACGCTGCGGCAAGAAATTGATCATGTAGCAGCCTATATACAAATTATTCAAGTTCGGTATCCCGGACGAATTCGCTGCCATTTTGATATTGCGGCACACCTTGAAGAACAGCCGGTGCTTAAATTAATCCTTCAACCTCTAGTTGAAAATGCGATCGAACACGGCTTGATCCCCAAGTCGTCAGTAGGGGATATTTGGATAACAGCCGTTGAAGCGGATGATAACGAGCTTGTTTTACGTGTTGCGGATAACGGAGTAGGTATTGCGGCTGAGCGTTTGCAGGAGATTAAGCGCAGGCTTGCCAGACAAGCAGACGAAGCTGTCGACGGTGAGGAGCCGTTGGCCGGCCATGTCGGGTTGTTTAATGTGAGCCAACGATTATTTTTAAACTATGGCGGGCAAGGAAGGCTTGGAATCGATTATAGTCCGTTAACCGGAACGATTGCAGAAATTCGTATACCATTGGATGAAGACAGAGAGGACGGCAGCTATGCATAACTTATTAGTAGTGGATGACGAGTTTTGGATGTGCGAAGGGCTGAAAAAAATTATAGCCCGGCTAGGCGTTCAATTTACGGTTACGGATTCGGCTCGGGACGGCAGGGAGGCACTGGCCAAGCTTGAACAAGGGAATTTTGATGCGATTATTACGGACATCAACATGCCGGGCATGAACGGGCTGGAGATGATGAAGGAAATGCGGGAGCGGCAGTTCAAGCAGCAGGTAATTATTGTTTCAGCATACGACGAATTTGAATATGCCAGGACGACTATGCGCTTGGGTGCGATTGATTACTTGATAAAGCCTGTCAACAACGAGGAGCTTTCCGCCGTATTGACCAACCTGCAGGAATTATTGTCCCGGCGTACGGAAGCGCCGTCAACTGAGAAGGAAACGGCTATCGGTCTCACCGGTTTGGTCGGTGGCGTAGAGCTTGTTCAATCGGTCTTGAAAACGATGGAGCGTTTGTATATGGAAGACCTGTCACTTTCCCTGCTGGCCGATCAGGCAGGCTTTAACTCTTCCTATCTTAGCCGGTTATTTAAAATAGAAACAGGTAAAGGCTTTGTCCAGTATTTGAGAGATGTGAGGATGAGGCACGCATGCAGAATGCTTAAGGAGACAAGCTTGACAAATATAGAAATTGCTAAACAGGTTGGCTATTGGGACGAAAAACATTTTAGAAGAACCTTTAAAAAGGATTTTGGGATGACGCCGGGAGAATACCGCGATAAGCATCAAAGTAAAAAATAGACCCTCTAAAGTAAAAAATGGGCGTCTTAATATGCATAGAGTAAGCGTTTACAATAAGGATGTAAAAACGGATATTGCAATTTCACAAGGGGGAACTAACATGTTAAAACGTACAGGTTCAGTCACGATTGCAGCAGCAATGGCATTTTCGGTTGCGCTCTCCGGATGTTCGCAAGAAAGCAGCAAACAAGGAGCGAAAGATGGAAGCGCTAATAACCGAGCCAAAGAGGTCGTGTTAAAGGTTTGGGGCGCTGACCAATCTAGTTGGGATGGGGAAGACAGTCCGGGACAGCAGGTCGTCAAAACTTTTAACGAGAAGTATAAAGGGCAAATTCGAGTAGAGGCCAAATATACTCCGTGGGAAGGACATAACACAGCGGTACAGGCAGCTTTTGCTTCCGGGGATGAACCCGATTTGTTCCAACTGCCGTTAGGCTCTCAAGTTTCCGATTATGTAGATAAGCACTTAATTCAACCGATTACAGGATTAGTATCAGATAAATGGAAACAGAATTTTTATGAAGGGTCGTTCCAAGAAGGGGTTAACCAATTCAATGGTCAAATCTATACTTGGCCGAGTTCAGGTCCGTCTCTCAGTTATATGCTGTACTACAATAAAGATGTTTTGAAAAATGCCGGGCTGGAGCCTAAAGCCCCAAAAACGTGGGATGAGCTAAGAGAAATGGCTCAAAAAGTTACAGCGCAAGGAAAAGGGGATGTTTACGGAGTAACGTTTGCAGGCGGAACGCCGGCACGCTTTACTCAACTCGTTGTAGCCGGCTTCGCTGTCGGAGCCAGTAAAGGGGAAAGTCCTTTCGACGGATTCAATTTTATTGAAGGTAAATATGACCTTGCCTCCAAGGCTTGGGTAGATTCGGTCAATTTCTTGTTAACTTTAAAGAAGGAAGGGAGCATTCTGCCATCTTCCTTTATGTTTAAAACATCAGAATCCGAGGCGTTGTTTGCGGAAGGCAAGGCGGCTTTTCTTTTAAACGGCCGCTGGTCGCTTGCTAATCTAAAAAATTTGAATCCAAAGCTTAATTTCGGCTCGGCCTATGTACCTACGCCGGATGGAAGCACACCTAAATTTGGATATACGTTGGCTGTTCCCGAACGTGGCTATGTCGTTTCCAAGAACACAAAGCACGCCAAAGAGGTGGGGAAATTTATCGAGGAAGCATTTACTTCCAAAGAATATTATAATTTATACATGAAAAAAGGGATCTCTTTAACACCTATGCCGGATGTAAACGCGGACGAAAGCAATTATCCGTTCCCCGAATTAAAGGAGTTTGTCAAAGTTCATAACGATGCTTGGATACTCGGACCTGACGCCATTGCCCGCAATCCGGAATTAGTTCCTGTATCCAATAAAATCGGCAATTTGGTGCAAGACAAGATGAAGCCGAACACGGGTGAAGTGCTTCAGATGATTTTGAACGGTAAAGCAACCAATGTGGAAGCAACGCTGAAGGAACATTCCGATAAGTTGAATAAAAACCTGCAAGATGCCATAAATAAATCAAAAGCTGAGGGCGCCAAAGTAGATATGGAGGATTTCCATTTCCCGAAATGGGACGGAAGCAGCAACTTTAAAGAAGTGAAATAAGACTGCTGATTGCGGACGAGAGTTGAAAGGATGGAGGTACCTTGAAGCAGCCCAATGTAATTTGGATCTTGGTCGATCAGATGCGTGCCCAAGCGATGAGCCACCGCTTAGATCCGAATGTCAGCACACCTAATCTCGACAGAATGGCGATTGAAGGGGTCAACTTTACACATGCGATCTCGGGAACTCCTCTTTGTTCGCCGTTTCGAGGTTCTCTTGTGACGGGAAAGTATCCGCACCGTTCCACCGTTCCTGCTCTTCACTCGCCAATGTCAACTGAAGCTAAAACGGTAGCGCATGCGTTTCGGGAGCATGGATACCGGACCGGATGGTTTGGAAAATGGCATCTGGATGGAAACCGCCCGGAGCTGGATCTTAAAGATTCCAAAAATCACGCCAGCACCCGGTATATCCCCCCGGAAAGAAGAGGAGGATTTGAAGATTGGTGGGCATACGAGAATAATAATCAGCCTTTTCACGGCTATGTTCATACGGACGGGGAAGACGGACGGCCTTTATCATTGAGGCTTCCCGGTTATGAGACCGATGCGTTGACCGATTTGTTCATCGAGTGGATGAAGCGGCAGGCAGGGGGCGCACAAGATTATGCAAAAAAGCCTTTCTTCGGCGTTCTATCCGTACAACCTCCGCATGACCCCTATGTTGCGCCTGAGGAGGATATGAAAAGGCACCGCCCTGCCAACATTCGGCTGAATCCCAACGTCCCCGCCGTCAAAGACATCGAGGAACGCGCCCGTTTAGAATTGGCGGGTTATTATGCAGCCATTGAGCGGATTGACTTCAACGTCGGGCGAATAAGAGATGCGTTATTGAAGCTTGGCATCGATCAAGAGACGTATGTGATCTTTTTCAGCGATCACGGAGATATGCATGGAGCACACGGTCAATTTCGAAAGATGGCGCCTTGGGAGGAATCCATCCGCATTCCTTTTCTGGTCAGCGGACCGACCCGCCGAAGCTACAAGCCAAAGCGGTCGAATGCGCTGGTCAATCACGTTGACATAGCCCCGACAACACTTGGTTTGTGCGGCATTCCGGTGCCTGAGGATATGGAGGGCTTTGATTATTCATCCGTTATTTTGGATCCTGCTC
Organism: Paenibacillus sp. sgz302164; assembly: GCF_056120505.1. Taxonomy (NCBI): domain Bacteria; kingdom Bacillati; phylum Bacillota; class Bacilli; order Caryophanales; family Paenibacillaceae; genus Paenibacillus; species Paenibacillus sp. sgz302164. The sequence goes on along the minus strand of NZ_JBVYOL010000012.1, from coordinate 38,960 downwards.
TCAATTCCGATTCGGCAGCTATGCCTGAAAGCGCCTACATCAGCTTGCCGCTGCCGCAAGCCATGCAGCCAGGGCCCTTCGAGGAAGGGATCGATCGCCCTTTTAGAGGTGTAGTTACCCGCGACGGTTGGAAGTACATCGCTTTGGAGCATCAACCATGGCTGCTGTACAACTTGAACTCTGATCCGTATGAGATGGTCAATCTTGCTTACAGTAAGTTTAATCGCAGGCATTTGGAGAGGCTTCACGGAATGTTGAAGGATTGGATTGCCAAAACCGGGGATCAGTTCGAACTTCCGGAGCAAGTATGGTATAGCGGTATATAACGGATTCGTGAGGGTGAGAACATGAGTAAACCGAACATTTTGTTGATTACGACGGACTCCCAGCGATGGGATACGTTAGCCTGCATGGGCAGCTCATTTGCCGTTTCGCCCAATTTGGACAAACTTGCCAAGGAAGGCGTGCTTTTTAAACAAGGGCACACATCTTCGCCTGTGTGTATGCCGGCAAGATGCAGCCTGATCACGGGATTACATACGCCTGTCCATGGCTGCATTGAAAACGGTGTGGAAAGAAGAACACATTTTCCAACGCTGCCGGATTTGCTGAAAAAAGCCGGGTACTACAATATGATCATTGGGAAGGCCCACTTCGGACCGGTGCCTGACTCTTTTGATGTCAAGCATATTGTGACTGAAAAAATGGTTAATGCCTCCGATTGTTATGCGGAGCATATTGCAAAGCACGGTTACAGTCGGATAAGCCATCATCCGAATCCGGTGCCGGACCATTTGTTTATGGAGGCCTTTTTGGTCGATAAGACCATCCAGGAGTTGGATAGATGGGAACAAGAGCAGAGTGAGCCGTTCTTTGCCTACTGCTCCATGGTGAGTCCGCATGAACCGATAGATCCCCCGGGCAAGTGGGCGGAATTGTACGAAAACATAAGTTTGCCTGAGGCCAACTTCGTTCCGGGAGAAATCGACGGGTTTCCGAAGCAAATGAAGGCTCTTCTCGGATTGAGGGACTCAGTCTCTTATCAAAATGAGAACTTTAATCATGCGCTTGAACAGCTAGAGACAGCAAAAGGCGTCGTATACCGGGAAGAATTGAAAGAAAAGGTGGATCAGCTTCGCAAACTTTACTACGGTTTAGCCGCTTATTGTGACGAACAGGTCGGACGACTGCTGCGATATCTGGACGAATCCGGGCTGCGCGAGAACACTCTCGTTATTTTTTCTTCCGATCATGGATTGCAGTTGTTCGACCACGGATTTAATGATAAGCACAATTATTTCGACGCTTCATGGCGCGTACCTTTTATTATGAGTATGCCGGGTACCTTGCCGGCGGATGAAGTTCGAGACTTTGTGACGTGGAACGATATACCGACAACGATATTAGGGGCCGCAGGTATACAATCTGAAACGATGCAGGGTTTCGATTTGTTTAGCCCGCTGAAGCAAGGCGAAGCATCGCCACGCAAGTACGCGGCGGCAACTTTGTTCAAATCGGCTGCGATCGCGACAAATCGTTGGAAGCTTACGTATTATTTTGACGAGGCGGCGGGGCAGTTGTTCGATCGCGTGTCTGATCCATTGGAGAGAAACAGTCTTTTTGATGACGAGAATTACGCAGAGATTCGCAATCGCATGCTGCAAGCATTGTTAACCTGGCGGGCGGATTTGATGGATGTTCAGTATTATCACGAATACGCGGATGCTACTTTAAACCGCTTGGACACGCAAAAGATCAAAGCCCCGGTAGCCAGAAGAGTGATCAACGAAGTTAGACAAATGAAAGGAAGAGAAGCGGAAGAACGTTTAAATTGTCTTCTTGAGCAGCTTGATTTATTACACTAATGAAGGAGTTGAAGTGAATGCAAACGGGAACCAGAAAACCTAATATTTTGTGGATCTCTCTTGAGGACACCAGCCCGCGATTCGGCTGCTATGGCGATCGGTTAGCAAGAACTCCAAACATCGATAAGCTTGCGGAAGACGGGATCGTCTATACTAACGCATACTGCACGGCCGGTGTATGCGCACCAAGCCGCTCGGCTATTATCACCGGCATGTATCAAACTTTTATTGGAACGCACCATATGAGGACAGAACATACGAATGAATATACGCCAGAATTGCCTACTCCTTATCAAGCGGTTCCACAGCCTTATGTGAAGACCTTTACGGAATATTTACGCGCGGAAGGGTATTATTGTACGAATAATTTCAAGACAGACTATCAGTTTGATCCGCCATTAACCGCCTGGGACGAAAACGGTATGCAAGCTCACTGGAGGAACCGGGAGCCTGATCAGCCCTTCTTCGCAGTCTTTAATTTCATTTGTACTCATGAAAGCATGATGTGGTCGGAAATGATCAGGAAAAAGTATTATCCGAACGGGGATTTCGATAAAGAGGTTAGGACAGACCCTGCTCGGGTGGTGATTCCTCCATACCTGCCGGACACGCCTGAGTCCCGGCTGGCACTCGCCAAATATTATGATCTTATTGAAGAGGCCGATGCTTATGTAGGGGAACTGCTTCGTCAGCTTGATGAGGACGGATTGGCGGAAAACACGATCGTGTTCCTTTGGAGCGATCACGGCGAGGGACTCCCGCGTGCCAAACGCTGGCCTTACGATGCCGGAATTCGTATTCCCCTCATTGTTCGGCAGCCTAATGGGCCGAAACATGGGATTGATGAACAAATGGTCAGCCTTATTGATTTAGCGCCAACGGTCCTATCCTTGACCGGCGCCCCTGCACCGCAGCATCTTCAGGGGAACGTGTTCCTGGGCGAGCGATCGAAACGCCGGGAATATATATACGCCACTCGCGACCGTTATGACGAGTCCTATGATATGGTGCGTGCCGTGCGAGATCAAAGATATAAATATATTCGCAATTATTACCCTGAGAAGCCATATCTGCTCTGGATTCCTTTCAGCCACTCGCATCCGATGTATCATGATCTATGGCAACTGAAGTTGAATGGAACTCTAAGCCCGGAGCAGGAGCTGCTAATGGCAAACAAACGTCCCGCGGAAGAACTGTATGACTGCGTGAATGATCCTTACGAATTGCACAATTTGGCCGATGACCCTGATTATCGGGATGAGTTGGAGCGCTTGAGCAATGCACTGGATGAATGGCGGGAAATGTATGATAAGTGGGGGGATATCCCTGAAGACCGGATGGTGGCAGGAATGTGGCCCGGAGGGGTACAGCCTCAAACAGCGGCTCCGATCTTCATTCCGATAAACAATCAATTACGTGGTACGGATGCCTCGGCGGAAGGGGAATTTTCCGAGCCAACGGTTATTATGCTTCATTGCGCAACGCAGGGCGCGTCCATTGCCTATTCTATAGAAACAGAGGGGGCTACTGAGCCGCGTTGGAAGCTCTATACCGAACCCATCCTATTGAAAAATGGAGAGACAATGATCAGAGCGCGAGCATCCCGCATCGGATATAAAGACAGCAAGGAAGTAACCGCGGCGTATTCCGGAATGTACGCCTCGAGCCCATTAGGAGAGAAATCAATATGAATCCCAATAATCTTCCCTATCAAAACAGCAGTCTGCCTGTTGAAGAACGGATAGACGATTTACTGTCAAGAATGACGCTTGAAGAAAAAATCGCACAATTAGGCTGTATCATGTGGAATCCACATCTTACCGATGATCGGCAGGAACAGGCGATAAGTAACGGAATCGGACAAATATCAACCATTTTATTTGGAAAATTGGATAGCCCCCGTACTATTGCGGAGCTCATTACATGGATTCAGAACCTTTGCGTGGAAACAAACAGACTGGGGATTCCGGCCCTTTTTCATGGAGAGGCGTTGTCCGGGGCCATGGTTCCGGGCGCTACAAGCTTCCCGTTAGCTATCGGTTTGGGGGCTGCATGGAATCCGGAAAATATGCGCGGGATGGCAGAGGTAGTTAAGAAGCAGCTCCGATCCCTGGGAATCCGGCAAGCACTTTCGCCAGTTCTGGATGTGGGACGCGATCCGCGCTGGGGGCGGATAGGTGAAACATACGGCGAGGACCCGACGTTAATTTCCAGCTTGGGGGTCGCTTATGTTACGGGAGTACAGGGACAAAACCTAAAGGAAGGCGTCGCGGCTACAGCCAAGCATTTCCTGGGCTACTCCATGACAGAGGGCGCACTCAATATGACGGAGGAACAAATTCCTCCACGCACTCTTCGCGATCCTGGGCTACTCCATGACAGAGGGCGCACTCAATATGACGGAGGAACAAATTCCTCCACGCACTCTTCGCGAGGTCTATGCCAAACCGTTTGAAGCCGTAATCCGCAAAGCGGATATCGCCTCCGTCATGAACTCCTACAGTACGCTGGACGGAGAACCGATTATTGCATCGGAGGCCGTTCTGTCGGACTTTTTACGCGGAGAGCTGGGCTTCCCGGGGCTTACCGTATCGGATTACAGGTCTATCGATAAGCTGGTCACTTCTTTCAAAACGGCGAAGGATATGCAGGACGCAGGCATTCAGGCGATTAAAGCGGGTATGGATATGGAGCTTCCGCACACAAACGGATACGGCACCCTGTTACTTGAGGCGATAATAGCCGGAGAAGTAGAGATGTCATACGTAGACAGATCCGTACGAAGAGTGCTCGAAATCAAGTTCCGGTTAGGGATATTCGAGAACCCGTACCCTGAAATGGAACGGATTGAATCTGTTTTTCATCAACAGGGTGACGAAGAGTTGGCGCTGAAGATGGCGCGGGAATCGGTGGTTCTCATCAAGAATGAAGGGGAATTGTTGCCTTTGGCCAAAAACTGCAGCAAGGTGGCCGTCATTGGTCCCAACGCTCACACCTTGCGTAATTTATTCGGCGGCTACTCCCATCCTGCAAGTAAAGAGTTATTTTTTGGCATGGCGAAAATGGTTGGCGTCGAAGTAACAGGGAATTCCAACGTACCTTACGAAGAACAATTGCATGAGCTGGAAACGGCATATTTACCAAAAGCTTATCCTTATATTTCTTCGATTTACAGCGAACTGAAAAACAGGCTGCAACATGCGGAAGTAACGTACAGCAAAGGTTGCGATCTCGACAGCCATAATCAAACGGATGTTGAAGAAGCGGTTCGGCATGCACAAAAAGCAGATATCGTCATCATGGCAATCGGCGGGAAGGATGGCTTCGGTAAGCCGTGTACTACAGGAGAAGGGAATGATTCCTCCCAGATCGGCCTATCCGGAATACAGGAAAACCTTGTGAAGGCCGTCTATGCTTCCGGTACGCCTATCGTTCTCGTTCATATGAGTGCCCGTCCGCTCAGCAGTCCTTGGATAGCCGAGCATATTCCTGCGATTTTAGAAGTTTGGCATCCCGGGCAATCAGGGGGACGTGCCATCGCGGACATCCTCCTCGGCGATTATACTCCAGGAGGAAAGCTGCCGGTCAGCGTTGCCAGAAGCGCGGGGCAAATACCAGTCTACTATGCCCATCGAAACGGGAGCGGTTACGAAGGACGCGGGGTGGACATGTTTGTCACCAAGGAGGGATACGTAAACGAATCTTTGGATCCGCTTTATCCTTTCGGCCATGGCCTGTCTTATACACAATTTTCCTACTCGCATCTGGAATTGTCGAGTAAAGAGGTGAGGCCTGAAGAGGTTCTGACGGTTTCGTGTAAGGTTAAAAACTCCGGTTCTAAAGCCGGGGATGAAGTTATCCAATTATATATTGCAGATTTAATTGCGTCTATCGCACGCCCTGTCAAAGAACTGGCCGGATTTGGGCGAATTCATCTTCAAGCCGGGGAAGAGAAGCATGTAACCTTCCATATAGCAATGAGTCAGCTATCTTTCTTGGATCGTAAGATGGAATGGATCATTGAGCCCGGAATGATGTCTCTTATGATAGGTTCTTCCTCAACAGATATCCGCTTGGAAGATACCTTTGAAATTGTGGGGAAACGGACGGTTGTAGGGAATGACAGAGAGTTTTTTGCAGAGGTTAGGATAGCGGATTAATTGAGGAAAAAGGAAGGGACTTCTGAAGTGAAACCAAACCTTTTATTTATTATGGTAGACCAGCTGCGTTTTGATTATTTAGGATGTGCGGGAGCCGATTTTATCCGTACGCCAAACGTGGATCGAATCGCTTCGAGGGGAACTTTATTTACAAATTGTTTTACAAATTCTCCTCTTTGTGTGCCTTCCCGGATAGGTCTGGCCGCAGGAGTGCACCCCGGCCGTCTCGGTGCTTTGAACAATGAATCCTATCTGCAACCGCATACTCCGACATTCTACCAACGATTTCGCGACAACGGTTACCGCGTTGGCTGTGTCGGGAAACTTGATTTGGCAAAACCGGATCCGTATAACGGGCGTTATGGGGACCGACCGTGCGTCTATCAATGGGGTTTCACGCATCCTGAGGAAGTGGAAGGAAAGATGCATGCCGGCTTATACCCACAACCGCAAGGACCGTACGGCTTCTATTTGCAAGAATTAGGTTTGTACGATGCGTTCCACGAGGACTATTACCATATACGCCGAAAAAATGGGTTTGCGCTTGATTGTAGAGACTCGGTGCTTCCTACCGAAGCCTTCGCAGATTGTTATATCGGGAGACGGGGAGCTGCCTGGATAGACAATGTGCCCGATGACTTTCCATGGTTTCATTTTGTCAGCTTTGTTGGTCCGCATGATCCATATGATCCCCCCTCAAAGTATGCTAATCGGTATAGAGCCGCGGTAATGCCAGAGGCAATTAAGCTGGTTCGCGAAGGTAAGCCGGGTTGGGTTCAAGGACGTGTGAAGACGGAGGATCCGGAAAAAATAGCCGAAACTCGCCGCCAATACTGTGCATCCATGGAAGCGATAGACGACCAGATCGGGCTGATTTTGGATAGCTTGGAGAGGAGAGGGATGCTGGATAACACATATATGATATTCACTAGCGACCATGGCGAGATGCTCGGTGATCACGGGATGTATACGAAGTCGTTGGCGTATGAGTCATCGATTCATGTACCCCTAATTATATCGGGATCTGGAATCGAAGCAGGCAAAATTTCTGACGCGATGATTGAATTGATCGATCTTAACGCCACGTGTTGCGAACTGGCTAATCTCCCCCCAGATGGACGATTGTACGATTCCCAATCATTTTTGCACGTTCTTCAGGGAAAAGGAGAGACGCACCGCAAAGATGCCGTAACCTGCGGAGAGAACTTTAAATGTATCCGTACAGATCGATATAAGTATATTCAAAACATTAACGATAAGCCGGAGCTGTATGACTTACTTAACGATCCAGACGAAACAATCAACATCGCTGCCGAACACCCGGAGTTAATGAAGGATTTCTCAAAAAGGCTAGCACAGAGATTTTTAGATTACGCGACGTATAGGTAAATGTGTTTTGAATCAACCTGAGTCATCCGCGGAGTGCGCTATGCTTGAAGCCAATGTCATCTCTTCCAGCCGGACGTAACGAAGATTGGCGTCCTTGAGCTCGGATAATACTCCCTCCAAGGCGAGAAGCATGTATTTCGGCGCTTCGGGATCTGCACCCCAAGTATTTCCGCAGTCGTGAAGCAGCACAATGGCGCCTTCTCCGTCTGGAGCGGAAGCGGAGGTTATTTGGCGCATCAGCTTGTCCTTCAGATTGTTCTCCGCAGTGTTTCGGCGCCAATCGAAGCCCATCACAGACCATAGTGCGAATGTATACCGTTTGGCGAGAAACAGATCGCAAAGGGAGAAGAGCCCCCATGGAGGACGGTAATAGCAGGGGCGTACGCCGGTGATGGACTCGACTGTGTCTGCGGACCGTTCAACATCGCGTCGTACCGCCCATGGGGGCATTAGGATGTTCATCCGGTGTGTGTAGTTATGGATGCCGATGAGATGCCCTTCACGCCACATGCGCCGGATCAGGTCCGGGTGGGCTGCAGCTTTTTCTCCGAGCACGAAGAAAGTGGCTTTGACCCCGTATTTGTGCAGCAAATCGAGAAGGAACGGCGTGTAAACCGGATTCGGCCCGTCGTCAAAGGTGAAAGCGACTTCCCGCGGAACTGCGCCTTTGCGGATAACGCCTATGCCGAGGATGCGGGTAAGAACGAATGGGACGATCACATACAAAATAAGGATACCGGTAATAATTATAAAAACAGGTCTATTTATATTTATCAAGGAAAGCTTCATCCTTTCAAAGGCGGCTCTTACGCATTCGCAGCAGCGATTAACGGCCTGCCGCCGCTTTGCGTGGGAACGTATTGGTTTTCCATCTCCATAATCGCCTCCAAGGCAGTCGCGGCGCTATGTTTACGGCTGATCCGCCGGGCTGCCAGCTTCATGCGGCTTAGATGCGATCTGTTGGCCAACAGCAGCTGCAGATAATCCGCTAACTCGCTCTCGTCGGATGCCTCCAGCGCGGCGCCGGCACCGACAAGGTAAGCGGCATTGTCCCGCTCTTGACCCGGCAGCGGTTTAAACAGCAGCATCGGAAGCTCCAGCGAAAGCGCTTCGGTAACGGTGAGGCCACCCGGCTTCGTCACGATCAGATCGGATAAGGCCATAAGCTCATGGACTTCGTTCACATAGCCGGTAATCCGATAGTTGTGCAGATTAGCTCCCGACTCTTCCAGCCGCTGTACTTCTTCCTCCAGCGTCGTCTGCAGTTTCTTGTTGCGTCCGCAGACAATAACGAACTGTACATTTCCCGGAAGACCGCTGCTTTGCAATTGAGACAACAATTCTTTGCCGATCAAACCGCAGCCTCCTCCCATGACAAGAACGACAGACTGATTCGGTTGTAACCCATATTTCCCGCGAAGTTGATCGCGGTCATAAGCATTGGAGAAGGAGTGACGGATCGGAATGCCGGTCACTTCGATCTGGGATCCCGGTACTCCGTGCTGCAGAAGCGCTTCCTTCACATGCTCGGCTCCTACCAGATAGCGGTCGGTAAAAGGATGGACCCAATAACTATGATCGGTATAATCAGTTATTATAGTGGCTGTCGGCAATCCCGTAAGCCCGTTGGAACGGAGGAAGGACATCGCGGCCGCGGCTCCAGGGAACGTGCTGACAACCTTCGTCGGCTGCACGCTTCGCAGCAGCTCCATCATCCGATAGGTACGGAAGGAGCGGATTTTTTTGAACAAGGTGGACCATTTGTTGTCACTGCGCGTTTTGCGGTATAAGTATCCGTACATGGAAGGCAGGTTCTTCATCCACTGCAAGTAGCAGAACTGGCCGACTGCATGCAGACGCGGATGGACCCATTCCATAAAATCGACGGTGACGATCTCCGCTTCCGGGCAGCGCAGCTTCGCCGCCTCCATAATGGCTTTCGCGGCCTGGATGTGACCGTCGCCCAGGGATCCTGTCAACAGCAATATTTTTTCGCGCTGCATTACTTAAGCACCTCGCTTTGCTTCAACATACCTGGCGTATAGGTACTGCCGAACCAAAGCTGCCGTACGCGGCCTAGCGCATAGATCACCGTTTCGGCTACGGCAATGGCGCCTGCAATGTCAAGCAGGACGTGCTGTTTGACGAATTGGGTGGAGGCGATGATCAGCAGAGACATGATGGCAACCGCAATGCGGATGGGCCTAGCGACCGATGTAGATCGAAGATAGGCTTTCATCATCAAGTAAGACGTCAGCACATGCGTGCTGGGAAAACAGTTGATTGGCTCATCTTTGCTGTATACGTAGCGGACAGCTTTTGTCAGGAAGTCGTCTCCGACAAGCTCAGGCCGCGGTACATAAGTTTGATAGAGAGCGTAGATGGCATAGCACGCAAGAAGGCCGAAGACGAAATGGAGCAATGTTTCGTAATAAGCCTCGCGCTGCTTCACAGCCAAATAGATGAAGGCAAGAATAAGGAAAGCGTACCAACCCATATAGGGAAGAATGAAAATTTTCAAAAAAGGAAGCTGACGATCCAAATCGGTAACCAAGCTATGCGCGGCTCCTCCGGCATGATTGAGATAAACGTAAATCGTGCCGATCAGCGGAATAATCAATAGCGAACTTAAAGTAAGCAAAAGCGGTTTGATCCGTTGTATATTCATGTTGAATTCCTCCTGAATGATTTGTTAATACGATACCCATATAAAACGTGCTGCGTCTATTTGCTGATGTAATAGCTGATACACAGCACCAGTGTAACAACAAAGGCAAACCCTACCCGTTTCAACGGCATGCCCCCCAGTCCCTAAATGTATAGGTAGAGTATAGGGCGAACTATTGAAGATTCCAGGGGGATCTTTCTAAAGAAATTCTTAGGATGGAAAAGTTAAGGCCTGATTAGCTTGCTTAAAAGCTAACCAGGCCTTTCCTGCATTCTGCGTGACAAAAAGTTCAAAGAGATTTTTGTATGCATTTCTTCAGATTTTCTTAAAAAATATCCCCACAGGTTCCTTAGATTTATCCATTAATATAATCACATAAAAGTTTTAAATCGTTCTTTGCTGCATGAGCTAATCCATAAATGAAGAAAATAAGGGAAATGGGGGGGAGTCATTTGACTTCAAATCAGTATGTAACGTTCTTCCAACGATTTATTAACAATCCAAGGCGAGTCGGAAGTGTCATTCCCAGTTCACGGTTTCTGGCCGGTAAAATGGTTCAATCTGTGCCATGGAATGATGTAACCGCAATCGCTGAGCTCGGTTCCGGCACAGGAGCTATCACACGCTTTATCAAACCGCGAGTAAATGGATCTACTAAGGTATTATTGTTTGAAATGGACGATAAGATGAAGAGCGATTTGCAAACAAATTACCCCAATTTCGGATGTCATTCAAACGCCTGCCATTTAACTGAAATCATGAAGCAGAAAGGCATCAATCAATTGGACTGCGTGATTAGCGGATTACCCTTTTTTAATTTTACGAGCGATCTAAGAGAAACTTTAATTAATCAAATTACCGAAGCATTAAAACCGGGGGGCTATTTTATCGCTTTTCAATACTCCCTCCAGATGAAGAAACATTTATCCCAAAATTTCATTATTGATAAAATCGATTTCGTGCCGCTCAATTTCCCTCCGGCTTTTGTTTATATATGCCGTAAAAGGAGCAAAGCGTAATGATTACAGTGCTTGTCGTCGATGACGATTCGGAAATTAGGGATGTTATTCATGTATATTTACGAAACGAAGGATATTGCGTTCTAGAGGCTGCAGACGGTCTGGAAGCGTTAGAGGTATTAAAGTCAAATTCTGTCCATCTGGTGATCTTGGATGTGATGATGCCCCGAATGGATGGCATTACAACTTGCTTCAAAATCAGGGAAACTTCAAAGCTCCCTATAATCATGCTCTCGGCAAAGGAAGAAGATATTGACAAAATTACAGGTCTCACTACCGGTGCCGACGATTACGTTACGAAGCCCTTTAATCCATTAGAACTGCTGGCGCGAGTCAAAGCTCAGCTAAGGCGGCAAACGTTCGCGGAGAAAGAACCAAACGAACCAAACGATTCTCTAATCCGTATCCAAGACCTCGTTATCGACAAAGCTAAGCATTCCGTAACGATGAAAGGAACCGAAATTTCGCTGACGCCGCTAGAGTTTTCCATACTGGAATTACTCGTAAGCCACCCGGGGCAAGTATTTAGCGCGGATAAAATTTACGAAAGCGTGTGGAATGAACCGTCCGGATATACAAATAATACGGTAATGGTTCACATTCGGAATTTGCGCGAAAAAATAGAGGATCTCCCAAGAGAGCCGCGATATATTAAAACCGTTTGGGGAGTTGGGTACAAAATTGAAAAATAATTGGTCCCATCTGATAAGCGGTAAAAGAAGCATTCGCTTTGAATTATTTTGGGCGTCCGCATTTAGTTTTGTCATTGCAATATTCTGCTTCGTCATTGTAGACATTAGTGTCAGTTTTTTTGTAAATCGATTTCAAACGGGATACTACTTTTTTAATCTTGCCCCTGTTTCTTTTGTAATAGCCTTCATTTTTTCTTTTTATAAACTGACCCGTCGCATGGTTAAGTACATCATTGCTTTGGCTGATGGGCTTCAAACCATCTCCGAAGGTAATTTGTCATTTCGGGTTCCTGTCATTCGCAAAGATGAACTCGGACGGGTCGCGCTTAACATCAATTTGATGACGGAACGGTTGCAGCGGCAGATCGAAAAGGAACGTAAAATCGAAAGCTCCAAAATGGAGCTGATTACGGGCGTTTCCCACGATTTGCGCACGCCGCTTACGAGTATTATTGGCTATTTGGAACTGTTAAGAACGGATTCATTTCAAAACAGAGTTGAATATACACGGTTTGTTCAAAACACGTACAACAAAGCCGTTCATTTAAAAAAGCTAATCGATGATTTGTTTGAATATACGCGTCTTATAACTTCCGACATCCAATTACATTTGGAAACGATTGATGTACATCAACTACTCGACCAGATGCTGTTTGAATTCGAACCGCTTGCTCAGGAAAACGGAATTCAAATCGTTAAAAAGACAGGTCATTCCCCTGTTATTGCCTTGATTGACGGTGGTAAATTTGCCAGAGCTATCGATAATCTGCTGATGAACGCTCTCAAGTATTCCGTTAAGCCGGGTACTATTCACATATTATTAAGGACGGATAATCAACGATTTTACATCGAGGTCGAAAATAAAGGACAACCCCTTACGCAAGAACAAGAAGACAAACTGTTTGATCGTTTTTATAAAGTTGATCATTCGCGGAGCAGTGAAGGCATTCAGAACGGGACCGGATTAGGACTTTCCATCGCCAGAAATATTATCGAACTGCATGGAGGAACTTTAACACTAACGCATAAGAATGGTATTTTTGTTTTTACAATTGAGGTTCCCTTCAGAAACCCACCTTGAAACGCCCGGAAAATCAATGTTTTCGGCATTTTGGGGTGGGGAATGGTTTTAATTCAACAATTGTTGATGGCTTGTTGAGTAATCCACACATCACGCGGATTTGACGATTGCAATTGTCCTGATTACGTTTAAAATATAGACATGAGTTGAAAAATCAATCATTGTCGAATATTATAAGCAACTAATCAATTTACATGATAATATCTAATGAATGCAGGAAGGAGGCATAGTCATGAATCGAATTGAAAAGAGCAAGGAAAAATACAAACAGCTATTTGGTGATGGAGTGCTGGTGAAGAGAATCGTTTTGACAAGGGACTTGCGGTGCAGGCAGAGATTTTTGGTGATATCATTGCAAAAATGCGCGAAAGTGCTCCGGCAAACCAAAAACACATACAGGATTATCTTTCTGCTTTCTGTTTCGGGGACTTTTATACTCGTAGCGGGCTTGACTTGAAAACAAGGGAGCTGCTGACACTCTGCATTGTTAGTGCATTGGGTGGTGCTGATGGTCAAGTTAAAGCACATGTGCAGGGTAACAAAAATGTGGGCAATGACAAGGAAACATTGATCACCGCCATTACACACTGCCTTCCTTATATGGGATTTCCGAGAACACTCAACGCTTTACATTGTATAAATGAAATTATCCCCTAAAAAGGAGATGTTATTATAGAATATCGTACTGTAGGAAAAACAGGAATCAAGGTTTCTAATTTATGTTTCGGTACTATGTCTTTTGGTGCAAATGCCGATGAAAAAACATCGAAAGACATGTATAAACGCTGCCGGGAAGCGGGTATCAACTTCTTTGATACAGCTATGGTTATGGTGAGGGACGTTCTGAAGAAATTTTAGGGGAATGTATCGCCCACGAGCGGGAAAACGTCATTATAACTACGAAAGTCTTTTGGTCATTCCGTCCTGATGTCAACGCATTGGGCACCTCAAGACGAAACATTATACAAAATGTTGAAGCCAGCCTAAGACGCTTAAAAACGGACTATATTGATTTTTATTTTCTTCACGACTTCGATGAAAGTACAGCAATGGAAGAAATGTTACGAGCATTGGACGATTTGCAGCGGCAAGGCAAGATTCTTTACCCTGCTGCAAGCAATTGGGCAGCGTGGCAAATCACCAAAGCTCTTGGAATTTCTGCAAAAGAGCAATTGGCTCGTTTCGAATTAATCGAACCGATGTACAGCTTGGTTAAGCGTCAGGCTGAAGTCGAAATTTTACCCATGGCGAAGTCCGAACAAATTGGAGTCATTACGTACAACCCGCTTGGCGGGGGGTTATTAACCGGTAAATATGGGGTAAACAAACGTCCTGAACAGGGTCGTCTTGTAGAGGATGCCCGCTACAAAGATCGTTATGGTGCCGATGAGGATTTTGTTACGGCTGAAGAAATCACCAAGTATGCGCAATCACATCATGTGAATCCTGCAACTTTAGCTGTTGCTTGGGTTATGGCAAACCCTGCTGTTACTGCGCCGATCATAGGTGCCCGCAATTTAAACCAATTGGAGGACTCGTTGGCGGCAGCCGATTTTAAAATGACAGCAGAGATGTACGTTGAAATTTCGAATTTATCAAGAACGCCATGCCCCGCTACAGATCGAACAGAGGTATTAACTGGCAAGTGGAGGTAAACTATCCAGGAGGTTTTTTTGGGGGCTAAACGAAATAATTTACTTATATTTATTTTGACCATTGGAGTTTTCGGAATTATAAATACATAAATGGGTGTTATTGGAATATTACGCGTCAAGAGCGTCCTGACAATGAAGCAGGACGCTCTTGTTATACATGGACTATAGACTTCTTTCTAATAAGGCCCCAACTTGTTTGGCCATTGCTTGAGGAGGGTATGGCATTCCATTTCTGATCCACCATTCAATTATACCTACATAAGCGGTCCCAGAATATTGCAACATAACGTCTTCGCTTAAATCCGTATTTCTTCCGCTTTCTCTGTCAATCTCTCCTTTGAATCCTTCCGTAATAAAATCAAGCAGCCGTGTTCTAAAAGAAGGGGCCCCTTTACTCGCTAACATGGTCGAAAAGAATAAATAATTTTTCTCAAAATATTCGAAAAAAGGTAAAAGAGCATTGCTCCAATCCAGCTTGCATGCCCATTCACCCATCTCCGCTAATTCGTTAATGTGAGATTCTATGAGTTTATCCAATAAATCAAATTTGTCCTGGTAATGAAGATAAATGGTTCCACGGTTTATGTTTGCCCGGTCGGCAATATCCTGAATTGTAATTTCATCGAAATTTTTTTCAGTCATCAGCTCAATGACAGCCTTTTTCATAGCTTCCTGTGTTTTAAGAATTCTCCGATCCACTTTTGCCATCGTAAATACCCACCAAACTTTCATAGATGATTAACATTTTCGAGTACAGTGTTGAGAGATCGACATATCGCGTTTCTTTAACTATTGAAAATAAACGACTTGTTTATATAATAATTGACGTAAGTTGATTAATCAAATATATTTGGCTAACTTCTAAGGCGAGAGCGGAAGCTGTACCGGTTTAGGCAAAATAAAGGCTGCCGGGCGCCCGGCAGCCTTTATTTTTCTA
>NZ_JBVYOL010000012.1:0-23386 GCF_056120505.1 Paenibacillus sp. sgz302164 | reverse complement strand
GCTGCCGGGCGCCCGGCAGCCTTTATTTTTCTAAAAATATACATACGTGCCGACACCCGGAAAGCCAAGATACATGGGTGCAATCATGTGATACGGAACAGGGTGGTAACCATATTCCGGTCCGATAAAATGCACTCCCGGAGGAAGGCTCCCATAGATCTTGACGCCGGTAATCCCAGGCGGCCATACCGTTCCGACATTTCCGACATTTCCGACGGCTTCGGGTTGCCGCCATTCGTTCGCCAACATGCCATCCCCGCCTTGTCATCGTTATGTGGCTTGATGCCATGATATGAAACTTTTGGCTATTCCGTGCCCGGTCGACAAAAACATGACATTTAAAGGGACGGCCAATAGGTCCATGTTGAAGTTCTCTTCACTTTGCGGCTTGCGTACCGCTAACTGCTTATTGAACTGGCTGCACCGTGTCCTTGGCGGCAAACTGGAGCGACGGAGAAGCGGCTTGCACACCGGAGGCAGCGCAAGATGCCGGACATCGTGGAGAAAGCCTGCAATAGTGCAGTTTTTCACACGTCGATGCGCCGGCCGAGAGAAATTCCTGCAAAATGCAGGTTTTTCAGCTCATACACGAGTTTAGTGCCATTTTCATCCAAAATTCCTGCACAATCGCAGGCTTTTCGCCAAAACGAGCTACTTTCATGGAAAAAGCCTGCACTTTCGCAGGCTTTGCGGGTGCGGTCCGCCAATTGCCTATCGAACTGGCTGCACCGTATCTTTGACGGCAAAGCTTTCGCAGGCGACTGCAGATCCAAACAGGCGCCGACTGATTCGTCTGTTACAGGAAGATACTTGATGTAATGCAAGTACTAAAGGTTAAACTTATGTATGCTCATCCAAGGCTGCCGGCAGAATCGGCGGCCTTTCACTTCCTTTTGGACTAAGAATTCGCCTTTGCCAAAAAAAGGAACGTCAATCCTATAAGTGATAATAGGGAAATGCTGGCCATGCAGTTGTAGACTGCCGCCTGGCGAGGGGGAAGGTGGTGAAATATAATTAACTTGAAATAAAACCGTCCAGACGGTATAATGAGTGAGGGTGATATATAAAATGAAAACAAGAAAAAAAGATCTAAAGAGAGAACTGATCCTTAAAACGGTTTCGCAAATTGTAAATGAAGAAGGGGTGGAAAAGCTGACATTAGAGGCTGTTGCCCAAAAGGCGGGCATCAGTAAAGGGGGATTGCTATATCATTTCCCTAATAAAGATGCCTTAATTCTAGGTGTGATCGAGCAGTTATCCAATCACTTTCTCGAAGGGTTTAATATGAGGGCCAATGGCGATCTACAGTCTAAAGGGAAGTGGACGAGGTCCTATATCGAAACATCAGTTTCCGGAGAGAGCGATGCGAACGATCTTTATACGGCGATCTCAGCTGCGCACTTTACTAATCCGGAGATGCTGCAACGGCTGCAGCAAGCATATTCTGAGATTCAGATTAAAATCGAGAATGATGAACTAGACCCTGTTCGTGCTACGCTTGTTCGTTTAGCAATTGATGGTCTTTGGTTTGCTGAAATGTTTGGGCTGGCTCCACCCCAAGCAGATCTCAGGCAAAAGGTAATTGAGCAGTTAAAAGCAAGTATCCAGGAGGGAAAATAATGGCATATTTATTTTTGGCAATCTCTATCATCGGTGAATTGATCGGTACATCGATGCTTAAGGCATCGCAAGGATTTACTAAACTATATCCGACTCTATTCACGATTGTTGCTTTTGTTACCTCGTTCTATTTTATCTCGCTTGCTCTCAAAACACTTCCTTTAAACATGACTTACGCGATCTGGTCAGGAGTAGGGGCAGTAGCAACGGCGCTTATTTCTGTCTTGATTTGGAAAGAAAAAATAAACACAGGAAGCATCGTCGGGATCGCATTGATTGTTATTGGGGTAGTGATTTTAAACTTATTCGGCGCCGGACACGGCGAGGCAAAAGGTACGACAGAATCTGCAAGCTCAATTGTTCAGAAATAAGTGAAGCACCAAGGGGATGAAAGGCTGACTATTCTTAACAAAAGGGAGACGTTGGAAGTTTAATAAACCAGTGGCAGTCTAAGGCTTTATTTTTCGGTCTTAGACTGCCGCTGGTTTTATTTTCGCCAAAGAAGAAGAGGGGCCGGGCTACGGGGAGTAAATGGATCCGATAAACAGCCACGCTCCCGTCTGCCTGTCTTCAATCGCGATAAAGAACGGACGGTCCACGTTCATGTTAAACGGGTCCAAAGGGATTTCCGCCGAGGTGGCTTTCATCGATACGGAACTAACCGCGGCAGCTTTCGTACCTTTCTCGTTGACTTCAAGATAGGTTTTGTGCATGACCTGGCCGATCACATGGTTGATACCGGGAGCGATTAAGGGGAATTCTGCGCGGGCGGCATCGTAGGCGACCGCCATGCCCATCGATTGCAGCGCCTGATCCATCGATTTTTCGTATTCCAGCTTAAAGCTTGGCAGTCGGATTTCACCGGTCCTTTCCTTGAAGGGCTTCTGCCACCGGGATGCGTCGGACCACAAGCGTTCGTGCAAAGCGGACAGAGGGGTTTTTTCATCCGGCAGGATGACGAGCATATCCATTTGGCCATCGCCGTAAGGCAGCCGGATCGCCTGAAAACCGTCCTCCTCCGCGTACTCGTACCTGCCCGTCCTGGACATCATGGAAACGTTTTTGGTAGAACCGTCGGCAAGTCTAAAAGCTTCTTCTCTGGTGGAGGAAGGCGAAAATTCATCTTTCCAACTCCCGTTAAAATAAATGGCGTTAACCAGCACCAGGTTATCTTCAGGCTCTAGCGGCTTGTTTAGAATAGCGGGAATCTTGCCTTGAGTTTGCTTTTTCACCCATTTATTTACGGTTTCGTGCGCTGTTTTGCTGCCAAAGTCCAACTCCTCGACAGAGGCTGCAAAATCGTTGCGGGCGGCTTGCACGAAAGGTTTTGCAAGACGCGTTCCTTTTCTGATCCAAAGTGAATTGGCGATATTCAATTCCACTCCTTGGCCGGGTTGTTCAAGCAAATGATTCATCGTTTTGTAGCCCTCGTTGAGCTCCGCGAGCGGCAATTCCTCCCAGCCTAACGTTTGGGCCATAGCTTTCCTCGTGTTTCCGTCGCTTCCGTTATACGTCATAGCGAGCGCCGTCGATAGGCTGGTTGGGGATACAAAAACATTAGTATCTTTTTCCTCAAGCGCCATTTGCCTATGGAGCTTCAGGCCAAAAGCATTTTGTGCCTTTACGATTTTCGGATCCAGCTTCGAAGCGGCCTCGGCCCGTTTTTCAAACGAAAGTATGGACGGTTTTTCGCATGACGCCAAAAGCGCCGAAAGGGCCAGAACGATGAGCACATGTTTTGCCGACATCCCATTCATCTCCTTGTGCTGATTGGTCTCTAATACATTTACAGACGGAGATGAGAACGGTAATGTTGCTTGCGTATCGGCTGTATACTTGCTCATCAGCCAAGATTGTCGGGATGCCAATTTAGAACTATCAAACACAATTGAACCTGTTAAATACTGATTCTTTAAGGTAATACTGTTTCTCTAGACCCACGAGTGCATTTATCATGACCGTTGGCATGTTGTCCATTATATAAGCAACTGTTGATGGGAACAATTCATTCTCTCCGAATCCACTGAAGACAACCCCAGTAGTATCATCATATTCAAACGAACGTGAAAAGAAATATCTCGATATCACATCAATAAGTTTAACTACATATCAGAAAGAGAGTAGGCATTGAAGTAATTGCGAATGAGAGCTTCTATATGGGCAAAGTACTTTTTTTGAAAACAATCCACATCATTTTCATAGAAAATATTCAATAATTCAGACGATTGCAAAATATCCCAATATTCCGCAATTAGCGTTGTTATTGCTTTTTCCCGGTTCCGTTCCAACTCTTCACTAATTTCATTTACTATCTGGATCAATAATTTGCTCGTACGGACGGAAATCCCACGCAAAAGAACCTCCGTTGCTGACTTCATGAGCGGTGACCGGATTGTGGCACCAGACGGACTTTTCGTCTTCATGCGAATACTGGAAGCTAAGCGCCTCCATCTTCTTGGTCGACTTGTCTTTCTTGCAACAAGTGTCGTCGACGATGAGAAACACAAGCCGTTTCAAATCACTCTCCTTCAATTGCTTAGCCCGAATCTTCTCGAGTACAAATTGCATTCTTCTGCGTTGCATCCGATTTACACACCAAGGAGTATGATTCAAGAAGTTCGTCACATTGTTCAGTTGACGACCCTGTCTGCAGCATTGCAGAGTTGGGTGATATTCTTACGACCGGCACAAAGGATGATGCCATGAACGAGCGAAAACAGATGGCCGATCTGCGGTTTAGAGAACTCCAGCTTAAGCGCCAAAATGAACTTGACGATGGGCAAGTAGAGAGATACTATGAGAGTAGGGCGCATCCTTTTCTTGGAAATTGTGGTAATGTCGAATAAGAATAATAGTGATTATTCCTTTGTGTAGTGCCGCTATTAAAGTCGACAACAATGAAAGCGCTCTTTCACTATTTGACCGTGATAGAGAATAAACACCAGGGTGCAGAAATGAATCTATATGCCGTTGATCTAAGCGCTTCACCTGCCGAGGAGATTCTATCCTTGTTTCTTCCATACATCACGAGTAAGAGAAGAATTGGATTAAGCAGTTTCAGAAGAAAGGAGGGTTACTATAGGTCTTTTGCTGCCGAATTATTGGTTCGTGTGGTCGTGTCTAAAAAGCTTTCGCTTCGAAACCAAAATATTCGAATAGACAGCAATGAGTACGTTAAACCGATTCTTTCGAATGGACTCTTGGAGTTTAATGTATCCCATTCAGGGAATTGGGTGGTTTGCGCAATAGACCAATAGCCTATTGGCGTTGATATCGAAGAAATGAAACCGATTGACTTCGAGATTGCTAGACGATTGTTCTCTACTAGAGAGTGGGGACATCTGGATTGCTTGCCGGAGGAATCCATTCCTTTGCATCTGATTTCTTTTATGAAAAATGCAGTTAATATTATGTTTTGTTCGAAACCCGAAAGTCCAGGCATTATCTAGCCTAACTACGGCACAAAATTCGGGTGGTGCGTGGACAAATAATAACGTGGAAAGAGGTAAAGAATGTATGTCAAAAAATCCGGTATATGACGTTGTTGTTGTGGGAAATGGTGTTTTAGGACTATCACTGGCACTTACGCTGGTTCGAAGGAAATTACGTGTAGCATTAGTTGGCGAATCCCATCGGCCATGGGCAGCATCGACGGCTGCAGGCGCAATGCTAGGGAGCTTCGGTGAAGTAACGAGTACTCTTCTAAAGAGTAAATACGGACGCATGAAACACGATCTTGCGGTACGTGCTACCGGATTATGGAACGATTGGCTAAACGAATTGGAAGATAATCTTAGTGTTTCTGACATTCGTGCAGCCGACGGAACATTCGTTATCCATAATACCGTTGGTTACTCGAAAATCGATGATGACAACTTCGAGGCCATTCGTGAGTCGCTGAAGGAGTATGGTGAGCCATTTGAGGATATTAATCCAACCGATATTCATTGGCTTGACCCGGAATCTGGTTCACGTCCCACTAAAGCCGTATATATACCGAATGAACATGCAGTAAACACCACCCAACTTTTTCGAAAATTGGAAGAGTCCTTTATTTCTCTTGGTGGAACTTTGATTTCTGAATTAGGCGTCCTGATCGAAAGGAATTATGGCCGTGTTGAAGCCTTAGTTCTCAATTCTGGAGAACGTCTGATTTGTGATAAAATCGTAATAGCGGCGGGTGTCAAGTCCCAAACCTTGTTGGATACTGTCCCTGATGTTGCCGCACGTATCCCTCGACTGGTCAGCGGGTACGGTGTTTCAGCATTAGTAAGTACGATGGATGGAACTACGCCAAACTCTGTAATTAGGACGCCTAACCGAGCTTTTTCATGCGGATTGCATATCCTTCCACGCAGCAGGGGAGAAGTATATGTCGGAGCTACAAACATTATTTCTCCGAGAGCTGTAGACTCGCCTATGTTAGAAGATGTCGTATTTCTTCTTGAATGCGCATACCGCCAAATTCGGCGGGATTTGTCGAAAGGACGGATGAGTCGTCTGCAAGTTGGGAATCGCCCCGTTTCCCTCGATGGATTTCCTCTTATTGGCGAAACGGATCTTAATGGTCTCTGGATTATGACGGGGACATTTCGTGATGGGTTAACGCTCTCGCCTTATTTGTCTCGAGAGATGGCCAAACTTATAAGTGGCGAGCCAGCTGATTTCGACTTAGAGCTATTTAAGCCAGTGCGTAAACCTATTCAACCTTTTTCCCGTGAAGAGGTCATTTCGGAAACAGTAGCGCATACGCTTGCTACCGGATATGAAAGCGGTTGGCGAATTCCAGTCGGGTGGCATAATCAGATCGAGTATAATTTGCAATCCGAATATGAAAAGTTTGCTAAAGATCTAGATCCTGTTTACACACCGCCTGCGGGATTGCTTGATGCTTCTAGTAAAGACCTGATCATTTTGAAGATGCTTTGTAAATTCTATAAGGCAGCAAAACAAAATTAAAAGAACGAGGTACTAAAAGTACTGGAGAATCGGCAAGCTGTCAATGCTGCAACTGTTACAGTAGGTGCCGGTAAATATTATTTAAAAGCTGTATGCGGTAGTGCTGGTCAATATAACTGTAAAGGTTCCGGATTTCTCCGAGTACCTCGGCCAGAAATTTAAATAAATGCTAAAAGCCCTCATCCATGGAGGGCTTTTGTTATTGGCACTGGGCGACTTGAACAGTCTAAGCCACTTGATTCCTGCCACTCCTGTATTGTTGTAATTCCCATCCGGCATGACAAGTCGTACAGAACAAACGAATCGCCGGTACGTGCAGATAGGATTTCCTATTGAAGACTGACAGATGGCGTACGGTTCGCGTCCCATTGGTACCTTTGCGAATCACGTGCTGCACCGACAGGCAGATTGGGCAGCTTTGAAGATGGGCGACGGGAGTGGCGTCGATATGAAGTTCATTGTGATCGACAAACAGAATCTGGCAATCGTCTTCATATTTTGCTTGGCTATTCCCCGCTCTTGCGCAGCGTATGGGAATGGAAAGAAGCCTTCACCACTTGGTACAACTTTTCGCCGAGCGTTACCATCGCCGAATCTGGTTTTGAACGTTGGTGTGCGCATGGGGATCGAATCGACCATCCGGCAGTTCGAAGCACCTTAAAAACGATGCGAAACTGGAAGGTGGAAATCGTCAACTATCATCGTTGCAGATGGACCAACGCGACAGTAGAAGGCCGGCATAATCGCATTAAGGCTTTCCAGCGTCGTCGTTACTTTACGCGCAATCGTCGCACTACAAAGACGGTATCCTACTGGAGTGCAATCGGCATCGCATGGGGACTTAGCCGTCAAGCACTGATTTTAAGGTCGAGCCAAATATGTTTCTGGATATTTTTTGACAAATAAAGCGAGCCAATGGTACGATTTATATTAATTTCATTTCATGTAGGTGGCCTATGAGAAAAAAATTACAAGTTTTCATATCGTCTACTTTTACTGACCTGATTGAAGAACGTCAAGCCCGCTGTACAAGCTGTTGTTAATGCCGGTCACATTCCTGCTGGAGTAGAGCTTTTCTTCAAAGAAGGTCATCATATGGAAACTATTAAGAGATGGATCTATGAATCTGACGTTTATATCCTAATACTCGGAGGACTTTATGGTTCAATGCTTCCTGATGAATCGAAGAGTTATACTCATTGGGAATATGATTATGCCGGAGAAGTTGGCAAACCTAGATTTGTTATTGTTATCACAGATGAAGCATTAAGACAAAAGCCAGACGATTTTGTAGTAATGGATAGCTATCAGAAGTACCAAGAGTTTAAGCAATCAGTAATGGAAGAAATACCCACGTTTTATGCTGAAAATGAACGGCACATTAAGTGGGTTATTCATGAAAAATTGCCGGAGTATGCAGGAAGAGACGATTTGCATGGCTGGATTTCCGGCAAGGATGTACCAGACGTACAAAAGTTATTGGAAGAGAATGCAAGTTTGTTGAGAGAGAATGCTAAATTAAATGCTGAGTTAGAGAAAAATAAAAGAGTAAATCAATGATATGGAACTGTAATTTCATATAGCGTTACACATCATATGTGGACATCCGTTTTCGAGAGGGACGGTACTGTCCATTTTTTTGCTCAATCAGGTCAAATAAAATTGTTCTCTGAAATGTTTCTGTAGGGCAAAGGATGATACACTATAGCACAACAGAATTCAAAAATGAACGCATTAGTCCATGAAGGAGGGAATCAAATGTATAATTTTATTGCTCCACCGGTAGTACCACAACAGTAGAATCTACTGTCAAGGTAACTACATGAATGTTGCTGGTCCTGCCATAGATTCTACTGTATGTAAGGGGAGACTATCTCATTGGTCTCATCATCATATTGGTAGAAAGTGGGAATAATAAATGAAGGAAAAAATTTATTTCATCTTGTCGATGATCATATTCGGCGCAGTTGGCGTGTTTGCCAAATATATCAACATGTCATCCGGAGAAATCGCGTTGCTCTTGAGCTTGATCGGCAGCCTGTTGCTGTTTGTCGTCTTCGTGTGGACGAAGCAGAAAGTGTCGTGGCGGAAGGTGAAGAAGAATGCGGCTGCTCTGTTCATTGCGAGCGTGGCGTTGAGCGGCAACTGGATTTTTCTGTTTCAGGCGTACAAGGAAACAACAATTGCAAATGCGGCGTTGAGCTATTATTTTGCGCCTGTTCTGGTTATTATATGCTCACCCTTCGTTTTGAAAGAAAAGCTGTCGCTCAAAA
Organism: Paenibacillus sp. sgz302164; assembly: GCF_056120505.1. Lineage (NCBI taxonomy): Bacteria > Bacillati > Bacillota > Bacilli > Caryophanales > Paenibacillaceae > Paenibacillus > Paenibacillus sp. sgz302164. Next base: position 14,534 of record NZ_JBVYOL010000012.1, on the reverse strand, counting down.
AGGCGGTATGCGTCGCTATTGCTTTGCTTGGTCTGTTCTTCGTTTTGCAAAACGGCAGGATGGAAACAACCGGACATCATCTGCTAGGTATCGGCTTCGGACTCGTCGCGGCAGGCTTCTATGCCGTTTTGACGCTGGTCAACAAGTTTATTCGGGACCTGGACGGACTGGCAAATACTCTTCTGCAGCTTGGCTTATCGGTGGCGATGTTGCTCCCATTTATGCTGTTCACGAGTGGCTTCAAAATCTTTTCTGTCACCGGTGACGCGGTTGCATTGATGCTCGTGCTAGGTATCCTTCATGGCGGGGTTGGATTTCATCTATTCTTTGCCGGAATGAAAGGACTACAAGGCCAAAGCATCGCCGTATTGAGTTATATCGATCCCCTAACCTCATTAGTGATATCAGCTCTGGTTGTAGGAGAGTTGATGACTTTGCAGTAGCTGATCGGAGCTGTCTTGCTATTGGGCTCCACATGGATAGGTGAAGTTGGCGGAGAGAGGACGGGGCTTAACAGGAGTAAAAATTCTACTTGAAGTTTAATGGTATCCCTTTATTGCGTAGATGAATATTCCTTGACAGGAATATTCCGATTGGAGTATATTTTAATCAGGGATTCATTTTGTGAAATGGAGGAATGGATATGACAGCAAAATCAGAAGGCAAGGAGTTAGTCATAACACGTGTACTCAATGCGCCGCGCGAGGTTGTTTTCAAAGCATGGTCTGAGGCAGAGCACCTGAAACGCTGGTGGGGACCGAAAGGATTTGAAATAAATGTTGCGCAATTGGATTTCCGTCCGGGAGGTTTTTTCCACTACAACATGCAATCTCCTGATGGTAATCAAATGTGGGGTAAATTCGTGTATCAGGAAATCGAAGCTTTCGAAAAGATTGTCTGGGTCAACAGCTTTTCAGATGAGGCGGGTAACATTGTCCGGGCTCCATTTAGCGATTTGATCCCGCTGGAAATACGCAATGCGGTAACCTTTAGTGAAAATAACGGTATTACCACAATGACCTTGTGCAGCGGACCGATAAACGCAACTGATGAAGAGAGAAGCTTCTTTGAGGGCATGTTCGAATCCATGGAGCAGGGCTTCGGAGGAACCTTCGATCAGCTTGAACAATATTTGACAGAGCGAAGGAACTAAACTAACTGAAGGCGTCCACTAGGACGCCCTTTTTTTCGTTATAGAGAAGATTCGGTGAACCGATTGCTGGCCACACGCTGGATTGGCGCGGGATGTATCTGGTGATGCTGTTATTGTCCGTCATCCCGATTGTGATTGCTTTGTACAGTACGTTCCCTGGAGATAACATCTCACACGAAGCATGTTTCGCGCTGGCCCGGCTACGGATTCATTGGATTATGTGCAGCATTATGCGCAATAACCGGATTTATTTTATACGTGTATTTATATAAGAGAAAAGAAGTCATCTAAATTATAAAAACGCCAATATCCAAACCATGGGGATGGATATTGGCGTTTTTAAATTCATAGAATTGGACTGTCTAGTTATAACATAGGTAACATTGGGATTAAGTTACTCTTAAACTCAGCCCAAAGATTGATCAATTTGTGCTTGCCCACCCGCAGTGTCAAACCACAAGCAGCTAGATTTTGAATTCGCATAAGTAGATTATATATAAAAGATATGCTACATTAATTAATATCACCTAAAAAAAGAGAAATATGAGAAACAATGGTTTTCGATCATCTTGACCCATAAGATGATATATTCGAAAAACAAGGGAGTGCATGCTTCAAATGACCCGTTTGAAACGAAGAACGCTTTTTCCCCTAACCCATCCGCAGAGCCGAATTTGGTATACGGAAAGTAAATATCCCCAGTCGAATTTGAATCTGATTGTGATCAGCAGCGAGACCCAACAAGCCGTCCGATTTGATGTCATGGAGCAGGCCATCCGTAAGTTTATCGAGAATCAGGATAGCCTGCGCATCCGGTTGATCCTGGTGGACGGTGAGATCAGACAGTATATTGACGATGAGGCGGATCTGCAGCCGGTGGAAAGAGTGCAGCTCGACCGGCCGGTAGGCGCTGAAGATCCGCTGGAAGCTCTCGTATCCCGCAAGGAAGCGTTCCAGATGGACCTGTTCAACTGTGAATTGTTCAAATTTTATTTCTATGAAATCGGAGAGCGAAGGGGGTTTATAGCGAAGTTTCATCACATCATTGCGGACGGCTGGTCGACAACCTTATTCCTTGACTATATCTGGAATGAATACCTTCGGACTGTCGGCCAGCCGGACGGTAAAGATCAGCTCCCTCAATCACCCGCTCCCCAAGGTTCTTACCTGCGGTATATGGAGAGCGAGCGGAGCTATCTGGACTCCAGCCGGCGGGTAAAGAGCAGTAACTTTTGGCAGAAAACCTTCACGCCGCTGCCGGAAAGGCTCCCCGCTCCGAGCGATTCCACCGCTGCGAGAAGAAGTTACTTTGTCCTCTCGGATGAGCAGGATGCAGGCGTACGGAAATTCATTCAAGAGAACAATATTTCAATTCCTTCCTTTTTTATGACGGTCCTCTATATTTACCTCAGCCAAGTGCAGCAGTGTACCGATCTAGTATTGGGTACGCCCGTATTCAACCGGTCTAGCAGGGAAGAGCGGGCTATGTTCGGGATGTGTACGAGTACGATGCCTGTCAGACTCACAAGTGATACCGACGTGCCTCTCCGCCAGCTATTCAGCTCCGTTCACGATGAACTCAAACGCTGCTATTTTCACCAGAAATATCCCTATGACCTCCTGATTCCTTTGCTTAAAAAACAACATCCCGAACTGAATCAATTGTTCGAATACGGCCTTAATTTCCTGAACTACCGCTTCATTCCGGAGCTTAACGGAATCCCTATTGTGACCAACTGGCATCATACCGGACAGCAAACCGAATCCCTGACGTTACTGATTGGGGAGCGACATGAACGGAAGCTCATTCTCATGTACGACTACAAAACAGAGATGTTCACAGAACAAGAGATTATCCTGATGAATGAGCGCATTCAATTCCTTACGGATCAGCTGCTTAAGAACGGCGAGCTTCGGCTGAAGGATATCGAGATCATGCATAAGGAAGAAAGACAGCGGATTCTTCATGAATTTAATGAAACGTTGACGCCTTATCCTTCGGACCAAACGGTGGTTTCTTTGTTCGAACAGCAGGTGGTGAGATCGCCGGATGCGACGGCTGCCGTATATAAGGATCAGAAGCTTACGTACCGGGAGCTCAATGCGAGGGCGAACCGACTGGCCTGGAAGCTCAGAGCTGAAGGCGTGCGGTCCGGCAGCGTGGTTGCGTTGATGGCTCCCCGCTCGCTGGATATGCTGGCTGGCATCTATGGCATCTTGAAGGCCGGCGCTGCCTACTTGCCCCTTGACCCGGGCTATCCGCAGGAGCGCATCCGCTACATGCTGGAGGACAGCGGGGCAGGTCTGCTGCTCGGTTCGGCCGAGTCCCTGGATGGCGTCCATTTCGAAGGGATCGTACTGGAACTGGACGATGAAGCGGATGGCGGCCTTCCGGCACGGAATCCTGAGCCGGCAGGCGGCCCGGAAGATCTCGCTTATGTGATCTATACCTCGGGATCGACGGGAAGGCCGAAGGGGGTCATGATTGAGCATCGGGCCGTGGTCAACCGCTTGGCCTGGATGCAGAAACGTTACCCGCTGGGCGCCCATGATGTAATCCTGCAGAAGACGTCTCTTAGCTTCGACGTCTCCGTATGGGAGTTGTTCTGGTGGTCACTCTACGGTGCCGGCGTGTGCCTCTTGGAGCCGGACGGCGAGAAAGACCCGGCCGTGCTTACACAGGCCGTTGCTGCTTACGGAGTCACGGTACTTCATTTTGTGCCTTCCATGCTGAATGCCTGGCTCGGGCATATGGAAACGGCGGGGAACCCGGAGGAGCTTGCCGGCGTCAAGCGGGTATTTGCGAGCGGCGAAGCGCTGCACAAGCAGCAGGTGGATCGTTTTTATCGCGTCGCCGGCGGCAACGGGGCGGCTTTGGTGAATTTATATGGTCCGACCGAGGCTACGGTGGATGTGACTTATTTTGATTGCATACCGGGGCTGGAGCGGATTCCGATCGGAAGGCCGATCGATAACACCCGGCTGTACATCGTAGATGAAGACCGGCAGCTGAAGCCGATCGGTGTACCGGGAGAGCTCTGTATCGCCGGCACTGGACTGGCACGCGGCTATCTGGGCAGGCCGGAGCTGACGGAAGAGAAATTCGTGGAGAATCCCTTCAAGCCCGGGGAGCGGATGTACCGGACGGGCGACCTGGCCAGATGGCTGCCGGACGGGAATGTGGAATACATCGGCCGGATGGATCACCAGGTCAAAATCCGCGGCTACCGTATCGAGCTCGGTGAAGTGGAAGCGCAGCTGCTTCAAGTGGATGATGTGAGGGAAGCGGTGGTCATCTCAAGAGAGGACAAGTGGGGCCAGAAGCAGCTCTGCGCGTATTACGTGGCGGCCCGGGAGCTTGCTTCAAGTGAAATCCGAAGCCGCCTGACGGCTGTACTGCCGGGGCACATGATCCCTGCCCATTTGATCCAGCTGCCCGGCATGCCGTTAACCGTTAACGGCAAGCTCGACCGCAAAGCACTGCCTGAACCCGCCGGCTACAGGCAGACCGGTGTGGAGTATGCGGCGCCCCGGACGCCAGAGGAGCATTTGCTCGTTTCGATATGGAAGTCGGTCCTCGGAACGGAGAGAATCGGCGTCAAGGACAGCTTCTTTGAGCTGGGCGGGGATTCGATCCAATCCCTCCAAGTGATTTCCAAGCTGTATCCCGCCGGCTATAAGCTGGAAATGAAGGATGTATTCCACTATCCGACGCTGGAGCAGATGAGCACTAGACTAACACCGGTCAACCGGCTGGCTGATCAGAGGGAAGTTACCGGCGAGGTCTGTCCGACGCCTGTGATCGCAAGGTTCATGGAGCTAACAAAAGATTCTCTTCATCACTATAACCAGAGTCTCTTCTTGTTCCGGCCGGAACGATTCGAGGAAGCTGCACTGCGTCTAACCATGCAGCAGATCGTTACGCATCACGATGCCCTGCGCATGATCATGAGGCAGGATGGACAGGGGAATACGATGTGGATTCGGAGCGCAGAGGAAGGGGATCTCTTCACGCTGGAGGTGATCGATTGCAGAGGGGAAGCGTCTGCAGAGAACACCATCGAAGCGAAGGCGGCGGAGCTGCAGGGCGGCTTCAACCTGTGTGCCGGTCCTTTGATGAAGCTGGCGCTGTTTCAATGTGCGGATGGCGACCATTTGCTCATCGTCATCCATCATTTGGCGATCGACGGGTACTCCTGGAGGATTTTGCTCGAAGATCTCGCCAAAGGGTATGAGCAGGCTCTTCTCGGTGTGGAACCGGTACTGCCGCTCAAAACCGATTCGTTCCAAGTCTGGTCGGACAAGCTTACGGCCTATGCGGACTCTCATTCTCTGCTGGAGGAGCTCTCTTATTGGCAGGAGGTGGACCGCACTCCGGTTAAAGCACTGCCCAAAGATATGGAGCAGGAGGTCTCGCGGGTTCAAGATAGCGAAGCTCTCACGGTCCAATGGACGGTGGAAGAAACGGAGCTTCTGCTCAAAGAAGCGCATCGGGCTTACAATACCGAAGTTAACGATCTGCTGTTAACGGCGCTGGGAATTGCTGTCGGGGAATGGAGCAGGCACAAGGAAGTCATGGTCAATCTGGAGGGACACGGCCGAGAGGCCCTTCTTCAGGATACCGATATTTCCAGAACGGTAGGCTGGTTTACGAGCATCTTCCCTGTTGTATTGAGGAACGAAGCGGAGCTTCCCCTTTCGCAGCAGATCAAGAAGGTGAAGGAGCAGTTGCGGGGCGTGCCGGGCAAGGGCGTGGGGTACGGCCTCCTGAGGTACTTATCCACGGGCAAAGAAAAGTGGGGGTTCTGCGCCAAACCGGAGATCAGCTTCAACTATCTGGGGCAGTTCGATCAGGATCTGCAAAATCATGGGCTGAATCTCAAACTATCGCCTTATTCCAGCGGCAGCCTGGTCGGAGGGAATGCCGAAAGACCGTACGCTCTGGATATCCACTGCGCGGTCACTTCAGGCAGGTTGTCGCTAACGCTCAGCTACAGCTCCAAGCAGTACCGCAGTACGTCGATCGAGCGCTTGGCTGAACGGCTGCAGACGGCACTTCGCGAAGTGATTGGCCACTGCATGGAGAGGAGTTACTCCGAATTAACACCGAGTGATCTGTTAATCAAGGATATGACGCTGGAAGAGGTAGCGGAGCTGACGGAACAGTGCCGGCCTTTCGGTGAGATCGAAAATGTGTACCCGTTGACACCGATGCAAAAAGGCATGCTGTTCCATTCTCTCCTCGGCGGCCAGCCCGGAGCTTATGTAGAACAAGTCAGCCTCCAACTGCAGGGAAGCCTGGACATCGAGCTCCTCCGCAGAAGCTGGAATGCGGTGATCGAGCGGCATGATGTGCTGAGAACGAACTTCTACAGCGGCAGAAGGGAAGAACCGGTGCAGGTGGTATTTCGGACGAAAGAGATCAGCTTCCAGTATGAGGATATCCGCAGCATGAACGAGGAAGAGAAGGTGGCGTGTATAGATGACCTGATCGCCCGGGACCGGGCCAGAGGATTCGAGCTCAGCAGGGATCCGCTGATGCGGGTCACCGTACTGCGCAAGGAAGACGCGACATATCAAATGCTGTGGAGCCATCATCATATTCTTCTCGATGGCTGGTGTCTGCCTTTGATTTTCCGCGAGCTCTTCACTTTATACGCCTGTTATCTCAAGCGGAACGAACCCGCACTCCCTCCGGCCGTGCCGTATCACCGGTATCTCTCATGGCTGGAACAAAGGGACATGGAAGCGGCGGAGAAGTACTGGATGGCCTGCCTTGAGGGGTATGAAGGTTCGTCGTCCCTGCCGAAGCGGACTCCCGATGAAGCGCAGCAGTCCACTTACGATCCGAGAGTGTACAAAGCCGGGTTTGGCAGGGATTTGACGGAGCGGATGAACGGGACCGCCCAGCGTAACGGCGTGACGATGAATACCCTTTTGCAAACCGCTTGGGCTGTGCTGCTGCAAATGTATACCGGGAGGCAGGATGTGGTATTCGGGAGCGTAGTCTCGGGAAGACCGCCGGAAATTCCGGGGATTGAAGCGATGGTCGGTCTTTGTATCAATACGATCCCTGTTCGCATCGTGTGCCGGATGGAGGAAAGCATATCTGAAGTGATGCGCAGAACGCAGGAGCAGGCGCTGAGTTCCCAAGCCTACCTTGCTTATCCGCTGTACGAGATCCAGGCCAAGGTTCCGCAGAATGGAGCGTTGATCGATCACATTCTTGTATTCGAGAACTACCCGCTGACCGAAGGACTCGGCCCAATGGGGGAACATCCGGATGTCCATCTGGCATTTGGGGGCTTTACCGTGCGGGAGCAAACCAACTATGATCTGAACCTCATCGTGCTTCCGGGCGAAGAGCTGTCGGTTCAATTTCAATTCAACGGCAGTGTCTATGAGGAGACGGCTGTGCAGAGATTGGCCGGACACCTGATCCACATCCTGGAGCAAGTGGTGAACGACCCGCACCGGGTTGTCGGCGACCTGGAGCTGATGACGAAGCAGGAGATCCTCCTGCAGCAGGAATCTTTCAATAACACGGCAGTCCCTTATCCGAAGGAGAAGACCGTTCATGCCCTGTTCCGGGAGCAGGCGGAACGGATGCCGGATGCCCTTGCGGTGGTCTCGGACGGGGAAGCCTTGACCTACCGCGAGCTAAATGAACAGTCGAATCAACTGGCGCGCTTCCTTCAGAGCCAGGGCATCGGACCGGAAGGGATCGTTGCTCTGCTTCTGCCCCGGTCCGTGCGTTATATTCAGTTTGTGCTCGGCGTGTTAAAGGCAGGCGGGGCTATTCTCCCCATCGATCCGTCTACTCCGGCCGAACGTATACGGCATATGCTGAGGGATAGTAGACCTGCACTTGTGTTGACGGAGCTTTCCCTGCCGGAGGCCGTTCTGGGCGATGTAGAGGCAGTAGCGGCAGAGGAGGCCATCTCCCGTTCGAGGAGTATGCCGGCTTCGGATCTGACCATTGGTGCCAGCTCAGGCGATGCCCTGTATGTGATCTATACGTCGGGATCCACGGGAACCCCCAAGGGTGTACTGATCGAGCACCGGACCCTCATCAATTTGCTGCAGTGGCAGCAGGAAAGCATCCCTGTGGAAGCGGGGGTTTCGAAGGTTCTTCAATTTGCTGCGATGGGCTTCGATGTGTGCTATCAGGAGATGTTCACTGCGCTTCTTGGAGGCGCCGAGCTGCATATTGTTGGAGAAGACCGGAAGCGGCAGCCGAGGGAGTTCGTCGAATCTGTGGTGGAAACCGGCGCGGATATCGTATTCCTTCCAACCGCTTATCTCAAATATTTGGCTTCGGAGAAGCGGTATCTGGAGACGCTCTCCCAAGGCCGTGTGCGGCATATTGTCGTGGCCGGGGAACAGTTAGTGATTCATCCGAATCTGCGCGCTTATTTGTTGGAGCATGAGGTGACTTTGCACAATCATTACGGTCCTTCCGAAACCCATGTGGTGACCTCCCACAGGATGCAAGGCAAGGATCCGCTTCTCCCGAACCTGCCACCGATCGGCAGACCTATAGCCAATTCAAGCATCTTCGTTATCGACCGAAACGGGCACCTGCTGCCTGTAGGAGCGGCAGGGGAGCTGTGCATAGGCGGGGCCGGTCTCGCCCGGGGGTACGTAAACCGTGCCGAGCTGACGGCCGAGAAGTTTGTAAATCATCCGCTTCAGCCCGGCGAAAGGATGTACCGCACAGGCGATTTGGCGCGATGGCTGCCGGACGGCACGCTGGAATACTTGGGCCGCATGGACCATCAAGTGAAGATCCGGGGATACCGGATTGAGCTTGGCGAGGTGGAATCCCGGTTATTGGATACCCCGTCCATAACGGAGGCGGTCGTCTTGGCGCTCGACGATGAAGAGGGAGCGAAGTACTTATGCGCGTATGTTGTGGCGGAATCCGGGCTCACCTCGGGAGAAATTAGAAGCGCGCTGGCTGAGGAACTGCCTGCCTATATGATCCCGTCCTTCATCGTACAGCTTGACAGACTGCCGCTGACGGTCAACGGCAAGGTGGACCGCCGAGCGCTGCCTAAGCCGGAGCATGCGGTTCAGAGCGAAGCGGTGTACGTGGCTCCGCGCAATGAGACCGAAGACCGGCTTGCGGAAATCTGGAAGAGCATATTAAAGCGCCAGGACATTGGAGTGAGGGATAACTTCTTTGAACTCGGCGGTCATTCCTTATCGGCGGCAAGCTTAATCGGACGAATCTACAAAGAATTGAACATGGAGCTCCCGTTGAGAGAGGTGTTCCGGTATCCGACCATTGAAGGCATGGCCCGGGTGATCGACGCTGCAAACCGCAGCGGTTATACCCCGATCCCCCTTGCAGAGGAGAGAGAGTACTATCCGGTTTCCTCCGCCCAAAAGCGCATCTACCTGATCAGTCACCTGGATGGCGGCGGGCTGAGCTATAACATGCCGGGGGCTCTGCAGATGGACGGTCCGTTGGACCGCATCCGGGTCCAGGAGGCCCTCCAGCGGCTGATCGCCCGTCATGAATCGCTGCGGACCGGATTCGAAATGAAGGACGGGAATGTCATGGCCCGGATCTATGAAGCGGTGCCTTTCTCCGCATTTTCCATCCCGGTGATGGATCAGGCGGAGCCGGATCTCCTTCGCGGCTTTATCCGGCCGTTCGATCTGTCTCAGGCGCCGCTGCTCCGGGCCGGGCTGGTCCGGTTGGAGCCGGACCGGCATCTGCTGCTCTTCGATATGCATCATATCATCTCGGACGGCGTGTCGCTGGGTATTCTGGCCCGGGAGTTTATTCAATACTATCAGGGGCAAGAACTGCCGCCCCTTCCCGTTCAATACAAAGACTATGCGGTCTGGCAGCAGGAGCTTATAGCCCAGCTCGCGATGCAGCTGCACCGGCAGTACTGGGTTGACCGCTTCCAGGATGGGGTTCCGGTCTTGGAGCTGCCGACGGACTACCCCCGTCCCCCTGCACAAAGCTTCGAAGGGGATACGGTGTCCTTCCGGATCGATCAGGGGCTGCTTCAGAGGCTGCAGGAGCTGGCCCGGGAGACGGGAACTACGCTGTACATGACGCTGCTCGCAGCCTTCAATATGCTGCTGTTCAAATATTCGGGGCAGCCGGATATCGTGGTGGGCAGCCCGGTGGCCGGCCGTGAGCATCCCGATGTGGAACCTCTCATCGGCATGTTTGTTAACACACTGGCGCTGCGCAACTATCCGGAAGGCGGCAAGTCTTTCCGTGCCTTCCTCTCCGAAGTAGGGGAGCGGGCGGTGGAAGCGTTCGTCCATCAAGCCTATCCGTTCGAGGAGCTGGTGGAACGGGTGCAGGTGCGCAGGGATTTGAGCCGCAGCCCGTTATTTGATGTGATGCTCGTGCTTCAGAATATGGAGCAGGACGAATTGTCGGCTCCGGGACTTGTCCTTAGCTCTTATGAGATCGATTCGCGAGTGGTCAAATTCGATCTGACCCTTACGCTGACGGAAGAACAGGGCGGGCTGCAAGGCAGTCTTGCGTATGCCGTCCGGCTGTTCAAGCGGGAAACTGCGGAGCGTATGGCCACCCACTTTCTTGAGGTGCTCAGGTCTGTGGTGAGGGAGCCGGATGGGCTCCTGAAAGATTTGGAGATCATGACGACCCCGGAGCGGCATGAAATTCTGGAAGTATTCAACCGGACGGAGTCCGGGTACCCGCGTGAGCAAACGATCCATGCCTTGTTCGAAAAACAGGCGTCGCGGACACCGGATGCGGCGGCCGTAACCGATGAGCAGGGCCGGAAGCTGACCTATGCCGAGCTGAATGCCAGAGCGAATCAGGTTGCGAACAAGCTTCGGGGCTGCGGCGTTCAGGCAGATACGATCGTTGGCCTGATGACGGAACGCACGCTCGATATGATGGTGGGGATCTTCGGTATTTTGAAGGCGGGAGGGGCCTACCTGCCGGTCGATCCGTCGTATCCGGCGGAGCGTATCCGCTACATTCTGGAGGACAGCGAGACGAAGGTGCTGCTGACCGGGCAGTTGGCCATTGAGGCAGCTGACGTGTTCGACGGCACCGTACTTGATCTGCAGGGCGATGTTTTCAGCGATGAGCCCATGGACAATCCGATACCCGTTAGCGGACCGGACCATCTCGCCTACGTCATCTACACGTCCGGCTCCACCGGACGGCCGAAGGGCGTCATGATTGAGCACCGTTCGGTCATCAACCGGCTGCATTGGATGCAGAAGGAGTATGGACTCGGCGAAGGGGATCTCGTTCTGCAAAAGACGCCGATCAGTTTCGATGTGTCGGTATGGGAGCTGTTCTGGTGGTCTTGGTACGGTGCCGGCTTGTGCCTCCTGCCGCCGGGAGGAGAGAAGGATCCGGCTGTCATCGCGGCTGTCATTGCGAAGCAGCGGGTGACAACCATGCACTTCGTGCCGCCCATGCTGGGAGCGTTCCTGGATTATCTGGAAGCACACCCGGATGTGGTACAGGGCATGGCTTCCTTGAAGCAAGTGTTTGCCAGCGGCCAGGCGCTTCCGAAGCAGCTTGCGGACAGGTTCTACGCATGCCTTGGCGAAGACGGCATCCGGCTTGTGAATTTGTACGGGCCAACCGAAGCGACGGTGGACGTCACTTCGTTCGATTGCACACCGGGGCTGGAACGCATTCCGATCGGAAAGCCGATTGACAATATCCGCCTGTATGTGGTGAATGAGAACCTGCATCTGCTCCCCGCAGGCATCCCCGGCGAGCTGTGCATTGCCGGGGTCGGCCTCGCCAGGGGGTATCTGGGCCGCCCGGAGCTTACAGCGGAGAAGTTTGTAGACGATCCGTTCACAGGAGAGGGGCGAATGTACCGCACCGGCGATGTGGCCCGCTGGCTGCCGGACGGGAATGTGGAGTACCTCGGCCGGATGGACCACCAGGTCAAGATCCGGGGCAACCGGATCGAGCCGGGTGAGATTGAAGAAGCTCTGCTGCGCCATGAGCGGGTTCGGGAAGCGGTCGTGATCGACCGGACCGATGAAACCGGGACGAGCTATCTGGTTGCATACGTTGCTGCCCAGGCCGAGATGACGGGATATGAGCTTAGGGCACATCTGGCCCAGAGACTGCCGCAGTATATGATTCCTGCCTACTTTGTCGCCATGGAACGCCTGCCGCTGACGCCTAACGGCAAGCTGGACAGGAGGGCGCTGCCGGTTCCCGACACGGCGGCGGCAAGGGCGGAAGCCTATGTGGCGCCTCAAAGCAGCACGGAGCGGAAGCTGGCGGAAATCTGGAGCGAGGTGCTTGGAGCGGGTCAAGTAGGGACCCAGGACAATTTCTTCCAGATGGGCGGGGACTCGATTAAATTGATTCGCCTGTCCAACCGGATTCATCAGGTGTTCGGGACTCAGGCCCGTCTGCAAGACTTGTATGTCTACCAAACCATCGGCGAGTTTGCCCGCTGTATGGAGGAGTCCGGAAGCGGCAGCGGGTCAGAGGAGATGGCGCGAGGGCTGGGGCTCATCGAGGCACTCCAGGATCGGTTCCGGGATGAACCGGCGATGAAGCGGTACCTGCTGCAGGGAATCGAGGATTTCTATCCTCTGAGCAAAATCCAGCAGAGTATGGTCTATTACTCAAAGCTGAAGCCGGATGAGCCGATCTATCACGACCAGTTCTTTTTCACCGCGCGGATTCACCGGCTGGATGCCGGATTGATCCGGCAAACCACCCTCGCGCTGATGGGCAGGCATGCCATCCTCCGGACCGTGTTCGATACCGTCCGGTTCTCCGAGCCTCTTCAGCTGGTGTACAAGCAGGTGGAGCCGGATCTGTCGGTAGAGGACATCATGCATTTGCCGGTAGAGGCTCAGCGGCAGTATATGGAAGAGCGGCGGCATGCCGACCTGGCCGACAAATATTTGACGGACGACGGGCTGCTGTGGAGGCTTCGGGTGTTCAGGATTGGAGCGGAGGAAGCGGTGATCCTTCTGTCCTTCCATCATGCGGCGCTCGACGGCTGGAGCGTGGCTGTGTTCCAGCAGGAGTTTATGGAACTGTACAACCGGCTCGCCGCTGCACAGCAGGATGCCCTTCCGCGATCCTTCGAGCTGCCTCCGCTCCGCAGCTCGTACAAGGAATACGTGGCGTTGAACGCTTACAAGCAAGCGGACGGGAAGACGACGGAATTCTGGAGAGAGTTCCTCGCCGGCTGCACGCGCGGCAAGCTGCCGTTCAATATTGCGCGCAAACCGCGCTCAAGCACGGCGCCAAGCGCCATTATCAATAAAACGGTGGAATCCGGGCTCGTACGCAAGCTGGAGGAGGGGGCCAAAGCTTATGGCTGCACCGTGAGGGACTTGTGTCTCGGCGCCCATCTCTACCTGCTGCGCGTCATCACGAGCGAAGAGGATATCGTGACCGGCGTCGTTTCCCATGATCGTCCGGCTGTGGACGACGGGGACCGCATACTCGGATGCTTCCTGAATTCGCTTCCGATGCGGATGCGCATCGGCAAGAGGGAGACCAAGCAGGAGCTGCTTCGCCAGGTCGCGGATACCCTCTACCGGATGAAGGCCCATGAAGTGTTCCTTAGCGATATTGCACGGATGGTCGGAGAAAGATCCGATCCGTCCCTTAACCCGATTTTCGACACCTTGTTCAACTATACGGACTTCCATGTTCTGAATTTCCGTACGGCAGGTGACGGCATCCGCCCGGAGGAAGCGGCGGGGCTTGAAATGGAAAGTGCCGAGATGACCAACACGCTGCTGGATGTCGAGGTGCATCGGAGCAGCGAGCACATGAATGTCCAAATCAAGTATGCCCCGAGCTACTTCTACGACCGGGATATGGAGACGGTATTCACGCTCTATGTGCGGATTTTGGAGGAGCTGTGCGACGAGGCGAACCCGATTCTGGGCAGCGAGGCATTGATCCTGACGGAGGAGGGGGACCGGCTGCTCCGCGAATGGAATGCTCCGGCGTACGAGCTTGCGGCTGCCTACACGGAGGGGAAGACGCTGCACGGGCTGTTCGAGGAACAGGCGGCAAGAACGCCGGACCATGCGGCGGTCCGGCATGGAGGCCGGACGCTGACCTATGCGCGGCTGGAGGCGGAGTCAAACCGGCTGGCGCGGCATTTGGTGCGGCACGGTGTGCGCAGCGGGGATCATGTGGCCCTGGTGGCCGGTCGCGGAACCGACATGATCACCGGGATGCTCGCCATCCTCAAGGCGGGGGCGGCTTACGTGCCGGTCGATCCGGATTACCCGCCGAGCCGCAAGGCATATATTCTGCATAACGCGGAAGCCGCGGCGGTACTGGCCGACCGCGCTTACCCGGATCTTGGGCATGAACGGGTCATCCTCATGCAGGATGAGAGGATCGCCGGGGAAAGTT
>NZ_JBVYOL010000011.1:128122-282996 GCF_056120505.1 Paenibacillus sp. sgz302164 | reverse complement strand
AATATGCCAACCCTCACATGAATCTTTCAGCTACCTACTGGCTTTCATGTCACTAGCCAAAAAGGCTTTTTCCATTCGCAAATGAAGCAGTTCCAAACGCACATTTGCTTCAATCTGATGGATAGCAAGCAATACTTCTTCCATCAACAGTTTTTCAATATATTCACCGTACTGAAAAATGTGGTCATACATCGCCAACGTACACATTTCAGCGGTTCTCAGTTGCTTGGAATAGGCATCTTCTTGCTGCACTAATTGACGGTACTTTTCAACCAAAGCCTCCATTCTTTGACCACCTTTCATATAATGGCTTGATGCTTGCCAACCGCTTGAACATTGGCATAACGGTACATGCCGCTATAGAAATCTTTGCGGTCAAGAATACGTTTGACTTGGACTTTGGTAAAGGAGTTTCCTTGCCGGGTAGTTAAGTTTTCAAGGTTCAGTTGACTTGCAATTTCAGACAAGCTCCATGTCGGGTTTAGCTCTTTTAATTCAAATACACGTTGTACAACAGCGGCTTGTCTCTCGTCAATCTCAATGACTTTAGAGCCTTTCTTTGCCGTGTAGCCAAATGTTGCCCTTCCTCCGGCATAACCGCCTTCCTTGGCTTTCTTGTTGCGGCCTTTGCCCAGTTTCATTGCAATTTCTAAGCGTTGGTAGGCGTCCAACAATTCCATCAAGCCGTTAATCAGGAAGTCGGAAGGGTCTTTCTTATAAATGCTGTAGGTTGGCTGCTCAATGGATTTTACATCGACGTTATGTTTCTTAAACTCCCGATGAACCAACACTTTAACAATATCGCTGCGCCATAGACGATTCGTGTTCAAAACGACTACAGCATGAACGGATTGAGTAGAAATGAGGGAAAGCATGTCTTGGAACCCCTGACGATCAACCTCCAAAGTATCCTCATCAACTTTTGCGCCGCTGATACCTTCATCACTAAATACATGTAGCAGGTTCCAGCCTTGTTGCTGGCAATAGGATTCAATTTCTTCTTGCTGATAAGATAAACTGTAACCATCCTTGGCTTGTCCTGATGTTGAGACTCGAATATAGCCGATGACATTCATTGAAATTGCCCTCCGTTACAGAAATTAGGATTTATGTAACCCTTAAAAGATATAAATCAATTATATATCCTTTAAGAGATATACACAATGTTTTTTTCTCTGTAACGTGATATATTTATGCTAAGATTTATACTGGAGGAAACAATAAATGAAAGTTAAAATTCGACTTAGAGAGATTTTAGCGGAGCGGGGCATGTCTCAACGCCAATTAGCTCTCTTAATGAATATAAGACCAAATACAATCAATCACCTATGCTCTGACAACGTTGATAGAGTTTATATTCGTACACTCGAACACATTTGCGAAGCGTTGAATATTAGCATTCATGAATTAATCGAAGAAGAAACCGAATCGTCCAATTCCTAACGTCGATAAATGTAAGCATCAGATACGGAGTATACAGCCATTTTCAAGCCTTCAATCGATGTAAATTACCCCCGACTATCAATTAGAAAATAAAATTATTATTTTAATGGTCATACAATCGTGGAAATCATTTGTTTACTCCTGTTTACTATTGATTACAAACGTTTACTTGTGTTTACTTGCAATTCATATGTATGTTCAAGCTAAGTCGAAAAAGCCTTATAAACATTGACTTTATGGTCATTTCAAACGAAAATGATATCGCAATCGTATCGCTAACAAATCGGTGTATGTAGATGACTTCTAACTCAATTTTGAATAGTCTATGTACAATGGATTCAACTGAGTTCGGTTTGGGAAATGTAGCTTCTTTGCCTGACTCTTTTTGTTTGCGTATGTAGATGGCGTATAGATTTGCTTTAGCTCCGTTTCGGTAAATTGAGCGTGAAGAAGCTTGAAGCCAAGTATGCGTTCAACTTGAAGGATATTATGTGAATTTGACTGTAACCAACCGATAGTTAACCCTTCTAGGGACTCAGGTAGTTCGATGTGCTTTAAAGCTCCATCGGTTACATATTTGAAGAAGTCTCTGGTTAATAAATCAATGGCTAGTCTCTTGGATGAATACTTTTTCATCTCTTTTTTGCTTGGTCTAACTTCCATTCGTAATAGTCCCTGAGCTTGATCGATTGTTTCTCGCGGCTCTTTATGATCGATGCATTCCTTTTGCTTATTGTAGAAGGTAACGCTTCTGCTATCGTTTTTATGTTTTACAGTTTCCAAATATCCGTCAGTATGCGGCTTCATAAAGGGTAAATGAAGCATGGCGATCTGCTTCACATATTCGGATACTTGTTCATGAACTTGAAAATTCCAACAAATATCAATTCTACTTAAATACCAATCCTCCGTTCTAACGTGAATGTTAAACATTTCGTGTAACCTTTGATGCAACCTATGGAAGAAGAGAGGAATATCGTTTTCTTTCAGAAGGCTCACATTGTTACCATAAAGAAATTTGGGGATGGAAATTTGAATTTTGAGCAGTTGAATATGTTCTTTGTATTCGATGTACGGCAGATGTTCGTCATGAATAATGTATGTAGATTTATGTAGACCTGTATCATGATCGTAGTAAGTTATCGGTTTATTTTCGTATGTAAAGAGTAACTGACGGTCAATAGGGATATTCGTTTTCAAAGTTATGGTATCGAACAAAGGCATCCTCCAAGAATTTGATAGATTCTAAAAAATGAGAGAAGATTCGGCATGTTATAAGAACTCTCAATACGCATCACCCCTTTCAATGTTTTTACTGTACTTGACGCGGGATACGTTATATCAACTCAATAAAATTAACTTATTTTATTTTTAAATTTAACATATTTTACGTTTAATCATAAAAGTAACCTTCGGCAAATTTCCCTAACATCTTCTCTTACTTTCCTCTTGCTGGTAAGTTTATCCTAACAAATTGTGCATGTACAAGTCAAGAAATTTTTTAACTTTTTTTATTTTATTGTTTTTGGAGAAGAATCAAATAGAGTACATCTCCTTCATCTTCTCTTCATTCAGAAATTCATGCCGGAGTCGGAATAGAGTTTGATTTTCTCCAGATCTTCCAGCAATACCGAATTGCTTCAAAATACGAGGATAGGCTTTTTTCGTAATCTCGCCTTCCTGTAAATAAAACTTGTGCAGCATAGCCAGCATGCCCGAATAAGCAATGTTTCGTGGGATGAAGTCCATCTCACCAATGTCTTCCGCAAGCATGGCAATTCTCCGATGAACCGTGTGCTTATCCGCTCGATCCATATTTTTAGTTTGCGTAATCGCGGGTCTTACAACATAATCGCTTTCAGTTAATTGCGCTGTAGGAGCCTTACTATTGACGGCTTTACCGTTTTTCTTTTCATAATAAGTTTCATGGAGTGCCTTGTCACATAAGCGGATACAACTTTCTGAAACGGTCACGATTCTAGGCTCGTTTCCAGCATCGTCGACTACATGTAACTGACTATTCTCCGTATCGATATCGTCCTTGGTAAGATTTAATATTTCGCTGTATTGTTTCCCGTATACACCGTTGAAAATCAGAGAGACAATAACCGCATCCTGTGCATTAACACATCGATTCGTAATTGAAACAATTTCATCCTCAGTCCAAAGCGTTTTGTTACGTCGAAGGATAAATTGTTCTTTCCATTGTGTGGAAACTCCATCAAGTGGATTGCTTTCTTTCCAGTATCCCATGGCAATTGACCACCGTATATACAAATCAATCCACCGTACATTGTTCTTAGACGAATGCTCGGTAGTTGGCATAAGCAGAGAGAAATAATGGATAAGCTGCTTCTCATTGAACGAGTATAAGTCCTGGTTGAGTGTATATTCGATTGAAGCTGCTACCTTAAACAAACGATGTATGACTTTTTGACTTCCCTCATTATACTGGATCATGAATTTTCGCTTTATTTCTTCATTGAACATTCGATCTTCATAGATGACATTTGCCATGAACATCAACTCTTTTAACATATTTTATTTTATAATACCATGTATCATCCTATTTGCAAAATATTCATCTGCATAGGTCAGTCCCTGAAATCCTGACGAGTAAAAATGAATCTCTGTCATTGTGGAGTTAATTCGATGGAGATTGAGCAACACAACGTAGGATTCCACAGAAGGGAGGTTGTGAGTTCAGTGGAGAATGCACATGGATAGTTTAATTTTGCTTTGCCGTACTTTCGTTGTTAGCGATGCCGCGGCAGACAAAAAGAAACCACCCTACGACGGTTAGTCGCAAGATGGATTGATAGAAAGAAACCTTGAAAGACGTGAGCCGATCAAGGTTTAAAAATTGCTGTTACACTTCTTCTATTATTATCTCCCAAGCTACAACCTCGACTATATTATCTTGAAAAGGAAATATATAGTGGTGTGCTTTATCCATGAAGTTGGCAGTTTCATCCTTTTTCTTTAGAGTGCCTTTTAATTCGTCAATCCAATCGGATTCGGTATCTTCAAGGATATAAAAAGGTCGCGTTCCTTCAATCATTAAAGGTTTAGAATCAATGCAGTCTATGGTTGTAACTTTAAAAGCTTGGTATGGACTCAAATTTGCCCTCCATCTTTTTTCGCTAGAATCATCGAACTCGATGGAAATCTTATTTGAAGTAATTTTAATTTCTTCTAGCGGTGTGACATGTATTTCTAACATATTATTTAGAAGTTTAATCAACTTTTCTCCTCCTTATCTGACCCTTATTGAGGTTCCATCGTTTTTTGTGGTAAATTTCCATGCTTCATTCGCAATCTCTTCTGGGGTAGCCATTCTATAATTCACTTGAACACCTGCTTCTTGTGCATTATAAAGACGGCGATTATCAAGAGAATACAGTTTACCATCTTTCACAAAGATTCTAATTTCAGGTATATCGCTTGGTTTAATACTCCCATCTTTCAAGCCTTGTATAGTGGTATCAAAACTTGTCCCATCTTTGAATTCGTTTTTGATACTATCCTGAGTAAACCTTACTTCTTTAGCATCAATTAATCCACTTTTCTCAAGCTTCCCCGCACTCTTGTTAACGATAGATGCCTCTTTACTAAAGAACTTCCCTTCTGTGCTCATCGAAAGGTAAACAGCCCCTTCAGCGATTGCTCGAAGATCCTCAGAATTCAATTCACCATCTGTTAACGCATCATAGTTTTCAGTCCCTACAACGCCTTCTCTAACAAACATTTTCAGACCAATGACAAAATATTGCCAATTGGTGAGGTTTGCACTTCCACCTTCACCAGCTGATCCCTCATTCATATGTCCAGTAGGATCAACATGGGTCAACGGGTTATTATGCACATAGGTGTAGAGGTTTAAAGATAACGGATTATTAATCTGACCCTCATACGTATCTTCACTCAGGAACCGTCCCATGCTCGGGTCATACCATCTCGCACGCAGATACTGCAACCCCGTCGAGCTATCCCACATTTCACCACTGTAGCGGAAAGGTTGTGGCACCGTTTCTTGCGTCGTTAGCGGATTGCCCCACATATCATAGCTATATGAATTTAATGTATTTCCCGAGCTATCTGTGAGTCCTACAACGTCTCCGTGGCCATTTGACAGGTAATATTGTTTATTTCCATTTGCATCTGCACGGGCAACTAGTCCATTGCCTCGAATGTATCTGGCCTTTAACGCAGTAGTTCCATTGTTTAGTATACCCTCAGAAATTACATTCACGCCATCGTAATAATAACGCGTTGTCTGTCCGTTTTCTGTACGCTCGTAAAGCAACCCATCTCCATTATAGCGGTAGGATACGTTTTTACCATCGTCAGTAGTAACTTGAGTCAGGCGGTTTCGGTCATCATACGTGTAGCTCGCTCCATTTAGATTCATCATACCGTTCGTTTGAAGGGTTTGACGGTTGCCGCGGGTATCATACGTATACTGCTCGTTAAACTGGGTGGAAGTGGAGATTCGGTTCAATTTATCATACGTGAACGTATTCGAAATGCCGTTGTCGGTCTTACTTGTTTGGTTAAAATTATCATCATAACCATAACTATATGAACCCACAATCGCACTACCCGATTTTTTTTGTGTTAAACTCATCAAATTACTGCCGTCGTAATTATACGTCCAACTGGTACCATTTCTTTGCTCCACTGTCGCGAGCAAGTCATTTTTCTTGTACGTATAGGTCGCATCCCAGTTATTTTTGACTGGCCCAACACCTTGCAGCCTGTTACGAACATCATAGCCATATGCCGTATTGTTGCCAAACGGATCGATCATTTGGGTTCGATTGCCCTGATCATCATATTGGTACGATGTTTTTTTTCCATCTGGATAGGTGAGTGTGCTCAGGCGCTTGGTTACAGGATTAAAATCATACTTTGTGATTCCTGTTCCATCTTGCATCGTCAAACGTCTGCCAGCAGCATCATAGCTGTATGAAATCGTTTCATTACCGGAAACGCTGCTTGTCAGGAAGTTCCGATTATTATAGCCGTATGTCTGAGTTTGTCCCTTGCGATCCACGTACTTACTCAAGTTGCTATTTGCATCGTAGTAGTATTTTTCAATTAGTCCCGCGGGATCTGTCTTCTTAATAAGTCTACCTGTTTCGTCATACTGTTTTTGTAGTTTGTTTCCATCCGCATATTGGACTTGAGTCAATTTATTCGCAAGGTTATACGCATAGGAAGTAGTCTGAGACAACGCATCCGTTAC
Organism: Paenibacillus sp. sgz302164; assembly: GCF_056120505.1. Classification (NCBI taxonomy): domain Bacteria; kingdom Bacillati; phylum Bacillota; class Bacilli; order Caryophanales; family Paenibacillaceae; genus Paenibacillus; species Paenibacillus sp. sgz302164. The sequence continues at coordinate 276,305 of NZ_JBVYOL010000011.1, read as the reverse complement.
GGATGTTAATCTGCCTAACACATCGTACACATAGGTCGTGGGATAATTTTTACCGTCCGTGCTTGTAAGTACATTACCAACATAGTCATACGTATTGTTTACAAGCGAGACATCACCCTTTGTTTTCAACCATTCTTTCTTTGTCAGGCGATTCAACAGATCATACGTTTCCTTGGTCTGATTGCCCTCTGCATCTGTAGCCGTCTTGGTAAAGTTGATATCGTCGTAGGACACCGTCGCGGAAAAACCGTCAGGATAGTCCGTTTGTTTCGGTCGATCCCATGAATCATACTGGTAATTGGTGGTATGACCGAGGGCATCCTTGCTCCACATCATCCGCCCGTAAGTATCGTAACCAGAAGTCGTAAAACCGCTCCCGCTGATTCCTTCGGAGATTTTCCAGCCAAGTGGGTTCCATTGTGTGATAGTAGTGAGCCCCGTCTGATCTGTTGACGTAATTTTGTTATTCACATCGTCATACGCGAGTGTCACAGTGCTATTATCCGGGAATGTCGCTTTCGTCACTCGATCCAGAAGGTCATACTCATACTTCGTGACATATTGTTTGCCATTCGTATACTGAGTCAATCTACCCGTTGTCGTATCGTAGATCATGCCTTGCTCAATATTTGATTTATTCCCATCTACATCTGTCACTTGCACCGATTGTTTAGTCAAGAATGCACCGTTATTCGGTGGGTTTACATCATATGATTTTGTTACAGACGTCGTGCTTTGATTGTCTGTAGCCGTCACTTTGGTTTGATTACCAAATTGATCGTAGTCATAATTGATTTTCAGGGCAAATGAACCATTCGGATCATCGTTGTCTTTGACTGTAAGCGTTGTAACGCTGCCCTTGTCGTTTCTTTGATACGTAACGTATTGAGTGAGAGTAGCACTTTGTTTTTTAATTTCTTTGCTTAAATAAGATTCTAGATTATTTGGTTTTACATACACATACGTGTTTGTTACGTTATTCGCGTCTGTTTCAGAAGTTACTTGCCCATGATTGTTATATGTTTTTGTGACCGTTATAGGCACCGAAGTTTGTCCTAAGCTAATATTCGTATACTGGCCTTTAATTTTTGACGGATATGGAAAGTTACTAGTTGCACTGGTTGCATACTCATAATCTGTACTTTTCTTCAAATTACCCGCTACTTCGGTTACATTAGTATTAAAATAATCGTTTTCATCGGAACTGGGGTAGCAAGTTGTATACATAATATCAGCGCAGCCCTCAGTCCCTTGTTTTTTTTCATAATTAATAAAATGATTCTTGTATGCATAAGTAATGATTTTGGAACCTATGGTCACGTCAGTTTTAATGATTTGATCATTATTGTTCTCACTGTTCGAGAAGCTTGCCATACTTCCCGTATACGCATAGTTGATTTGATTATAAGCTTGTCCGTCTCCGATCTGATCTTGACGAGATGCATTTCGATACTCTTGGGTGTACGCATATGTTCCACCATATCTGGAAACTGGGGCGCTTTCGTATGAAAAAATAGATTTTGCTCCTGTTGGATACTGAACGGAACTTAACAAAACATGTCCAACAGATTCTGCGTCACCTGATCTTGTACTTGTAAAGTTAAAGGATGTTAGATTCTCCCCAGATACGTAGCCATATTGAGTTACTCCTTGAGCATTTTCAACAGACGACAGGTAATCAATTTTCGTATTAAGCCATGGTTTATCCACAAATGTAACGTCTCGTTGTACTTTATTATACACAACTTTTTTATTACCTTGTGTGAGAATGATTTGATTCGAATAATAGGCAATGTCAATGGTATTTCCAACAGCGTCCTTGATTTTACTTAACACGGTTCCATAAGTAGGGTCTACTGTGTAATGGAACTCTACACGATTACCATACTTGTCAACGATAGCTATTAAGCGTCCTTTCAAAACATCATACTTATCAAAATAATAGCTGATACCCGATGTTTTACTGACAAGCTTAAAGTAAGAGCTTATCCCATTTACGTTAATATCGTTTACGTTACATGTAAAATAATAATCATCTACAAAGTGATCTTTAAACTCAGGGCAGGAAGTATAGTAAAATAGGGCTGCTGTACTGCCATCGGGAAGATTAATGGATTTAGAATCAATATAAGGAATATCCCACTTCCACCCCCCACCAATCGGAAACAATTCGTTTTCAATCGACTTCTTATTAGCAATATTCCTAAAACTACTCCAAGGATATACAAAAAATTGATCGTAGTTTATTTGCGGATCTTCCGCTACGCCGGTAACCGTTCTAGTATAAGTGCCAGATGTACTTGTAGCAACCCAATTTGAGTACGAAATATCTTTTCCTTTATTCGCCGCTACCCATTCGCTGGACTTATTGTAATCATCTAGTGTATACTGCGTAGCACTCACAGTAGATTGGTATATCTTGGGGGAATTACTTATGATATTGCCATTTACCATGGTTTGTGTATAGGTATACGCATTATATTTAAACCTGAAGGCACCTGGCTGCACGATTTGGATGTCCATTTTGAAAAAACCGGAATTTTGGCTATTATAAGTTCTTGATAAAGTAAAAGATAACCCGTTTCTCCCAGGCAAAGTAAGATCGTTCTCTCTTACTGTAAGGGCGCCGGATAAAGGTGAAACTTCGCCCGCAGTTTTACTGAATGGTGCTTGATCAGGTTTAAGATTGACATTATTAAACGACCCATAATCAATTGATGAAAGAAAATTAGGAGCACTTGCGATTTTCGCATTACCTTCAACGGCCATCAAACTTTGAGGATGGACTGTTTTTAATATTTCGTCTATATCACCATGAGATTGTTGCCAAAAGCCAAGTGCGGATTCAATCTCATTTATTGAGTATCCCTGCATTATTTTTTCTTGAATGACCGAATTAGAAACGTTATATTTCTTACTTAACTCAAATATTCTCTGTTCGATATAAACCGAATCATAAACAGACTGAGTGCCAGTTCCACCATACACATGATCTGTTACCGAAGATGTGCCGCTTGCAGCAGGTATGCCAAACACCCCAGCAGCGTTGACAAGTCCGCGGCCGTATTTCGTTGAATCGCCAAGAGGTTGCGCACTGTTATCCAAAGCTTGACGAATCTCTTGATTCTTGTACGTTGCATTGCGTCCTTTCATAAGCGCCGCGATACCTGCAACTTGCGGAACCGCCATCGATGTACCGCTCATTGTGATATAATTGCTTCCTGATAGTGGCAAACCTTGAATGTCTACTCCAGGAGCAACCAGTTCTACTTCTGCCCCGGTATTGGAAAATGATGCGATTTGGTTATTGTTGTCTACAGCTCCCACACCGATCACAGAACTGAATTTCGCTGGATAAGAGACTTTATTTACCCCGTCATTTCCAGTTGCGGCAATGAGAAGAATACCGTTGTTATAGGCCAGTTGCATAGCCTCCTCAAGTGCGACGGAATAGTCGGTTCCGGCGAAGCTCATTGCAACAATATCCATGTGATTATCAATGGCCCATTCAATCCCTTGGATTACTTGGCTATATGTACCGTTACCATTCGAATCCAGGACTTTCACATTATATAAGTTTACATGAGGAGCGACTCCCACAAGTCCGCGATCATCTTTTAAAGCCGCTAAGATTCCAGCTACAAAAGTACCGTGACCATTGTTATCGTTTAATGAAGCGTCATTCATAACAAAAGAAACGCCACCTGCCACATTTAGCTCAGGTGATTGTGCATTAATGCCTGTGTCAAAAACAGCCACCTTTACACCGTCACCATAGATCGCCTGATTATGGACTTCAGGAACATGGATTTGGTATATGTTTTGCGTTACTGTATCGCCTGTTTTACTAACAATGCTATCTTTTTCAATATAGGCTACATTCGGGTCCTTTTTTAACTCTGCAACTTCGCTAGTTGATAGCGTTGTAGAAATATGAGAAGGAAGATGCTTAAATCTCTTATCTTTTTTTTCAGACAGCAAGCTTCGCTTGGTTCTTTTGCCAAGAGCCTGCTTCCCTTTTTCCGCATCTTTGAACTTGATGATATAAGCTCCCTCGGGGAAACTATTGCTTGAATCCTGTGCCGCGGCATCTTGTGCCATTGCAAATGTAGGTAAGACCAGTGTTAATAATAGGGTGATACTTAACAAAAGCGGTAGAAATCTTTTTTTCATGATGACCTCCAGATTCTATTGAATTCCAAGAAAAACACCGGTACCTCTGTTGAAATACGATTATTGCATCATTTCCAATTCTCCAATGCTTGTCCACCAGTGACCGTTATTATCGCTGATGTTTATTCTGTACTTACTAAACATTCCCGGATTTTTCACGGTAAAAGTTTTTGCTTCGCTAAGATGCCATCCGGTTATATCTGTTTCAGTTGACAACACACGCCATTCCGTTCCGTTGAATCCTTCGAAGGTCCAGGTTTTTGGAGCGGATGCCAATGTTGATTCATCATATCTTGGAGTGATTTTGTAAGATCGCACCAGTGTGGGCAGAGGGAACTGATAAGCCAACCAACCTTGAACTGTGCCGTTTGTGATCCAGCTTTGTTCAGAATTCAAGTGATCAAACGCCTTGTAAGCTGCATAACCTTCACCAAATTCGCTGTCGGCACTAGCCGTACCATTTGTACTCACATTACTGGTCATAGCAGGAATAATGTTGTACTCTCTCGTGCCGCCATCTCCCTCCATCATCTCAATCTCGCCAACGCTCGTGTACCAATGTCCATTGTTTCCGGTTATATTAATTCGGTATTCTTTATAGCTTCCGCTTGAGTTAACATTAAACATTTTAAACTCTCTGATTTTCCAATCCGTTACATTCGTTTCGCTAGACAAAATGTTCCACTTGCTTCCATCGAATCCTTCAAAGGTCCAAGATTTGGGTGAAGCGGCTATAGCGCTGATTTCATTTCGAGGAAGTATTTTATACGAAATGACATGTCTTGGAGTCGGAAATTTAAATGAAAGCCAGCCCTCAACTACACCGTTCGTGATCCATGCCTGCTCAAGGTCAAGATGATCGAATGCCTTGTAAGGAGCATAATTTGAACCGAAGCTGCTGCTTGCACTGGCAGTACCGTCAGGAGAAACATCTTGAAACATGATAGGAATAATGTTCTGGTCTCCCCACAAATTAAACACCTTGTTATTGACCCTTTTCGCCAGATTTCCGTTTTCATCATAAGAGTACGAAATCCGATATTTTTGATCGTCCTGAAAGAAGGTATACCATTGCAACTTGTTGGATATATCATACTTATACTGGGCTCTATCCAACAAATAATCAAATTCGACAGAGTTACTGGCTTTTCCGGCTTTGACTGCAATGGCTTTAATTCTTGTATCCTTGGTTATACTTATAGGAGAACCGTCGTATATTTGCCCAGAAGATAGAGCAGGCTCTCGGCCATCCAATGTGTAAATGATAGAGTCCGCTCCAACCGAGCTTAATTGTACTTGTTCATTATTTTTACGCAGACCGGGAGGTACGCTGCTTTCGATAATTACAGGTTGCCTCCAACCACGCTGTTTCACTTGCGGATAGGCCCACACATACACCTGCGCAAACCTCATATTAATACCGTCATTTATAGCTTGATCGATATTTTTCCATATGGAATCATTATTTGTAGAATCCGCTCCCGATAAATAATGAATTTGGCTGGCAGGGTAGTTCAGTTTACGTTGAGCTACTGTCAGGGCTTGTCTATGTTTCTCCATATTGTTGGCAATTAAATAATCGTAATCTTCGATCATAAAAAAGTCTAAGTTTGGCGATTTCCATTGCTCCACAGGAAAGTTGACTTTGCTCATCATACTAGGCGCCAACTCTTGGTCAACTACCGTAGGGATAAATAACAGAACCGCAAATTGGCCTGTTGGATAGACGCTTTTCAAAGTGTCACGAAGCATAAGCGAAAATTTCCCATTCTGCTCGCTTAACCAATTCAGCAATTCTTCATGACCGCTCGTTGAGTCATATGCCGATTTAAATTCATACATCGGTTTTCCAAATTTTTGCTGATATAACGCTCTTGTTGATTGATCATAAAATGTGGGGGGACTGCCCGGCAGACTATCCATATACCACCACCAAGGCTCTCCAAATTGAATAATAGGAGCCTGGTTGTTGTCCTTATGTATTTTAGCTAACCCCAATATGTATTGCTTATAATAAGACTGAACTTCCTGATTGGTGAAACTGAGAAGTTTAGGAGTCGGGGACCATAACGTCTCTGCCCCAATTCCATCCCAAGTTCTTTGCCACCAAGAGGGAGGCGCATCAACATTTTCCATTGAGATTGAAGCGATTACTTTAGTATTACGCGCCGATAATTGCTTCACATAGCTCGTGTACCAACTCTCAAATGCTTGATTGAACGGATGCTCCTTAATAATTTCCATTCCATTTTGGCCGTTGTAACGCTTATCGTAGTAGTGAGATGCGCCTACATAAAAATCGACTATATCGCCAAAGCCTAGTCTACTGTAGTCACTCACAAGTCGTTCAGGGGTTAAATTGTATGAATCATCGTACCCCTCGCTAATTCTTACTTTGCCGACAGGCGCTACTACTTTCTCATTCATCAGAAAAGTATTGCCATATACGTTCCAGTTAGAAAACTCAATCTTAAATGGTTTGGAATCTGCAAAATAATTCACATTTGTTTCATTATAGTTATATTCTTTCGGGACAAATGCCCATTCCAATCGCTTAATATCGGTAACCGGAACTTTGACCCATTCTGGATTCGGTACCCATGCACTCTCGGAACTACTTATCTCATTTTGAACGAAAGGAACCCATCCTGAATAGAGATTGTTAAAATCAATTCTAATTTTCCCGGTTGTACCATCCGCATTTCCCTTCTGTCTTCCAATTGGGAACGCATAATCTATACCTATATCCTTGCTTACAGCGGCTTCCCAGTTTTCTTGCGGGCGATCTACCACATAATTCCACAGACGAACATAATATGCTTTATCATCGGTAGTTACAATGGTCAGCGTTGGTGATGGAGTGCCGTCCATGGGAACCGCATCACCGCTGATTTTGTAGTTGTACTCAAGTACAACATTGGAAAAATCATGATTCGTCGGGTACTTTAAATCAGGGTGGCTGTGGACATCCTCTGTTTCCCAATACATGACGTCAAAATCCTTGCTTGTCCGGAAATTTCCGGTAGTCATAAAGTTATGCTCATCATTAGTTACAGTTGCCGACATCATATCGAAATTAGAGTTATTTATAAGATACTTTGGCTTAAGCTTATAAGCTTGTTCTTCCCCGGAGGCGAAAGATTGATTATTGCAAAAAATGAAAAACATTACTACAATACCAATTGCAGCAATCAACTTCACTCTCATTTTGTCCCTCCTGAGATGATTTCAGATTGTTTTTGCAGTACTTCTTTTGAATAAATTTGATAAACTCTCGCATACTCTTGTTTGGCCTCTTTAAGACCAGGATTTTCCCCGAAAAATTTGGTTGCAAGTTCAAATGCCGCCTCATATTGCTGTTTCTCTATGGCAGCATTAATTTCTTGTTTTAAGTTGTCGATATCCGACTTCTTGTCAGTACTCTTTGGATTATTTTCATAGTTCGAATCCCCGTTGTCGGATGATTTGCTCTTAGCCCAGTTGGACTTCGTTGATTTAAAGGAGTTGTTTTTGTCTTTGACACTCTCCCACTTCGACATGATTTCAGCATATGTTTTGTTGGTTTCTTGAAGGCTTGCTTCGTTTTCTTTATGTTTAGAACTGTTCATTGACTGTAAAGGCTGCATTCCTTTAGAAACTGCATGAGTAGAGTTTTCTTCTGTAATTGCATCACCTGACAAACTTTGTTGAGGTTTTAGTTCTTTGTCATTTCCTGCATAAACGATCGTGTCATAGACTAACCAAGAAAGCATCATAACTAGCATTGCTGATACAATCAATCTGATTCTTCTCTTCATTGAAATCTGCTCCATTCTTTTGAAAAATCTGCTAATTCAAAATAATAATTTACTTTATTAATAAATTCGTGAAACGTTGTGGTTCGTACACATAGTATCTCTCCCTTCGCTACTAAATAGCCTCTCAATATTCGCCACCCAACATTAGAAGCAGTTTCGCACAAATTCTAGATTACTCTATTTTCTCATATGCTACTTTAGCTAATTTTGTCTAATTATAAGAACATTTGTCGAATATTTAAAAAAAAACAAAAAAGACGCCCGAAAATTGGCGCCTTTTGAGTAATTTATCCGTCACTTCCCCCCTTTCCCTTTGTATGATGACGGCGATTCGCCGACGTATTTTTTAAATTTGCTGTGGAAATAATCGGCGTTGGCGTAGCCGACGCGCAGGGCGACTTGGTGGACTTTGAGTCCTTCGCCGAGCAGTTCGATCGCTTTTTGGATGCGGACTTGATCGAGGTAGGTGTGGAAGTGGGCGCCGGTGTAGTTTTTGAAAATTTTACCGAGGTAGCCGCTGGTGTAATTAAATAGCTCGGCCAAGGTGTCGAGCTTCAAGTTTTCGTAGTAATGCCGTTCGACGAAGTCGATGATTTGCTTCAGGACGGGCTCGTTGCCCGATGAGTTGATCCGGACCGTCAATTCCAGCAGCTGCTGCTTGACCCGCTTCATCAAAGCTTCAAGATTCGGCTGCTCGTAGATGTCGGCGATCAGGGGCATGAATTCCCAGACGTTTGTGTACGTCTTGTCATGCAGTCCTGCCAGCTTGTTCAAGACGATGGAAATCAGCTGCACATAGTTGGTCTTGATGCTGTGCTCGCTGCAGTCAAATGCGGCGATTTCGGCGCCCGCCCTTTGGATCCACTGGTCCAGGCAGTCTTTTTTGCCCATGTCGATGGCGTAGTACAGCTTTTCTCCGAGCGCTTGGAGGTCGAGGCTTTCCGCAGTCCGGGCAGTCTCGCCGGCACGGCTCTGGTCGATCAGCTCATTTCCGAACAGGAAATGCTGCTTCAGCAGCTGCGCCGCCGCCTGAAAGGACGCGCGGATGTGCACGACCTGCTTAACCGGGTCTCCTATCGCCGCATAGAACGGAATTTCTTTCAAGCCGCTTCGGAGCTCTTCGTATAAGCTGAGCCTTTTTCGTTCGTCCGCAGCCGGATCAAAGAGCAGGACGCCGTGATAAGCGTTGGCATGAAAAACAAAGCCTCGCCCCTGCTCTTCAAAAAGGGCGGACAGCGCCCGTCTCACGGAAGCATGAGCGCGTGAATCCGCCCCAAGCTTCTGCGGAAGCTGCAGCAGCAGCACCTGATAAGCGCCGGTCGGCGAAGCGATGAGCCGCTCGACCTCCGAAGGCGGGCGGCTCCTCCGGGCCGCATGGCTCCCGCCGGTGCCCGGCCCCACGCCTTCGCTGGCGCTCCGGCCCTCGCCCGGCCTCGCTCCTCCGCCGGCGCCCCAGCCCTCGCCGGACCTCGCGCCCTCGCCGGCGCCCCGGCCCGCGCCCGGCCTCGCTCCTCCGCCGGCGCCCCAGCTCTCGCTCGGCCCGGCGTCATCGCCGGCGCTCTCATCGCCCAGCAGCATCGCGCGAATCCACTCCTCGCGCCGATTCTCCGGGCGGTCGGCCTGCAGGAGCTCGCTCAGCTCTCTCTGCTTGTTCAACTGTAGGCGGATTCGCACCAGCGCCGCCATAACCTCTTCTTCGTCGACCGGCTTCAGCACGTAGCCGTCGACTTGGCCGACAATCGCCCGTTTGGCGTATTCAAAATCGGCGTAGCCGCTCAAGATCAGAAAACGGCATTCGGAATCGGTTTTGCGAATTTCCTCGATCACCTGCAGCCCGTCCATGACCGGCATGCGAATGTCTATGATCATCAAATCCGGCGCCAGCTTCGCGTATTGAACCAAAGCCTCCCTGCCGTTCATCGCGTCGCCGACAACTTGAAAACCGCAGCGTTCCCAGTCGATCAGCGTTTGCAATCCCCCGCGAATGGCGGGTTCATCGTCCACAATCAATACTTTATACATGGCTTGTTCACCTCTGGACAGGTATTGAAAAAAAGATACGCGTTCCCGCACCTTCCTCCGTTTGAATGTTCAGCCCGCAGCTATCCCCATATAAGAGGACAAGCCTCTGGTGCACGTTGCGCATCCCGATCCGATGCTCCTCGCTATCCTCCATGTCGCCCAAAGAACGCTCGATCTCCAGCAGCTTGTGTCGGCTGATTCCGGCTCCGTTATCGGAGACTTCGATATGCAGGCGGTCGCCTTCCAGCGACGCGTTCACTTTGACGACGCCTTCTCTCTCGACACGCTCAAGGCCATGGATAACGGCATTTTCGACAAGGGGCTGCACGATCAGGGGCGTGATTCCGATCCCGCTCGCTGCCGGATCCACATGAATCTCGTAATTCATACGATCCTCAAAACGGAACGCCTGAATGTCCAGGTAGCACCGCACCATTTCGACTTCATCCTTGAGCGGGATCGTGCTGCCCCTGATTTCGATTTTTTTGCGCATCAGCTTGCCCAGCGTTCGGACGATGCCGGATATTTCCGTTTCTCCTTTCATATGCGCCTTCATGCGGATCGATTCCAGGGCGTTGAACAAAAAGTGCGGGTTGATCTGGCTCGCCATCATTTTCAGCTTGATTTCTTTTTGCCGCAGCTCCAACTGGTTGTTGATCCGGTTCGACTCGTGGACTTCGTCCATCAGTTCCCGAATGCTCCTGACCATGTTATTGAACTGCCGGGACAGCATGCCGATTTCATCGTTCCCGTCAATTTCCGAAGACACATGCAGATGCCCAAGCGCGACTTTGTTGATCTGCTTGTTCAGCTGGAGCAATCTGGACGTCAAGATCCGGGCGGAAAAATAAATCAGCACGAAAGCGATCGCCAGGCTGACCAAAATAATCGTCAAACCCATATTGCTGATTTGATTCGCTCTGCCGACGATGCTCTTGACGGTGAACACGGAGACGATGCGTAGTCCGCTGGCGCTCAGCTGCGGGATTAAATCGCGAATGACAATTCTCGAATCCTGTCCCTGAAACAGCGTTTCATACGTGCCGGCCGGTTTGTTCAAAAAATCTTTGGCAAAATCGAGATCGCTCACGTTATGTCCGACCCATTCGGTGTTTTTGGCCGCTACAATGCTGCCTCTATCGTCAAAAATCATCGTATCGAACTGCTCCTGACTCACGATGGAATTCAGTTCGTCGGGATTGACGCTGATCACCAGCACACCGCTCGAACGATAGTTGGAAAAATAAATTCTTTTTACGAGACTTAAATACCTCTTGTTGTTCTTCGTTTCGTCCTCCACGGCATACCATCTGATTTTATCGTTTTTTTTGTACTTCGCTTCCTGATACCAGAAAGATTGGAGGATTGCTTCCGAAGGCTGGATGAAATTCCAATTGTTCAGTATGGTCGGATTGGTCGTATAAAACCGGACATTGAATATTTCCTTATAAAGCTTGATAAAATCGGTGAAATCCTGAAATTCTTTATAAGCGCTTACAACTTCATAAATCGACGTATACTCCGTATTGACGACCCGCTCCAGCCGCGGATCAATCATCAGCTTGTTGGAAATTTCGATCGGTACCCTCAGCACGTCCAGCGCATGGTTGTTAATTTTTTCCACATTATTGGAAGTTTGGCCGATAGCGTCATTGAGAACCGTCTGTCTGAATTGGCTCGTTAAGAAACCGCCTACAATGATAACCGGAATGACGACGACCCCGATAAAGGCGAGGATCAGTTTATTTTTGAGCCGAATGTTGTTGATTTTGTTGATGATGAAAAGGAGCATGGATATCACCGCCATATACTTCCATTATAGCATACAGGAATATCCAGATATTGATTCTTTTTTCATGTCAAAAATGAGAGACGGCCGCCAATCGACTCCGCACACAAAGCCAAAAAGCGTCCCCCCGGCCGCCCATCAGGCAGCAGGAGAACGCTTATGGCAAGAGTGCCGCTATATTGTCTGCAACCTGCGTCATACACGCGAGGCCGGACTATCGCCATCCATCCTGCGGCAAGTCGGAACTACTCCAGCAGCTGCCGATGGATTTTGACGACGACTTTTTTGATCGGTCCGTCGACGCTTAACGAGCAGCAGGGGCGGTGAATATCGCTTGGGAAAAAGACCGCGAACATGCCCGGCTGCAGGACGATCTCCGACTCCCGCGGACTCTGCGCCTTATCGTAAAATGCGATGTCGCGTGCTTCAAACTGGTCGTCGATCGGCTTGGAGCCGGAATCTTTTCTGCTGACACCCAGTCGCTCCTCGCCGCTGACCAGCAGTTGAATGTCCGTGTAGACCGCATGAGATTCCGGCTTTTGCTCCGCGAACGGCCGCGTGACGACCTCTTGGACCAAAGCGAACATCAAATCTCCTTCAAGCTCGTATTTGCCGGGGGCCGAGTTGGCCAGTTCCTGCTTAAGAACGTAGTCGAGCCCTCTCTGTACGGCAGCCGGCAGCAAGTGCCGCTCCTGCTCCAATGAATGAATGTCGTTTACAATCATTGTTTTAATCCCCTTTGCTAAATAGCGTATTTTTGCGAATAGGCCCCGGTAATCCGGTGCATCTGCACGACCTCAAGGCGATCCGTGGCCGAGAATTGCGTATCGTCTTTCGATCTGCAGCGGTAATTGCTCAAGATTCCCTCAAGCATAAGATAGTACTTGGCATTGACCGGGTACAGCTGTTTTTCGATCCAGGAAGCCATGGTCAGGAAGCTGATCAGATCCTCGGCCTCCTCCGGACGGGAAGCGTAGCTGCGCATCAGCCATACGTACAAATCGGGATGGAAATTGCCCATGACGCCGACGTACCCTGCGATGCCCGAATTTAACGTTTCCAGCAAAGTGGCCGAGTTGGCGTTGAAAATACGGAGGGCCGATCCGGCCGTCGATTCCCGCTTCGCCCGGATCAGTTCCGCGTCGCAGCAGGTGTCTTTCAGGAAGTAAAACCGGCCTGTCCCGGCGCACCATTCAAGCAGAGCGGGAGGCAAGTTCCGCTTGTACGGTGACGGACACTCGTACAACCCGAGCTTAACCTCCCCGGGAATGTGCTCCAGCAGCCTGGTCAAATTGCTCTTCAGCACTTCGTCCGATTCATGCTGCGCGGCAAGCCGGTTCGTCACCAGCACCAGGGCGTCGATTCCCGTCTCCGCCATGGCGTTCAGCTCCGCCACCTGGTCCTCGAACGCGGCGGAGATATGACCGGAGGCGACAACCGGCACGCGCCCCGCCGCTTTTTGCTTGACAAAAGCAGCGATCTTCACTCTTTCTTCCAGGCTCAGATAAAACATTTCGCTTGACTGGCATACGGCGAACAAGCCATCTGCCTGGTTGTCCAAATACCACTCTACCAAGCGGCCCAGCGCCTTATAATCGACTTCATCCGACTCCGTGAACGGAGTCAGCATCGTAGGCCATACGCCCCCGGCAATTTGGGTATTCATCAAAAGTCCTCCCGTTATCCTTTATAGATCCTGATCTGGTGATTACCCGCTTTCGCCCGTACTGGCTGGCAACGCTGGTGCACTGTTTGACGGTGATCATCTCGTCCACCTGCTCCATAAGTATATCAATTCCCGGGATATGCTGGTATCGGTAATTAGGCATAATCCCACCGCACACCCTCTTTCAGGGAAATGACTGTTAAAAAACTCGCCCGCCAGGGGATTAGAAATGCAGGAAAGACCAATAAACTCATATCACATCACGATCGCCACTCCACAGAATGAAAAGGTCTACTAGAAAAAAACTGCAAAAGTGCAGGCTTTTCCAGTAAAAAAGGTCCATTTTGGCGAAAAGCCTGCGATTGTGCAGGAATTTTCGGAGAAAACGAACCTGAACCCCTGTTAGCGGCGAAAAGCCTGCACAATTGCAGGAATTTTCCGTAGCCGACGTATCCATCGAGCAAAAACTGCATTTTTGCAGGTTTTCTTCGTGCAACCAGGCAGATTGTGCGACCAGCTCGGGCGGAATGGATTCAGCTTGCGATTAAAGACAACGGCATTGGATCTCTGCATGGCGGTCGTATTGGGGTACGGAGCAAACAAGGGGCGAATGCCGAATTTTATTATTTTATATTGCCGGTTGTCAATGAGGATTGAACCTCTCCTTGCGCTTGGACTGAACCCCTGCCTTATCGCTGCTAGCGATGCTCTTTCAGGCTTTCCAGTCTTTACCCAAGGATTGTCGCCATATCACGCCATGTTCAGAATAGAATCTCCAACTGCTTATATTCTTTCAATGGTTTCTTATCAACTAATATCTCTTTATTATTACAATTTGAATTATATACGTTCAATATGTTTAGCTGATATATCCATTCCCCTGCATCATGGTGAACCAATCTTCCATTATAAATAATTCTCCCATATTCGTTTTTATTAAGTTCAAAAGCCATTTCCGACAAGTAATTATATCTTGAGTCGTATCTTATCGGTTTTCCGCAATAATCGGTATATTTAAAATAAATAAGAAGACGATCTTCATTTCTTTGTATTTCAACACACCCTATCTTCCAATCACATAAGTTAGATTCAACAAATTCTACTTTATTATTTTTGATCAAAATACCTTGTTCGTTTTGAATTAAACCAATTCGATGAAATGGTATTTTTGAATCAGATTTATAATTTATCATTGATTCTGGAATAGAGAATGATTTATTATAATGATTTCTTAGAGTAGAATAAGGTGCGCCTCTAGTCTTTTTCCCCCACAATAATGTAATGCTCTGTACAATCACTCAGGTTCGCTCCTGTTTCCCAATATAAAATTCCTTCAAAAGTTGTTTCGTTGATATTCGTTGAAACAATTAAATTATCCTGCTCGCAATCCCCCCGCAATATGCAATGGATTGGCAAAAAAGCAATCCAAAAGAAACTCCGGGTCATTTTTCGTGCTATAGTACAATTAAAGACGTCTATACTACTACTGCAAGGGAGAGATTGCTATGGTGAAAGAGTTTTGGTTAAATCTTCCTGTGAAGGACATCAAGAAGTCAAGAGAGTTTTTCACCAAACTTGGCTTTGCATTTCATCCGCGGCACAACAATAGCGACGAAGCCGCCGGCTTGCTCATCGGAGACAAGAATGTCATCGTGATGCTTTTTCCGGAAGCGGCTTTCAAAAACTTTACGAGAAACGAGCTTGCAGACACCAAGCAAGGTACGGAAGTGCTGCTTTCCATCGATGCCGACAGCAAAGAGGAAGTAGACGAGCTGCTGAGGAAAGCGGCCGAAGCAGGCGGCACCGTATATAGCGCGCCCCACGGCCAAGGCTGGATGTACGGCGCCGGTTTTGCCGATTTGGACGGCCATCGGTGGAATGTGTTGTATATGGATCAAAGCAAGATGCCGAAGGAATAGTAATGAACCAAGGTTTTTTAATTTCCCCGGCAATATTTTCATAATAAAGTCTTGAACCTTACGTTACGTCATGTTTTATACTGAAGTTACCGGTACAATCGAGCACAGGATGAGCTGGGAGCGCAACCTCGACAATCTCGGGGACTTCCTAGCCGATTCGGCGGATGAAACCGATTAATCGAGGAACGTTAGTATGAGCGAAAGAATGGGAGGAACCGATATGACAGACAACAAACCGACAGGCAGCCCAAGCCCGGACCCGAGCGGCGCCGGCGAAAATGAACTGGTGGCTGCGCGCATAATGGATGCGCCGCGCGAACTCGTATTTAAGGCGTGGACAAACGCCGACGATCTGGCGCAGTGGTGGGGGCCAGCCGGCTTTACGAATACGTTTCACGAATTTGATTTGAAGCCGGGGGGCAGCTGGCAGTTTACGATGCATGGCCCTAACGGGGCTAATTATCCGAACAAGATCGTCTTCGGCGAGATCACCGAACCTGAGCGAATCGTACTCCGGCATATCTCGAATCCCCAGTTCCAAGTGACGGCCACTTTTGAAGATTTGGGCGGCAAAACCCGGGTTACTTTTCGCCAGCTCTTTGAGAATGCCGCTGTATTTGAACAGGTCAAATCGTATGCCGAACCGGGAAATGAGCAGAACTTGGACCGCCTCCAAGCGCATCTTGCCAAAATGAGCTTATAAACAGCAACCGCCTCAGACCAAATTCATGGCATGAGGCGGTTTTGCTATTTTTACACCAAATCGTTGAAAATACTGCTAAGCTGCTCGGCGATAAATGACGGTCCCTCATCCAATTCTTCGCTGCTGAACGAGAATCTGCCGACGGTTTCGTCCATATCGAGCATTTCGGCCAAAAATCCGTTGAATCCGCGGGCTTTGCGGTCCAGCTCCAAAATGATTTCAATCCCGCCTTCATTCGGATATGCCACGATTTCCAGTTCGTCTATTGTGTTTTTGTACCGGCTGCGCAGGGTCGGTTCGAATTCGAACTTTTGGATAAACGGCAGGGCGTAATTGTGCTGCGGGTAATACTCGTTTTCCGCTTTGCTCATCTGGAATCCAAGCAGTTCGAGCGCTTTGAACAAAATCGACGTGTACGGATGCGCCAATATTTCAACGTCATCCCGGTCCGTCGGATCGACCGCATTGTCGATATCAAGCCCGGTTCGAATCCAAATCGGGAACTCACCGATGGAAATAGGAGTATGATGCGGCAGTACAAGGCTGAAAGGAATTTCTTTCGTTTCGCCCGGCCGGAAAACAAGGCTTTCGCCCAAAACGAAATTCGCAATCTCGACGGTTTGCTTTTCATAATGAATTTCGGTGCGCCCGTCGCGGTTTGCGTCTCTTTCGACAGGTTTGTAATACTCAGTCATAAGCCGAAAATAGAGCTTTCTGACGGTCTGCTCCACGTTCCCTCCCGTGGCAACGACGACTCCGTCGACATACCCTCCGGGAATAAACTGCTCCGTATGAAACTGGGCGTCTATATCAATGTTGCCGATTCCGACCTTGGCCAGCATCTTTTTGAAAAATGACACGATTCGTCTCCCCCACTCTATCATTTAGGAAAAATTACCTATCTGAATCTTACATGATAGTTGCGGGTTCGACAATATGAAAAACGATGAATCGGCAAACTTGATTCAGTACGGCTTCGTTTCCTTGTACAGCTTGACGACAATATCCTGGTTGTAGTTGCCGAAGCCGGTGCCGAACAGGGTGAGCCCGCCCGGATTTTTGGCGTCAGGCAGGACAGCGATCCGCAGCGTCCACTGCTTTTGGCGAATGTCGATATCGTCAAGCGTCACGTCGGACATGCGCTGCCCGTCAAGGAAGGTACCGTCCTTGTTGATCGTGAACATTTTCAGCAAACCGAATTGGTTAAGCCCCGAACTCCACCAGTCCGGCGTGTACCTGCCCCGCTGCGAACCGCCGAAATCTCCCGGAGAAGTCCACTGCCCAAGAAAACGGCCGTTCAAAAAAAAGGTGATGTCGGAAGGCCAGTCGTTGTTGACGCTGGGTGCTTCCGAAGCCATCTCGAGCGAAATTTCCAGCTCTATCGGGTTTTCGCTGGCGAGCAGGTAATTCGGAATTTTGTATTCGACATAACCGCAGCCGATCCATAAAATTTTGGCATTCACCCGCTCCGGGGATAAAAAGCTGCGCGAATCGTCAAAGCTGCCGATCACTTTCTCCGTTGTCGCAAGACCGCAAGTAGGATTGACTTCAATATCCGTGTAGTGCCCGATCGGAATTTCAATATGAGTATGCTCGCGAATAAGCGGCTTGTCTCTTTGCGGGAGCAAAATTTCGATGCTGCTCATGTCCGGATTCATCGAACACAGCTTTTGCTGGCCGCCGCGTCCCGGAACGATCGCCGTCTTGATCAGCTTCGCTTTTTCCAGCTTTTTGACGTGCATGGTCATGATCGCGCTGCTGAGGCCCAAAGCCTCGGCGAGCTCTTTGATATTCATATCCTTTTGGGCGAGAAGATGCATAATATTAAGCCGGACGGAACTGGCCAGCGCCTCGAATAAAGGCAAGGAGCCGGGGGAAAGATCTGCTTTCATGAAAGCCTCCGAAAACGTATATTTGTTCTATCATATCGGTTTTTTCATTGTTTTCATAGTATTTGCCGGCGGACGGTGGTCCTAGGAGATGATTTTTGTGCGCCGCGCGTTTTCGGCCGACCGTTTCGTAAAGCCGCTTAACGGCTTCTTGAGAGCAAGCGCCGCCAAGTAGCTGAGCGCAATAAAAACGCAGAGGCCCAGCGCGTCCTTGATAGCTGTCTCCGGCCAAATGCCCCCGACCGCTTCCCGCAGTAAACTGATCGCATAAGTGAACGGCATGAAAGGATTCAGCGCTTGAAAAAATGGCGTTGCCGTACTGATCGGGAACGTGCCCCCTGAACTGGAGAACTGGAACACCATGAAAATGATCGCAATCCCCTTCCCCGTATTTCCGAAAACCGACAGCAGCGTGTAAGTAATCGTAACGAATACTTTGCTGACCAGTACGGCGAAAAGAACGAACCAGATTTTATCGGCGACATAAGTGCCAAGAATCCAAATATCCCCCAGCGTCAAAATAAGCGCCTGAAAAAAGCCCAGGGTAAGAAACGTCAGCAGCCTGCCAAAATACATCTGATACCCTTTGTATCTGCCCCCGGGGTTGTCCAGATCGACCCGCAGCAGCGAAATCAGCAGCGTAGAGCCGACCCATAGCGATAAGACCGCGTAAAAGGGCGACATGGCGGAGCCGTAGTTCGGAATGGGATATAACCGATTCTCGCTGATTTGCACCGGCTTCGCCAAAAAATCGCTCTCCTCGGCAATATCGCCGCGCAGCAGCTTCGCCAAATCCGCGAAATTGTTCTCGCCCTGCACCTGCCTGATCTTATCCGCAGCCTTGTGCACGGCATCTTCCAAAGCGGGGAGATCGCTCCGGACAAAATCCGCCGCCCGATGAACCCCGTCCTCCACTTCCGGAAGCTTGTTTTGCACGAAATCCGAAAGCCGGTGCAGCTGCTCCTCCGCTGCGGGCAAATCATTACGGACAAAATCGGCCGCTTGATGAAGCTTCTCCCCGACTTTCGGCAAATCGTTCTGCACAAAAGGAACCGCCGCATTCACAGCTTTGGTGAACTCGTCCATCTTGTCCTGCATGCTTGCCGACGCGTCCTGCACCCTGACGCGAATTTGCGGCATATCTTTTTGCAGCGCGCTGAGCTGGGCGATGCCGAATTGGATTCCCGCCTGCGCATCGTTCAAAATTTCCTTTATATTCGGAAGCTGCGCTTTGGCCGTCTGAAGTACGTCCGCGGACGCCTTCGCCACAGCCTGCACCTGCCCGAAAGCTTGTTTCATCTTCGGGACGATCTCCGTATCGTATCGGGACAATATATCGCCCAAAATGCCGTCCGCCTCTTTGGACAACGTATTCAAGCTCTCCACCAGCTCTTTCGCCGGCTTCTCCCCGCGTTCAATAGCCGCCGTAATGGCGGTGATCGTCTGAATTTGCCGGTTCATTTTGGATTTCAGAGTGCCCAGGCGATCGATCATATCGGTCAAAACAGGACTCTGAACGTACGTATTCAACCTGCTCAGCAAATCCGTAGTTCTATTCAGCACCTCGACGCCTGCCGTCAGACGGTCTTTCACAAAGGCCAGCGCATTCAGCGCTTTTTGCGGATCGATATTGGCGTCCATCAAAAGCCCCGTTACTTCAGCCGCGTTCTGCGCGATTTGCTGCAGCAGCAGCAAATTTTGCTTCACGACAGCGGGGAGCGTCTGGAGGGCGGCATCGTTTTTCGCCAAAAAGTCCTGCAGGCTGTCCGCAAAAGCTCCGCCTTCCGTGGCGATCCGCTCAATTTGGGGCAGAGCCTCCTGCGCGGCGGCGACGATCTCTTCGGCTTTCTGCGTCTTCTCCATCGCCGTATTCAGCGCGTTCTCCACTTGATCGAAATTTCGCGCCAGCTCGGCAATGCGGTCCGCCACCTTCTGAATTTCCGGCAGCTTCTGCTGGAGGACGATCACCTGCTGGGCCGCTTCATTGATTTGTGGCCAGCGCTCGTCGATCCTGAGGATCGCATCCCCCGCTTCGCGGATCTGCGGAATCTTTTGCTCGAGGCTGACGATTTTTTGAGCTTTGTCGTGAATGTCCGGCAGCTTTTGTTCGACCTCAAGCACCTTTTGGCCCAAGCTGTCGATCTCGGGCAAGCTCTGCTCGAGGGTCAGCACGCCTTGTTCCACCTTGCGGATGGTCGGAAGCTGTTCCTCCAGCTGGACGCCGGCTTCGTTCAACTTTTTGAGCGCCGTCTCGCTTACCGTTTTCACAAAATTTTCGTTGATCTGAGCCGTCACGGCGGAAACTCCCGAATTCGTAATTTTGGGTGCGACCGCGTTCATTTTTTCGTTGACCGTATATTCCACTTCCGGCTTTTGCACGTTTCCTTCCGCAATGCCTGTAATTTTCCGCGAGAAATCGGCGGGGATCAGCAAGCTCGCATAGTAATCGCCCCGCTCAACGCCGCGCCTGGCCTCGTCCGCATCGACGAAAGTCCAGCCTAGCTTCGTGTTGGCTTTCAGGCTTTCTATCACATCGCTGCCGATGTTGACCGTTTTGCCGTTGACGGAAGCCCCTTCATCCTTGCTTGTGACGGCAATTTTGATTCCGCCGGTATGCGCGTAAGGATCCCACACGGAAGTAACGTTGACCCAATCGTAAATGGAAGGAATCAATATGAGGGCAACCATAAGAAAAATCCCTGTAGGTACTTTGAAAATATTTTTCCAGTCCGTAACATAAATGTTCCAAATACTTTTCATCTCTTACCGCCTATGTAACTTATTTGGTTTATTGTACCATGATCTCCCTCTTATGATACTACAAAAAAAGGCCCGTGGGATGCTTCGATTCCCGGGCATGCCAAAGAACCTGACAGGCGCAAGCGACCCGTCAGGTTCCTTGTAAAGAATCAATAAGCGGCTGTGAAACGGGCGCGGATATGCTGCGGATTCTCGGCTTCGTCCAGCAGGGCGATCGCGTAATCCTCCGCTGAAATTTTGCTGTTGCCGTTTTCATCGGTGACCAGCTGCTCGGTGCCCAGGCGGAACTTGCCTGTCCGCTCGCCCGGCTCGATCATCCCGGCCGGTGAGAACGATGTCCAATTGATATCGGACTCGCGCAAAATGCCAAGCGCGTTGCGATGCGCCAACGCGATAGGCTTCCACGCCTCCGGGAATCCGGGCGTATCGACGATCTGCACGCCTGGAGCCACCTCCAGGCTGCCTGCTCCCCCGACCGCCAGCAGCCTGTCGAGGCCGGAAATTTTCACGGCTTCGATCAACGTGCGGGTCAGATCGGCCAAAGCGCCCGGGTCTCCGGCCGGCCCGTAGGCGCTGACGAGAATGTCGTGGCCTTTTACAAGGGAAGCCAGGCTGTCCGCTTTGAAAATATCTCCCGTCACAACAGTCAGGCTCGGATGACTGACCGTGACTTTCGCGGAAGTTCTTACGATGGCCGTCACTTGATGGCCGCGGTCAAGCGCCTCTTTTAAAATCCGCTGTCCAATCGTTCCGGTCGCTCCGATCAATGCTATTTTCATGTTCGTTTCCTCCCCGTTGTTTCTATTAACAGCGCTCGCGAATCCCGGGCGCGCCTTGCGTCGCCAGAGCATGGCAGCGGTCACCCCCCGCTCGGGCGACGTCTAATCAGCAGTTGTTGTCATCGATACCGCAGGCCAAACCCGAATCCCCAGGCTGAACCTGCGCTTGTTGCAGCTCTTGCTGAATGATGCGCTCTATCGTTTCCTTGGACGCCATGCCTTGAATCACCTGGCTGCCGATCTTGATCGTCGGCACCGCCTGGATGCCCGCTTCGTGGTACGCGTGCTGCAAAGATTGCTGCTGCGCCTCCCGATATCGGCGCTCTTCAAGCGCTTGCTTGAACGCCGCCGAATCAAGGCCGATTTCTGCGGCAAGACGCGTCAATACGCCGATGTCGCCGATGTTTTGCTCTTCCTGAAAAAACGCCCGGAATACGCGGTCGTTATAGGCCGTTCCTTTGCCCTGCTCCTTGGCGAATTGGAAACCTTCGAAAGCGAGGCCCGTGTACGGATGCGGCGACAAGTTCGGCAGCCTCATCTCGAGACCCAGCTTCGCGGCAGCGGGCTTGATATAAGAATCCCATGAAGCCCGTTTCGGGGCATCGTTAATCGGATCAATCGGAGGCGCAGGCTCCGGCCTCAGCTCGAAAGGCATCCATTCCAGCTCTACATCCTTACCTTCAACCGCTTGCTCTAAAGGAACTTTTCCCAAAAAGCAAAAAGGACATACATAGTCAGAGTAAACTTGAATTTTTAAAGTCATACTGATCCCTCCGTTTTGTTTTGTAACTTTTTCAGTTACATGTATTGGCAAAAAAAATGAAAAACCCTTGAGTTTATCATTTTATGTTGGTCCTTGCTGTAGCACATTAGAGACGACCTGCTCCAGCGTTACGCTTGCCAGCTCGTTTTCCAGCGCTTGCTGGGCCTGATTAAAGCTGAGCTCAAGCGCACCTTGAATGTTGCGCCCGACGAGGCAATCCGGATTCGGCTGCTCGTGAATCGTAAACAAGGCGTCCTGATCTTCCGCTTGCACGGCATGATAAATGTCAAGCAGCGTGATCTCTCCGATCGGACGCATCAGCTTCGCTCCGGCGACTCCCGGAGTCGTATGCACAAGCTTCGCCTTGCTCAACATGCCGATGATGCGTCTGATGACGACAGGGTTCGTGTTCACACTGCCGGCGATATACTCCGATGTTATGCGCGCGCCTTTGTCAATCTGAAGTAGCACGAGTATGTGTACGGCCACCGCCAACTTGCTGTTAATCGCCATCACTGTTCACCCCATTCATTTCACGGCTTGCATGTAACAATTATAGTTACATAACAATTGAAAGTCAACCAACCGTATAAGCTTTTGCAAATTGGGTAAAACATATATAGTTTCCATACAGACAGGAGGGATTCCTTTGGCACACGATGAACCCGTGCAAGCAGCGGAGGTTGAAGAAGTCACTGAAGCCGTGAATGCCGCTGCCGAAGATGACGACGACGAGGAACATGTCCACATCGAGTGGACCGGCTACATTTGAAAAAGCCGGCTTGTTTCGGCTTTCTCCTCACCGAGAGGAGGAGACAGCTGCCTTGCCGATGGGGCTTGCCTGACAAGGTTCTTGCTCTTTCTGACCGCGCCGCGTGCAGAAAGACCTGCAAAAGCCCAAAAGCCAGGCTATCGAAAAACCTACTTGTCAGAGTCGATAGCCACAATCTGCGCAGCTCCCAGCGCGCGGTGTTGCGCTGCATGACGGCGGTCGGTCGACCGGCCTATTTCCACGGAAAAAACCTGCAAAAATACATGAATTTGCGCCCTTGATCCCTGTCCACGAAAAATTCCTGCAATTGTGCAGGCTTTTCATCGAATACATGGACTTAGATTCACTTTCAGCGAAAATTCCTGCACTTTTGCAGGTTTTTCGCCAAAACAAGCTAATTCCGCAGAAAAAACCTGTACTTTCGCAGGTTTTCTCCCTACTGAGCTGTCTCCTGCCCAGCTGTGCAGTTCCACGACCTACAGCCGGTAGAGGCGCGCGTCCAGAAAAGCGGCATTCCCCACAAGTTCGCCTACTTGTGCGGGACCGCCCCGCAATCGTTATTTAATCCGTCTCAACGCAGCTTCCTGATCGATGGAACGTCTTGCAAGCAAATCCAATGTAGCCTCATGTCCAGTTAAAGTTACTTCTATTCGTTGAACACTCTCGCTTGTTGCTACGACTTCTTTATTTACCTCCGATACTGCTTGCTGAATGGCAGGCAACAGCTCTACATCCTGTTTCGTTGCCATCGTTTCTTTGATCGAGGTGACGCTAGATTCAAGGTGATCGAGCCGTTGATCAACTTTGTCGAGCCGTTGGTCAACTTTATCGAGCCGTTGGTCGACTTTATCAAGCCGCCGGTCGATTTGTTCGATTCGTTGATTCGTTTGGTCTAACTTATCGAGAATTTGTTGCAGCAATTGTTCACTCATGAGATCCGCTCCTTTACAATTGTATGTTCATTATCTCATCGAACGGGCATTTGAGACAAGGTCCATTTACCGAGAGGCATCTTCGACTTCAAAAATCGAATCGACGACAATCGGAAGGTTGTCTCTTAACGAATTTGCGCCCAAAACGGAACGGGCATGAGCACCCTTCTCCTGAAAAACCTCGAACAAGAGATCGGAAAATCCGTTCAGCACTTTGTGATGTTCTTCGAACTGCGGGACGGCGTTCACAAAGCCCTGCACTTTCACCGCTCTTTTTACTTTATCCAGCGTGCCAAGTCCGGCCTTCAAAACAGCGAGCACCTCAAGTCCGGCCTGCCGCGCAAACTGATACCCTTCTTCCGTCGTGTAATCCTGGCCGAGCTTCCCTTTGGGGCTTCCGGCCGGCCCTTTTCCCGAAACAAACAGCAGTCCGTTCACAATAACGAAATTGGCGTATTTCGCCGCAGGCGCACTCGCCTCGGGAAGCACGATTCCCAACTCTTTTAACCTGTTTTCAATCACTTCTCCCGCCGTTGACATGATGCAATCATCCTCCCTTTTTACGCCTCATATTCAAAATCGCCGTAGGTGATTTCCTTAAACTTTTCTTTCCAGGGCGACAACGCCGAAATGTTTCCGAAAATTTCGTTGGCCTTTTGTACGCAAACCGTTTGCACGACTTCCGCATACTCCTTGCACCCGGAATTGTCTATGTAGGTTAAAAGCTGCTGCTTATGCTGCAAAAGCTCGTCCATCGTCATTTTATCTTCGTAATAATGCTTCAACCCGTCAAAAGTATCGTCTTCTATGGAGAGCAAATACAGGATGGGCAGCGTGCGTTTTTTGGCAAACAGGTCGTTTTTCAAATCATAGCGGGTAAAATCTTTCACGTCATTTTGAATTTGATGAAGAAGACCGATGCAATCCGCCAAATCGTTTAGTTGCGCGGCGGTATCCGGCGGGCAGGGTACGGAGGAGTATCCCATGCAGCAGGCAAGCCTAAAGAGAGAACCCGATTTCTCCTGCACCATCATCAGGTAGTCGTCCACGGTTCGGACGGATTGATTCAAATCTTTTTGCTGGCCGTTGATCGCTCTGAACAAAAGCTTGCTTGCCTCCGTGCAGACCCTTTCCTGCTGCTCTTTGCCGATGAGCGATCCCAGTTCCCCTATAAACCCGGCAAAAAGCGCCAAAATCGCATTTAACGTATACGCCTGCGGACATTTCATCCACGGCTTTTTATCGTTATCCTGATCCTGCAGATCATCGATAATATCCAAAGAAAGCATCATCATCTCGGTTGCCGCGGCAATCCGGTCGATATTCGGCGAATTCCCTCCCAACATAAAATGCGTAACGCGCGTAATGTCCGACCATCGGCTCTGTTCCTGCTCTTTATCCCGAATAAACGCTTTCAGCAGCTCATTCAAATCTTCAGTCGTGACGTACTCATCTACAATACTCAACATATGCAGCATCACTTCGCGGTTCAACTCTTGCGCCCCCCTTGATGACTACGTGAATTCTTTTCTCTGAACGAACTTCTCGACGGCTTCAATCTTGGACTTCGCACCCAGTTTGCCGTAAACCTTTTTCAAATAATTATCGATCGTTCTTCTGCTCATATGAATCTGCTCGGCAATTTGCTCGTGGGTCAGGCCCTTAACAAGCATATTCATCATCAAAATTTCTTCTTTCGTAAGCGGATCGCTTTCGCCGGTTCTCTCCGCGCTCAGCCTCATGTTCCGGAATAAAGAGATAGGCAGCATCGTATGGTTGTCCAGAATGCAGTTCACCATATTTTTGATCGTTCTCGCACCGGACTCCTTCGACAAAATGCCGCTCACTTTCAAACCGATGAAATTATTCAACAAATCGCTCGTATCGATTCCGGTAAAAATAACAATATGAATGTTCGGATACAGCTTCTGGATTTGCTGGGCAACTTCTGTGCCGGTTTGATCGGGAAGCCGGTAATCGAGAAATATGAAAGTGGGTTGAAGCTCCGCAAGCAGTTCCATGCAATGCTTTGCGCTGCCCGCTATGCCAATAACTTCAATACCTTCGATTTCTTCCAGCAAATTTTTCGTAGCCTGCGCGAATAGAGGATGATCATCGACCACAAGCGCTTTTACAGTTTCGACACCCTCACTCATGCGGATAAGACCTCTTTCATTGGAATTATGATTTGTATTCTCACGCCGCTGTCTTTGGAAGAACTCATTTCCCATTGCCCGTTCAGGTAATGAACGCGCCCCTTCATTTGCTTCATCCCGATTCCGGACTCGCCAATGTTCCCCGGACCGCTGGCTTCATGCTCAAAACCGACGCCGTCATCTTCGTAAATCAAATAAAAGTAGGATGGTTCCCTCATACTCATATTAAATGTGACTTGAGTGGATTGCGAGTGTTTTTTGGCGTTATTAAGAAGTTCCTGGACAATTCTGAAAATGTGTCTCTTCGTGGTCAGCTCTTTCGATTCGATTGCCTCCGCGTTTTCAGTAATAAACTCAATCTTGAAAGGGCTGTAGGAAGCTTCTTTATCCAGCCATTTTTGAACCGTTTGGATAAGTCCGAGCTCGCTGAGCATATACGGATTCAGCTCAAAACAATTTTGCCGCAAATTCGAGTTGATCAATTCGATAAAATTAATTATATCGTTCAGCTGCTCCCGATCCTCCGGATTCATCGAGTATTTGTTGAACAATGATACAAATCTCCGCTTGAGAAAAAACAAATCCTGCATCGTCGTATCGTGAAGGTCGGTAGCGATGCGGCTCCGCTCATCCTCCTGCAATTCGAACACCAGCTTGCGGAACCATTGAATATCCTGAGCATCCTGTTCGCTCGGCAGTTGTGCAGCCAAATGCTTCAAACGGCTGGTCAACTTCCGCATCAAATGAATATTTTCCAGGCTGACCGCCAGATAAGTGGTAATCATATGCAGCCATTGGAGCTCTTCCTCGCTGAGAAGCGTATTCGTCTTCTTCCGGGTCAGGATCAAATAACTTGTATATTCTTCATGGCGATTGATCTCGATAGTTTTGTACAAGGGATGGTTCGCAAGAGAGGACGAACGAATAAGCTGTTCAATCTCCGCCGGATGAATGTCTCCTTCATGTATCGTTTCGATCGTATCCTGATATTGAAAGACGATGGCCCCGCCCTTGACTTCCAGCGTTTCAACGATATCAACAAGGATCAAATCTTTCAGCTCGCGAAAGCTTGAAATTATCTCCAAGCTGCGAGACATTTTCTTTAAAGCGGTTCGCAGCATATATTTCCTAGGGAATACAGTCGCCTCGAACCGGGTCGTCAAATGCTCCGCCGAATAGAGTAGGCTTGCTACTAGAGCCACTGATGAGAAAAAGATGAAAAGGAACTGCTTAACATCCGCCACTTGAAAAAAAACAAGGGCGAACAAGCCTGTAAAAAGGCCGCATGGGATGACGGCAAGTGTGACAGCGAAAAGCAAACGTCTGAGCACCAGACCAATATCGTATAATTGATCCGAAACAATAAGATAAGCGAAAGAAATAGGGAGAAATAAGATGAAAAGGCTTGTATAACTGTTCACCATAATAGCATAACCAACTATTAGTTTTGGAAGAACAGATAAACCAATAAATGGCATGAAAGAAACAATCATACTAATCAACACGCTCTTAATGATTGTTGACAAAGGAGACATTTCTTTTCGATGCTTATAGTAGACATAACAGATTATGGAAATATTCACGAGGAGCATTAACGAAAAAAATATTAATACATGAGGAGATCCCTTAAGACGAATCACATCCGCGATGGAAGGAACTAAGCAAACGATGTTATATCCTACTTCAGCAATCACGATAGCATACAAATATCTCAGTATCTTGAAAGGTAAAATTAAATTCCCTTTTTCCTTAAAAAATACAAATAAAAAGTGTAAAAAAATAACCTGCAAAGCCATCATAAAGCTAGTTATCAACAGATTACCAAGTATGTCTCCTCTAATGGATGCTCCTAAGCTGAGCCATATCACCCCGCACGTTAGAAAAACGAGTGTGAGCATACGTGCAGAAGAGGAATGTCGCATTTTCATAAAAAGCAATCCAGCCATAAATAAGCTCAATACTCCACCAAGTAGAGGAACGATAATTAACGTTGTTATGATATTTTTTTTGTTGATGAAAATCTCGCGTTCGTTACCGTTCCTTGAGATCGCAATATGTTGAGCCTGCTCAATTATACTTGACTTGCGAATCATGGGGGTTTCGCTAGGCAATTGTCCATCGACTTGTAAGATTCGATCACCTACTTGTAAATCAAATTGCGTATTAACCCCTTCAGGATCAAGTTCCTTGATTACCCATTCTTGTTGTGCATTCTGCTTCAAAATAATTCCGATAAAGGGATAACGCAGGGCGACGAACTGACACCAGATTAAAGATACAACTAGAAAAAAAATGCCCCATCGCAACAGTTTTAATTTCATAAATAGTCTCCCTTTTATATTTTTTATTTGTTATAGTTTATGAAGTATCATAATTTCGACAAAAAAGGAGGTGCATCTACAAATGCCCGTCATTACTTTATCTCCAAATTTGCATGAAATAGTAAAAAATATGAAGAAGACCGCATTTGAAGGTAATACCTTGATAATCTCCAAATGCCTTTCCAGCATTGAAATTAGCGCTATTAATAGTACATTTCATTCCTCAATGAGAGCAGAGAAAAAGAAAACAGATGTACTCTACGATTTTTGGGCATAACCATTAGTATTATTTTACCAAATTAAAGAAGGATTGTATATTGGCTCTTGCTAATCATACAATCTTTTTTTCACGGAAATTTGACATAATACGAGAAATTGAAATAGTTAGCTACAAATTGTTTTGGAAGCGCTCCAAAATTGCTACGTGACAAAGCCGATACCCGCAACTTCTCGCATAGGTCTGCCAGACCATATAACTCCGCCGAAAGAGATTGACGCCACGAAGTTCACTGCGTATTACAGAAACAATCCGCTCTGATTTTCCTGGAAGTATTTTCATTTTTCCATGCTAACATCTGAACAGTCAAAAGTTCTTGTCGAAAAATAATTTGATAAAAAATAACCCGATCACGGGTACAGCCGAGATACGTGTAAAAATAGATCATATTCTAGGTATATTTACCAGTAATTAAATCAGGACCTAAATAAACCTAGTTTCCAAAAAAAGAAAGAAAACCAAAGGTGGTGGTTGGCTCATATAGGTGCCCCGCCACATGCCAATCAAAAACATACCCCAAAAAGGGAAAAAATCAAATCTTCATAACAACAAACTCCCTTGCTGCTTAAACGCAGAGGGAGTTTGTTGTACCAAGGTATTAAGTTTAGTTTAGAGAGCAATAAATACAAGTGAAATAATTAAACACAATGTTTCAATAATAACCGCAATCATTACATATGGATATAAACTGTATTTGTTAAATAATATAACTTTTCTGCACTGGTATGTGAGTAAAATTATACAAAGAAAAGGGATAATTACTGAGCCATATTTTAATAATACGAAATTTATCATCGGCGATTATATCTGATTATAATAAAAAACACAATCTTTAGAATTGAAATATGCATTTGCAACCTGATATGCAACTGTTAAGCTTCCTCCGACTGCAACAACAATTCCAATAATTGTTGACAGACCTGCTGAAGCAGGGGCAGCAAGAACACCTGCGATTGCTGAAGTTGCCGCTACACCTAAAGAAGCGTAAGCTGCTATTTCAGCATTAGCTGTAGCATTCACAGCTTTTCGGTAATTATCCAAATTGCTATAATTATCGGTAGTTTGATATCGAGATTTACTGTCCATTCCATGGTAAAGTTTCCAATATGTAGTGCCACTATCGTAAAATGTAATATAGTATGAATACCCCCACCAGCTTTCAACTCCGGAGGCTGATGCACTTGTTAGCATGGAGGCTTTGATATTGTTAGATGTATTCGCTCGCATCCTTTCTTGTTGATTTTGAATAGCAGAATTAATATTTATCTTTTGTACAGAGTTGCTATTTTCTCGAATTTCAATGTCGCCACTTTTTTTATCATAGGTTACTAGAGAGATATTAACGCCATCGGAGACTCTAACAACTTTTTTATTTTGGTTATCGACAAGGATAGAAACTTTGTTATTCCCTATATTAGCTTCGCCATTATTGGGAATAGTTTGTGCAAGGACTGAGGTAGTGCCAATGCAAAATACAAAAAAAATAGATAGTATTAAACTTAGAACTCTTTTCATGATTTTACTTCCTCCTCGTATTGTTCCTAAATCAAAATAGAATGATAGCCAACAGACAACCAACAGTCACACTTAGGATCGATCTGTATTTTTCGCCCCCCTAAATATCACCCACCTTTTCCTGTTATTTCCTCGAAATATAATAGACACCTAATATTGATTGAATGTTACTCTATCATGTACGATTATAAATATTTTACCTAAATCCGTGAAAGATTGTTAAAGGCTCTTCGACATTTTACTGCGGACACATTTGCAATTACAAATACAACTATGATCTCCGGTATGTCATCATTTTCTTTCCAAATGCCTTCCTATAGCTGTTGCTCCAGTCTGATAAAACAAACCATGAGCACCTATTTCGTAAGTGTACTTGACATCGGGCTCATCCTTATAAACTACTATAACTCCGTAACTACTGCTCTTAGAATCATAGAAACCATCGATTGACAGAAAATTATTTTGTGACACATCATATTTGCTTTGCTGTGTTATAAATTCTCTTACGGCTTCGTCCTTTTTCCACGGTAAACCAAATAACACAACATAACCTAGGATTACAATAAAAGCAATTGCAATAAACACCACTGAAGCTATCGACATTTTCGTTTTTAATTTTGTAACCATAAATGTCTCCCCTTCCTCAATATATTCGTAATCAAGTAGTCCAACGACACAAATATATTGCCTGAGCACAAACTGGATTTAATCCCATAAATTTAATTTGGTAGTCGTTATGCGTATGGTTTGCTAGGGAAGATATCTATCAGCAAAAACAGGCATAGTTCCAACGTTATCAATCTTTGCAATTTGTTTTAAACTTGAAAGTTCGTAGATAAAAACTTCATTGCTTGGAGGATTTGATGATACATACAAGTTGTTTTCTTTTATAAACATGTACCCAGAGCTTGAACCAACGTTTAGAGTTTTTAACTCTCCTGTATCGGGATTTATGATATCGATATAAGGCTGTTTATCATACGAAAAATAAAGCATTCCATTTGAATCTTGAATCAATTGCATCCCATTATTATGAGGAAGAGGAATCTTCCTTTTTAACGATTTTGTCTTTACATCCCAAATTGAAAGATGCGACTGAACTAGATTTCTATCAATTGGTTTATTCGGAAACATTAGTTCCAAATCGTGATCCGAGTAATCCTTTTTAACGTAGTGAAGAGCATAAAGCAGTTGTTTCGATTGATCGTATAAAATAGATTTTGCTATTGTTGGTTCTTCATCTAGATTAATCAATTCCTTTACTTGTTCCTGTGGTGTTCCAACCACATAGACACGTTGATTCCCTTGACGATCATGCCCTACAATTAAAACATGGTGGCCATCATAATCACTTATTCCCGTTCCCCCCGAATATAACGCCATCATTGGAAGAGTGACGACCCCTGTTATTTCGTCTTTATTTGTATCCATAACTAAAATCGCTGAATCATTTCCATGGGGGGAAATTAACGTAATAAAGTAGGCTGTTCCATCACTAGTTATTTTAACCCGCGTGGTCGTGTATTCAGTGGGTACATATTTTAACGTCCCTTGATGCGGATCCAGTACAGCGATATAAGCCGTCGAGTCGCCAGCATCATCCGTAAGTCCTATATATACTTTTCCGTTAGGAGCATAATCCATTGTAGTGCTGAATTTACCTATTGATACTTTTTTATCAACTTTTTGATTTTTTGAATCTATGACAGCTATACTTTTCTCAAATGGTAAGTAGGATATGATATGGTCTTCTGATATGGGCTGTACTTTATTAATTTTATTGTAGTTATTTGAACTACAACCACAAATGAATATTAAAATAGAGCAGATAGTTATCCAAATTTTGCGCATAACCTCTAACTTCCTTTCATTGACCTTTGTCTTAAAAAAGAACCAAGCCAAGAAAATTGGCTTGGTTCTTTTTTAGGTGTAGTATTTAACAACACTTGTCCGAGAACTTGCGTACAAGTCTCCTGGAGTAACCCAGTTAATAGCCAGAGGAGCAATATCCATAGTTGCTGCGTCCTTGTAAGCCCGCCAAGCTACTTTTGAACAATACCACGTATCATTTGAATAAAGCGTAGTTGCTACACTGTATGTACCCGAATAAGTAGTGGCTTGGGAAGCTGCATCATCTCTCTGTTGAGAGGTCGCAGCCGGGACACTTAATTCTGTTACATAATTGAACTGTTGCCAATATGTTGGGTCTTCATATTTTACGCCTTTATCTGTATTAGCAGTACGAATCTGAAGAAGAGAAGACTCCCAAATACCAGCATGACAGTATCCAGTTAATGAATAAGAACAAGCATGATTTCCACTACTTCCTCCACTTGCGACCAAAACGCTTCCATTGGTCGTAGCTCCATAAAAACTATTTGTATAAGTAGTAGCTGCAGTAGCGGCAATGGCTGTAGTAGGTGCGTTTTTTAATTTTTTTTCATTTTGTAGTTTATCAAAGTCCTCCTGAATTTTTTTACGTTGTTTATCATCATGAGGAATAGCGGCCTCAGATCTTGCTTTCTCATCGTCAGCCAGAATCTGAGCTTTAACCTCATCAAGTTTCTTTCCAGGAGATAGCACAACCTTATCTTCAGAAAATTTACTTGCTTTCGAAATGGCCAGTTGATCTTTGCTGCTAGGTGTGTCGGAGGCCGCAAACGCGGATGACACAGACATCAAAAATATACATGCTGAAAGCAGAGGAACTAAAACATGCTTTTTCATTAATAATACCTCCTTCAGCTTAATACCTACCGTATGGTATGTATTTAATTTACAATATATACCATGACGCAAATTTTGTAAACATTTTTTTATGCTTCGGTCTATTCATCTATTCCAAGTATCCTTTTAATTGCTGGTTCATATAAATCAAAAGAAATTGAATCAGGTTGAAGAGTATTTTGAAGATTGAATCCGTCCACCAAGGCAATTAAAACGCGAGTAATCACCTCAGCTTGTAAAGTATCTAATTTTTTTTGGGGTATGGCTTCTTTTTCAATAAATTCAGCAATAAAGGAAACCCAATCTTTATAATGTTCAGTTACAATTTTTTTAATTTTATCATCCCTCATTGCCTGGGCATAAAACTCAAAAAATATTGGAATCCACTGATCCTCTTTCATCAATTTCAAGCACATTCTAATACCCTCTACTACAGCATTCTCTGAAGAAGGTCTTGATGAATAAAATTCTGATAGAAACTTTTCTTTAAATTTATTTAATCGTGATTCCAATATCACAACAAACAATTCTTCTTTTGTTTTAAAAATATGATAGAAGGCCCCCTTCGTGTATCCTGCTTTCTTAGATATTTCTGAAAGTGACCCTTTTTCATATCCTTTTTCTGCAAAAACAATTAAAGCCGCATCTAAAAAACGCTGATAAGAAATTTCTCTTTTTACTTCGTGCTTATTTCGTTTTTCCATATTAAGTTTCCTCCGGAAATTTGTCGTATGCTAATCACATTGTATTTTAACACCTACTATAAAACTGTACAAACAACTAAATAAGTTGAAATAAAGGGATTTATTTCCACTCCGTCGAAATAAAGGATGTACAACTTTTAAGAGACGGTAAATCCATGAAAACGGCACAGGCATCTATCGAGATTGTACATGTTCGAGCGTTTTACTTTGCATGTGGAGTGATTTTCATGCTAATTAATTTAATTAGAGAATGGCGAATTCATACTGTAGCAGTTAGCCTTGTTATGATAGGTTACCTATTAAGTATCGTTGTAGTTAGTACCGGTATAAGTATTGTTCAGAACGCACGACAAACTTCTCTAGAAACAACTTCTGGTGACCCTCAGCATCTTGAACTGATTTCATTATCCAATAATTCTAATATTACATTTTCAACCTTGATTAACTTAATTGCAACAAACTCGGATGAAGCAGAAATTCAAGTTGGCATAGAGAGAATTCTGCCTAACGGAGATCATAGTTCAATCATAGGAGTTCAATATCGTCATCTTCCTGAGTGGGTACCCCCATTGATTAAAGGGAGGTATATTAGTAACAAAGAGATAAGCAATTCGGATCATGTAGCAGTTGTTGGAAGAAATTTGGAAGAATGGTTTGGTACCAGCGAAGCGTTAAATATTGAAAATGAAAATTATAAAGTTATTGGAATTATTGGACATCTAAGAAAAAATACTCAATGGGATAATGCAATTTACATTCCATTAACATCAATTCCTTTGATAACTAAAGACGCTATCCAAAGTAATATTAACATTTTAATAAGAGGTAATGGCAAAGACCCCATTAAGGAAAAAGAAGCCATACAATCCGCCATCCATCAAATCGATCCCCATATACATGTAACAGAAACACGTCCGGCAAATAACTTTGTAGATGGAGGGCAAGTATGGAATAGTATTATCATAACGTCTCTTTTAGGACTATTGATTCTATTTGTTGCTATTATGAACGTTGTAAATCTCTCATTATTTTGGATTTTAGAAAGAAAAAAGGAGATTGGAATACGTAAGGCATTAGGTGAAACGAACGGTTCCATTATTAAAATGATATTTATTGAGGTTTTGGTTCTTAGTGTTTTGGCTGCAATAACTGCAATAATAATGCAAAAAATAGTATTTATTTTCCTTATAAAAATGGGGGTACTTAATGATTTGGAAGTATCCTACATCAATTTTATTTTTGCAGTGTTGACATCAATAGTGGTTGGATTGAGCACTTCAATTGCACCTATAAAGTGGGCTTTGCGGTTAGAACCGATAGAAATTATTCGAAATGATTAAAGAGGAGCAGACATGTACTTTTATATTAAGTCGTTATATAGAACTATCTTCAAACAAGGAATTAGGCCAGTATTGGTAGTGATTCAACTTAGCATAGGTTTTTTATCGCTTTCCCTTGGACTAGGCATCATTGAAGGAACAAACAAATATACGAACACTATTTCGCAAATGACAAGTCTGAATACGATACGATTATTCGTTGATCGAAGTAATTCCATGACAAATAATAATTTAATTAACTTCTTAGAAGAAATTAAAAAACTAGATGAAGTACGAAGCATGTATTCTTATCTCGTCAGTAATTTGCCGATTCATAATAAAAACAACGATAAAATTGAAAATAATCGTGTCAACATGGCTTTTCTTGATTCGGATTATTTATCTTCAAACATGTTTAAAATTGCCGTAGGAAGAAAGTTAAATGAAAATGATATCTCAGTTAGTGCCAACGATACAATACCAGTTATGATTGGTTTTGAGATTTCAAAAAATTATCCAATAGGATCAATTATACAAACGGGTATACCTGACGATAAAAAACTAAGCATAACACCAAAAAAATTCCAAGTTGTCGGTATACTTAAAAGTAATACGAAGTTTTGGAAAGGAGGAAGTAATTCATTACATGACTTTATATTGAATGGAGACTACATGATATTTGCGCCACTTCAAATTGAGCAACAATTTGGTGAACAATTATTTTCCAGAATCTCAACAAATGTAATGATAGATTTAAAAAAACAAGAAGATTTAGAAAAATTGAAACAGAATATCGAAGAAATATCAAAAAAATATAATTTCAATTCGAGAATTGACACCGTTGCAAGCCAAATAGAAGACTTGAAGTCAATGAATAAAACTTTAGTTTTATTTTCAATCGTATTCGCGGCACTGCTTTTGACTTTATCGATGTTTGGTTTAATAGGGGTTATTTTAATTTTGATCTCCAGAAGATATAGAGAATTTGGTATAAGGTTTGCTTATGGGGCTACAATTACTTCCATCACATTGCAAGTTGTTGGAGAGATATTATTTCTTGTTATGAGTTCTTTAGTTCTAGGATTATTTTTATCCAGACTCATAATTATCGGCTTAAAAACTCAGGCAACTATTGAATTAGGAATGTATAGTGTCGTAATTTCATTTCTGATTTTAGTCCTTATTTCAATTTTAGCATCTATAGTGCCGCTTTATAAACTATTAAGATGTCAGCCAATAACATTGATTCGGGGGAAGTAAAAATGGTTCAAATGGTCACCAGGGATATTTCTAAAAAGTATACTAACGGTACTATAGAAAACTATGCGCTGAAATCAATTTCGCTAACGATTGATCATGGAGAAATGATCGCAATAATGGGTTCCTCAGGATCTGGGAAATCGACATTATTAAATATATTAGGTTGTCTTGATAAGCCAACTGAAGGTACATATTTAGTTAATGATACCGATCCATTTAAATTAAGAAAAAGAGAAGTAGCATATTTGAGAAACAAACTTTTTGGGTTTGTCTTCCAAAACTTTTGCCTTATAGACAAATTAACCGCGATAGAGAATGTGGAATTACCTTTAACATTTCGCAAGTATTCCAAGAAAACCAGGGAATTAGCTGCCAAGTGCCTAGAAGAATTGGGGCTTTTGGAGCACATGAATAAATACCCGAATCAGCTTTCTGGCGGACAACAGCAAAGGGTTGCAATAGCCAGAGCAATTGTAGGAGATCCATCAATAATATTGGCAGACGAGCCAACTGGTTCCTTAGACGAAAAAACTGGCTATGAAATAATGAAGTTATTGCAGCAAATTAACAAAGAGGGCAAGACAGTAATAATTATTACACACGATCAGAAAGTTGCATCTGGTTGTAATAGAATTTTAACAATACATGATGGAATGTTGGAACAGGACTGCCAAGAAAAAAGTGAAACCTTTGAAATGAATGGTGTTTGGTAAGCAAATCAAGCTCACTTTAGAAAAGTAATAATATGGTAATTGTTGGCAGTGGGTCAGCATGGAAGGCTGTTCCTAATCAAGTCCAAACAGCTTCCTAGAAAAGCTACTAAAATACAGCGGCACTACAAGCAGCCGGGATTATTACAGCTGATTCGTCAGTTATTACAGCTATCGTTTCTGGTATTTTATGGCTAGGTAGTGCTGCAATTGGACTAGCAGATAGTAAGGAGGATTCAAAGGAGTATATTTTAGAGGCTTCTATTCTCCCCCTGTCTATTACATTTGGCCTCGTTCATAATTAAAGTAAAAAAACGCCTGGAGGAATAAACATGTTTTCATGGAATGTAGTTTCCATATACGCTAGTTTAGTGGCTGCAATTTTTTTACTAATCATAGGGGTTGCAAAATTAATGTCAAAGCCATTGAACAAAACAGTGTCCGTCACAGCAATAATAGCGGGTGTCATTGGTATTTTGAGCTGCATAATCCAAATACTAACACGTCCTTTATAGTTTTTCGTATTATGTAATTTTAAGCAAAGTATTATAAGCCTCCCCCCAAATAAAATAGCTGTCTCGGTATTAAAAATTCACTCTGATTTTGCGATTTTGCTGGCAGTATTTTCATTTTTCTCTGCTATTATAGAAGATAAAACGTAACAAACCCACTTAATTAAATGGGTTCGTTGCGTTTTATGTCAAAATTATCGCCGCAAGGTTGGCTGTTTGACGCTTACATATCAATTCAATATACAACCATTAAAATATCCAGCATTAAGCTTTACTGAAGAATACTTCGCACAATTCAAAAGCATGTATCCCCGCTGAATATTGACCGCGAATTACAATATAGGTAACGGGAGTGTGCATTAATGAGAATTTTAAAATCTGTAAAAGAGGATTCAGATTTCATTAAAGCCAATACTCCGGCTATCCCAAAGGTAAAACTCAAACTGGTCAGGAATTCCGACGAACTATTATATACGTACTTCTGTAACATAAATGGGAAAAAAAATCAATGCAACAGCCACTAAAAAAAGAAGAGTAGTTATGGTACGTGGCAGCTTTTTATTTTTTACAGATTTAAACCAACCCCAAAATTGAAATACCTTTCTATAAAAGACAAACAAAATTAGTAAATTGCCACTTAAAGAATACGAGAAGTATGTATTCGGAAAATCCCCGGCGAATTCCTTCTTGTGCTAAGCATCGACCTATAAGGTCGATTCAGAGTTTATAAAACCGATCTGGCTGACTCTTATCCTCTGCACGGATAAGAGCCTGAATCTCGTCACCATCCTGCGCTATTATGACGTGAGGTGGAGCATTGAGACCGGATATCGTTATTTCAAGGAACTATTGGGCTTTGACCAGTATCAGTCGCAATCGTTTCATGCGATCGATGAAAGGTTAAACTAAAGCAGGTTTACAAAAAATCAAAGTGTCGATGATACCTTCTTAACAATACGGTTGTATGCTAATAATAACAAGTGAATATAAAAAAGTTTGGGTTGGAGATATAAGAAACCTATAGTGAGATGAACCATTCTTGTGTTCTTCTCTTACTATAGGTTTTTTTTACTTAGTGCGATAAGGAGGTGATCAGGGTGAGGAAAGAAGAGTTTTACTTGTCACTTGCAACATATAAGAAAGTCGCTTCCGTAACGCAAGTCAAGCATATTGAGAAAGTGCTTGAACATCAAGTGAGCGGGGTATTTCTTTTTGCCGGAAATATCGGCATGATTAAGCGCTATGTTGATTTTTACAAATCTCACAACCTCTTTGTGTTTTTGCACATGGAAAAGTTTCGCGAGCTTCAATCGAACAGAGAAAGTCTTGAATTTATTGCCAATTATATCAAACCGACCGGAATTATCAGCACCAAAAACACAGTGATCCAGCATGCCAAAAAACTGAACCTGCTAACGATCCAGCGACTCTTTCTTATCGATTTCGATGCATTGCAAACCGGCATGGAATCGTTTCAGGAGACGAAGCCGGATGCCATTGAGCTATTGCCGGGCTTGCTTCCGGATATGGTGGCTACGATAAAAAAACAAACAGATATTCCTATCATTACCGGCGGGCTGATCAGTACACGGGAGCAAATGATCGCTCCTATCCAAAAGGGGGCCATAGCAGTATCTACGGGAATTCCGGAGTTATGGGGGGCGGATCTGACTATCGGGTAAAAGCTTGGTATTGGAACTGGACCTTTACATCTAACAGGAGAGTGAGAATCGACATGGGTAACTGGAAAACGACGACATTAACATCATGTATCGCCCTGGGTTTGACATTAACGGTTGCAGGGTGTGGGAAAGGGACTGCCCCATCAAGCGGTGCTTCAGCGAATGCCGGAACTGCTTCGTCAGGGCCTGTTACGATTGAATACTGGCATGTGAATTCACAGGATTTTGGCGGAGATGGCGTAAAAGAGCTGGTCAAAAAGTTCAATGATACGCATAAAGACATTCAGGTTGTCGATAAATATCAACCGGGCAACTACCCGGGGCTGCTGCAAAAAGCGCAAGCTGCCATTAGCGGCGGCACTCCGCCGGATGTAGCGCAGATCGGTTACAACTTCATTTCTTATGTGACGGAGAATGTTCCGTTTACCCCGGTTGAGGATGCTGCCAACAACGATAAAAAAGAACCGAATTTCATTAAAGACAATTATCTGTCCAATATCATTCAGCTTGGGCAGTCGAAAGACGGCAAAGTCGTTGGCCTTCCTTATTCCGTAAGTAATCCGGTTATGTATTATAATGCCGATCTATTAAAAGAGGTGGGCTGGGATGCAAACAACCCGCCTAAAACATGGGACGAGGTTCAGAAATTAAGCGCTCTGGTGAAGGAAAAAACGGGGAATTACGGACTTTACATCCAAGAACCGCCGGATAACTGGGCTCAATATGCCTTGGCGAAATCGAACGGTGGGGAATGGTTGAAAACGGAAAACGGGAAGCCAAAAGCAGCATTCGATAATCCTGAAGTTATTCAGGCGTACCAAATGATGGGCGACATGGTGAAGGACAAGCTGGCGCTGCACGCCAAATGGGAAGAAGGGCTTCAGGCTTTCAGCAGCGGTAAAGTGGCGATGGTTGTCACAACGATTGCCAAGCGCGAAAGCTTGCAAAAGCAAAGTAAATTTGACCTGCGCACGACGTTGTTCCCAACATTCGGAGACAAGAAACGCAGCATTCCGGCGGGCGGTAATGCCTTGTTCATCTTCTCCAAAGATTCGAACAAACAAGCGGCTGCATGGGAATTTATCAAGTTTATGGAATCTCCTGAATCTTTGGCCACATGGACGAAAGCAACCGGCTATTTGCCGCCGCGCAAAGGAGTGGCTGAAGACCCGAATGGACTAAAGTCTTTCCTCGAAACGAATCCGTTGATGAAACCGGCCCTTGAGCAGATGAACGGCGT
This sequence comes from Paenibacillus sp. sgz302164, assembly GCF_056120505.1. Taxonomy (NCBI): domain Bacteria; kingdom Bacillati; phylum Bacillota; class Bacilli; order Caryophanales; family Paenibacillaceae; genus Paenibacillus; species Paenibacillus sp. sgz302164. Next base: position 235,918 of record NZ_JBVYOL010000011.1, on the reverse strand, counting down.
AGTTCCGTGGGTCAACTTCCCTGGTTCTAACGGGCTGCAGGCCGAACAAGCGTTGATCGACGCGCGCGACGAAATTTTGACGGGCAAATCGGACGCTGCTACAGCGCTGAAAAACGCGGCGGATAAAGTAAATAAATTGCTTCAATAGTCTAATGAAGGAAGGTCTTTTGAGATGAAACCATTTATTAATCTGCTGCCTTATATGCATCGTGTGGACGATGCCGTGGAATTGTTGGATCGCTGGAAGGGCGGCATTGAAATTTCAATGGATGGGCCGAACTGGAGAGAACCGCTCAATTGGGAGCAAGAATGTCACAGATTCGATAGCCACGCGGGACCTCTAAGCGTACATGCGCCGATTTGGGAATTGAATTTGGCTACCCCACGCTTCGGCGTCATTCGTGAATATTCCTTTGAGGTCTATAAGGAATGCCTGAAATGGTCCAAGCGTATCGGGGCCGAGCAGGTCGTTATTCATCCGAGCCTGTATTCGACACCAGTGTTCCTGCGCCGCGAATCCCAGCAGGTGGCCAAAGAGAATTTGATGAGATTGGGCGAAGAAGCCCAAAAGCTCGGTATTGACTTGGCCGTGGAGAACGTCGGACTCGGAAGTTTCGCCTTGTTTGATCAGGAGGAATTTGTACGCTTGTTCGAAGAGATTCCGAGCATCAAGGCTCTGGTGGATGTCGGTCATGCGCATATTAACGGATGGGATACTCCATCTGTCATTCGGGAACTTGGAACGAGATTATGTGCGGTTCATCTGCACGACAATGACGCCCACCACGACCTGCATCAGCCTGTCGGGCATGGAACCATAGATTGGAAGCCGATCTGGGAAGCATTGCGGGGGATCAAGCACTCGTACCGCGCGATTCTTGAATACAAAGAAGAGACTCCAACCGAAATTCTTCTGGAACATGCCGGAATAATCGAACACGAGTTGGAGGCTCAAACCGCGCAATGAAGACTGTCTGGAGAAAAGTTCGGCCTTATGTCTATATTTTACCGGCTCTGCTTCCTCTGCTTGTTTTCGTCTATTACCCGTTATACCAATCGCTACAAATTAGTTTCCTGCAATGGAATATGGTCAGTCCGAACCCGAAATGGGTCGGACTGACCAACTACACTAACTTGCTGACAAGCGATGAATTCTGGATCGCGGTCAAAAATACAGGTTTTTATGCCCTGATTTTGCTGTTCGGTTTATTCGCGGCTCCGTTTCTTGTCGCTTTCGCCGTGACCCGAGTGAATTCGAAGCGGGCTTCCTTTTATAAAGGAGCCATTTTCACACCGACTGTACTATCTCTTTCCGTCTCCTCGATCGTATTTTTATGGCTGCTGAATCCGGTGATCGGTGTCATCAATCACGCGCTCGCAGTTGTTGGGATCTCCGGGGTGAGCTGGCTCAGCGACCCGTTTTGGGCCAAATGGGCCGTAAGCCTTTCCGTTACATGGAAAGAGTTCGGCTACAATTTTATCGTGCTTCTGGCCGGCCTGCTTGCCATACCGCAAGAAATGAGCGAATCCGCCCGGGTGCAGGGGCTTAGGTCGACTTTCGGGCTGCTGCGTAAAATTATCATTCCTATGGCATCGGGAACTTTGATTTATGTTTTTGTGACGGCAATCGTCGTCGGTATCCAGGATGTATTCGTGCCGGTAGAAATGCTGACCAATGGCGGGCCGAATCAATCCACGAGCAATCTGGTGTTTCTCATCTACCAGTACGGCTTTCAATTTTTCAAAAGCGGACTTGCATCGGCAACGGCCATTGTGACCTTTATCGCTTTCCTTCTGCTCATCATCGTGCAGGCTCTGGTCATGGATCGGAGGGCGTATTATGAGAATTAAACTAAACGGCTGGAATGTGCTTCTATGGATCTGCCTCTTCTGCAGCTTTTTTCCGCTCGTTTGGATGATTACGACTACGTTTAAACAGGCGGACCAAATATTCGGGGATTTTTTGAACCCCATTCCGCATCCATTCACATTGGAAAATATCATTTATGTACTAAATTCGGTTCCGATGTTCCGATATTTTATGAATTCGCTTTTTGTCGCCTGTTTGGTTACCGCCTTCCAGTTATTTACAAGCATTTTGGCGGCCTATGCCTTCACCCGGTTTGATTTTAAAGGACGGCAGTTTTTATTTTATGTCGTCGTTGCAAGCATGCTGATTCCGATCCAGGTGACTATGCTTCCCAATTACCTCTTCATCAGCAAGCTGGGATGGCTGGATTCGTATGCCGGTTTGGTTGCTCCGCAACTGGCGAGCGGTATGGGCGTGTTTTTGCTGCGGCAAACGTTTCGCACGATACCGTCCAGCCTGTACGAATCGGCGAAAGTGGGAGGGGCCGGGGAATGGCATATTTTATGGCGTATTGCGTTTCCAGTTGTGCGGCCGACTTTTTTCGCGCTGGGCGTTTTGATTTTTATCAATGTGTGGAATGAGTATTTCTGGCCGCTTCTGGTCATTAACAATAAAGATATGCTGACGATCCCGCTCGCCATTCAGTTGTTCATCAATGCCGAAGGCGGAACTTCCTGGGGGCCGATGATGGCGGTCGCAACGCTCGCTTCCGTACCGCCTTTGATCGCTTTCCTTATCGTGAACAGGCAAATCATTAACAGCTTTATTAGTACGGGAGTCAAAGGTTAGTACCATAAACGAATGAAGGTGATATTCTTGCAAAATCAATTCGATATCCGGTTCGAAGCGGTTCGTAAAACATTCGGGGCGGAAACGATCATCCCTTCGCTTGATCTGGACATTATAAGCGGCGAAAGGCTGGTGCTGCTCGGGCCATCCGGCTGCGGCAAAACGACGATCATGCGGTTAATCGCGGGACTTGAGCAAGTTTCGTCCGGGGACATCTATATGGGCGGCAAAAAAGTGAACGGTGTGGACGCCAGCGAACGCAACGTATCCATGGTGTTTCAGAATTACGCGTTGTATCCGCATATGACGGTATTTGACAATATGGCATTCTCACTCAAGCTGCGTAAAGTACCCAAAACGGAAATGACCAGAAACATCCAGGAAATTGCCGATAAACTGGAACTGGGCCACCTTTTGAAAAGAAAGCCGCGTGAGCTTTCAGGAGGACAGCGTCAGCGTGTCGCTCTGGGCAGGGCTATCGCGCAGCAGTCTCCTTATTTTTTGCTGGATGAGCCGCTATCGAATTTGGACGCGCAATTGCGGACGAATGCCCGCAACGAATTGGTGGAGCTGCACGAAACGTATCCGACAACGATGATCTATGTCACTCATGATCAGGTGGAGGCGATGACTATCGGCCAGCGGATCGCGGTGCTGCGTAAGGGGCAGGTTCAGCAGATCAGCTCTCCGGATGATATCTACAACCGCCCTGCGAACAAGTTTGTGGCAACCTTTATCGGCAATCCGCCGATGAACGTCGTTTCGGTTCAAACGAGCGACAACGGATTGTTATTTGCGGACCAGGAGATTATCTTGCCGAACGCGATTCGGGCGGAACTCGTGCGGCAATCGGGCCGCCAGGTTTTGCTCGGAATCCGGCCGGAAGCGTTAAAACTGCAGCCGGGTACCGAGCCAAGGTCATCCGGTTTTTCCATCAAAGGCGAGTATTTGCGTACGGAATATTTGGGTGCGCAGTATGTTCATCACGTTGCCGTGCAGCAGCAGCGTCTGCTAATTGCAACGCCTACCCCGGCGGGTATTCCTCCTCATTCCAATGTCAAGATCACGGCGTCATTCGAGCATCTGCATTTTTTTGATGCCGGAGAAGGGGAACAGCGGATTGCTCTTTTTGAACGGGTTCAATCGCAGAACACCGAATATCTTCCGCAAGAGATTGCCCAATAAGGAATGGGGCTGGCAGTGCTGCTCACTGTTGGTCAGGAAAGACTAACGGTTATGATGTCGCCAATATAAGGTATTACATGATCATTCAATTCATATCAACCGCCTTGCAACCATCGCTTGGCGGTTCTTCTTTTTCTGCCGCGGCATCGCTAACAACACAAATAACCATTGAACTAATAGGAGTTCCCCCCTTCGCACCAAAGAGGAAAATGTGGCCTCATGACCTGCTTTTTTGATCAATTACGCTTCCATAAATTTGCACAATCACGCAACGCCATTTGCACAATTGCGCAAAATATTTACGATGAAAACAAGCACAATTTTTCCATATAATAGTAGAATAAAACGGAATTTCAGGGTGTGTGTGGGATGGATGAAAAGCAATTTGAGCGACTGCTGATTGACACTATTAGAGCGCATTTTGAAGATGCGCCTACGCCTCCTGCTCCTGCCATTCATGCATCTTGGGAGAAGATGAAGCTAGTGCTTATGGAAGAATCCAAGCAGGTCTCGATTGATGTATCCAAACTCCCTCAGTATGGCAACTGACTTATTATAATGGGGATCGAGACCAGGAGGATGTATGCTTAACTACTACAAAGACCTATTATTGAATGTATTCCTCGTTTTCCTCCCGATAGCGTTATATGTCCATGTCTTCAAAGCCGAACGTACGCATTTGTATAACCGGGTTGCCGTTTATATTATTTTTGGCGCCGCACTGGTTGCAACAATGTTTTTTCCTGTTATGATCCAAAAATTCACCTTCGATTTCCGCGGTATTCCGCTTATCATAGGCTCTTTATATGGAGGCGCTTACGTCTCCCTGCTGCTATTTGTCACCTTGATTGTTTGCCGGTTCTTTATGGGGAGCCCTCATCAAATCGAGTACATTCTTGCACTCATCCCCGCTTTTTGCGTGACGCTATTGTATATCAAAAATTTCCAAACGTTCTCGTTATTGAAGAAAATCGTTTCCTCTGTCGTTGTTTACTTCATCATTAGAATACTGGCACAAACCGTTTATTTATATTTGATACAAAATAATCAGGCGTGGGCGGATTACGTGGCTCCGGGCGGTTATAGAACCATTTTGCTGCAATGTTTCGTTGCAGGGCTTTACGTCTACATGCTGGAAATTTTCAAAAAAAATGTGCGCCAGCGCGATGAAATTACGAATAATGAGAAATTCAAAGTCGCCAGCGAAATGGCCGCTTCCGTCGCCCATGAAGTCAGGAATCCGCTTACTTCGGTCAGGGGCTTCATTCAATTGATGGGGAGCGAAAAAATCAGCAACGAAAGCAGGCAGTATTATCAAAAAATTTGTCTGGATGAGCTGGATCGGGCCCAGCAAATTATTTCGGATTATTTGACTTTTGCCAAACCGGAGTCGGACAACGTCGAACTTATCGATTTGAAAAGCGAGATCGACTACATCACGAACGTTCTTGCCTCTTTTGCCAATTTTCAAAACGTACGCATACTGACGCAATCGCCGGATGGACAGCTGCTCGTTCACGGGGATAAAACCAAACTGCGCCAAGCTTTCTTGAATATCGGAAAAAACAGCATTGAAGCGATGCCGAGCGGCGGGCAATTAACGATTCATTTGCAAAAAATGAAGCGGCATGCCGTCATCTCCATTATCGATACCGGAACGGGGATGACAAAAGAGCAGGTCGACCGCCTGGGAACCCCTTATTATTCGACGAAAGAAAAAGGAACCGGGCTAGGGACCATGGTTTCTTTTAGCATTATTCGGAAAATGCAAGGTACGATAGAAGTCAAAAGCGAAAAAGGAAAAGGCACCACCTGTACGATTTCGCTGGACCTGGCTATTTGAAGGGCAGCAAAAAGACGCCTCCATCCCGTATACACGGTTGTTCGGGAGGCGTCTGTTCGTATTTTACTTTTGAGCAGATAGTTGCTATGATAATTATAATTTTGTTTTGACCGGGTATCTATAACGAATGACAGGGAGCGAATTTCTATGATGGACCCGTTTCACCTAGATTTCAGTCGAATGCATCATGGCCGTTAAACTTCCGGATTCTAAGGCGGCCCGCTTTCTCTTGACCTGCCTCGTCTCTGCAGCAGGGGGATGCTTGTTCACGTTTATTCGCATGCCGATTCCGTGGCTGCTGGGGCCGATGATAGCCGTGCTGCTGGCTTCCAAATGGGCCAAGCTGCCGCTCTACTGGCCTTCTTACGTGCGCGACGCAGGGATTGTGATCGTCGGCTATTCCATCGGATTGTCGCTGACGAAAGCGGCGCTCATCGAAATCGTGCATCAACTGCCTTCCATGCTGATGATGACCGTTGCATTGATTGCGCTGTGCGCGATCATCGCCTTTTTTATATCCAAACTGTCGGGGATCGACTTCCCGACGATGATGACCGCGAGCATCCCCGGCGGGCTCACGCAGATGATTACGCTCGCAGAGGAGTTCAAGCAGATCGATTTGACCATCGTCACTTTTTTTCAAGTGACGCGGTTGATGATGATCGTTTTTTTCGTTCCGCTGCTGCTTTTCAGTCCGGTGCTGGGAGGCAACCATACAGGCGCCTCGGGCGCTGCTGCTACTTCGGAAGCTGCTTGGGCCGCACTATTCCCCAACATCTGGATATATGTGGCGGTATGTCTGATCTGCGCATGGGTAGGCAGTAAAATCAAACTGCCCACCGCGTATATGCTGGGGCCGATGGTCGGCACCGCAGTCGTTCACCTTGCGGGAGTTTACGGTCCCGAGCTGCCTTCCGCCCTGCTTAACATCTCCCAGTTTATGATCGGGAGCTATGTGGGATTGCTGCTGAAGCCGAACCAACTGGAGCGAAAAGTCCGGACGATCTCGCTGGCGATCGCCAGCGGAGCCATTCTGGTGCTCGGCTCGCTTGGCCTGAGCATGCTTCTGACCCGGCTGCACTCGGTATCCAGAGCAACCGGCTTTCTCAGCATGGCGCCCGGCGGCATGGACCAGATGGGCATCATGGCCCATGAGATCGGCGCCGAGCTGCCGGTCGTATCCGGCTATCAAACCTTCCGGATTTTGTTCATTTACTTCGTCGTTTCGTCCGTGCTTAAAGCGGCGTTCCGCTTCGCCGCCCAAAGGAAAACGAACCGCGCGGAACTGCAAAAATAACGAAACGGAGCCTGCTGCTGTGAGCGGGCTCCGTTTTTTTTCAATCCTATTTTTGAATCAGCTTAAAATCGTCATAGTGAAACCCCGGAGCGACCACACAGGATACGAATACAGGCTCGCTGCCCAGAGGCTTTGCCGTTTGCCATACTTTGGCCGGCACGAGCGCTTGCGGCTGCTGCCCGTTCAACACGTCGGGGCCGAGAATGATTTCCCGCTGCGTGTGCGGCTGATCGGCGTCTCCGCCCAAAGAAAGCAGCAGCGGACTGCCCGAATGCCACAGCCACAGCTCATCCGACAAAACCGTATGCCATTCCGAAAACTCCTCCGGATGAAGCACAAAATAAATCGAACTCGCGGCAAAGCGCGGCCCGGAATAAGACTCGCCCAGAACAGGCTGCGGAATTTCAAAAGCAGCTTTCCAAAGCTCCTTATACCATCCTCCTTCCGGATGGGGCTTCAGGTCCAATGCCTGGACGAGCGGAGATAACTGCTTGGTAATCATATGGTTTCCCTCTCTCTCGGTAGTTCTTTTTCTCTATTTTTATCTCTATGAAACAGTAATCTAGTGATAAATATGTCGCATATTTGTCGAAAAATCAAGCTCTCTCACCCAAACGCTTCAAACGGGCATGGACAACGAATCTTCCGGCTACCGGGTCGAGTGCATAATTGCAGGTCGATAGGGTAATAATCCGGTCTCCGGGAGCAACCTCCATATCAGTTGCATAAAGCGATTTTTGTTGAATTTTTTGTAAAAATGCGGCATAATCCTCATCGTCGGAAAATTCCGTCTCGATATAGTTAAAATCCGTAGTCGTATAATACGCTGAAAAAACTTCAGCGATGTAAGGAGCGTTCAAGGTGTCCAGCCGAAATTGCCGGTGCTTGTCGTAGTACGTCTGATTCACATACTGTTTCAAGTCGCCAAACATGGTGCCGTCCTTCATCCGATGGCCGTAAATAATCGTATGCCGCTGCACCAGGCTTTTCGCATTGCGGTAATCCATAAAAATGCTGCCGGCGCGGGAATCTTCTCCTTTATAATTGCGGCTCAAATACTGCTCATTGTCGATTCCCTGCACTACGGGATAGTCGATGCGGCTGCCCTCCAGACGGATCCAACCGACTATATCCGGACCCAGCTCCAGCAAGGGGCGAAACAAATCGCGAGGCCGGCAGCCAAACATGTGTTCCCTATCGTAAGTAACAGCAGTCACTGACAGGGTTTGACCCATGTCCTTGAGCTGAGCCTCCTTGAATAGTTTGCTTGCCTCAGCCAGATCTCTGCGGTTTTCATAGTATCCCCATCCGATCGCCGCCAAACGAAATGCCGCATACAGAAACACGGCTGCCGCCAAAACGGTCCAAACCCGACGCATAAGTCCCATAGGCAACGACTTCCTTTTCAACATATCTATCACGCTTAAAATACATTGCAAAACGAGGATGCTATCCAGCATCCTCGCTTGTTCCAACTGCAAGTTTATTTAGCTTCCTCGTACAAAGCAAGAATCAAAGCGACCGCTTCCGCCCGCGTAGTGCGCTCATTTGGCGCGAACTGATTGTTATCCCGTCCGTTTATGATGCCTCGTTTGTTGGCTGCCGCCACTTCCGCCTGCGCCCACGACGGAATGCTTTCCGCGTCTTCGAAGCTTGGCTTCGCATGCGCGTCGACATCCAGCTTGAGCGCCCGCGCCACGATCACCGCCACTTCCGACCGGCTGATGTTGCGGTCGGCGCGAAACGTCCCGTCTTCATAGCCGTTCATGATACCGGCTTTGCTGACAGCTCCCAGCTGCGGCTTCGCCCAATCCGGCATATCTCCCGCATCGCTGAAGCTTAGCTCTCCTTGGCCCGCGTCCAGCTTCAGCGCCCGACTCAGCAGCGCCGCAAATTCCGCGCGCGTGATCAGGTTATCCGGGCGGAATGTCCCGTCTTCATGCCCATTCGCCAAGCCTAGTTTAGCTGCACGCTCGATCAGCGCTTTTGCCCAGTGCTTATCCATATCACTGAACCGGTTTGCGGCCGTAGTCGGCTTCTCGTCAGGCTGCTTGCTATCCGACTCCGTCTTAGGCTGCTGCTCCTTGTAAGGCTTGAAGGTCGAGTCATCGAGCACAAATTCGACGTTATATTCGCCGTTGTATTTGCCCGGCACCGCCATTACGAATTGAGCCAGCACTTTCGTCTTCGCGTCGTTGATCAAAAACTGCAGCGTTCTCTCATTGCCTTTTTCGTTCGTCGATACGATCTCCGCATCGGTTAAGTTGCCTTTGGCGTCTTCAATTTTCAGAGCCGTCACTTCTTTATTCAATACTGTTATTTGCAAGTAACTTTTGCCGTCTTTGATCACCACTTTTGCCGGGTGCAACACAAACTCGTCGGTCACCGACTTGTTCGAAGTCCCGCGAACGTTGAGCTCATAATCAATTACGTACTCGCCCGGTTCGTAGACTAGAGCGAGCGGCTTCACCGGCGCGGTAAGCCCCGCCTTCGTTCCGCTTGCTATAGATACCAGCGAGGACCTGTCAAATACCAAATGAACATCATAATTATGAACATAGCTCATTTCTGGCCAGTTGACATCGACCCACCCGTGCAGCTTCGCATCCAGGTTGTTAACCATGAATTTATAAGTCCGGGTATTGTTTGTGTCGTCAGTCTCCGATACTGAAGGAGTCGACAAACCGCTGCCGGTGTCTGCCTGGAAATCAGGAATTTGTTTGCTATGTTTCAGCGTGAATTCAAAATACATCTTGCCGCCGCTCACCGTAAGTTTGCCTGGCGTAATGACATACTCTTGCATGACGGAGGTCGTACTGGCATTATATTTCAAAAACTTATACGTGATACTGTAGGACCCGTCGGCGATGCCATGGACATTCACCGGTACCGTACCCGGCAATCCGGTTCCCGGGTCCGCTTTTACGGGCTGCAATTGCGCAAACGCGATTTCGAATGCCCGCTCCGCTTCATCGCTTCCGACCAATGTAAGCAGGTAACTGGCCGTGCGATCCAACTCGAAGCTGAACGAATTGTCGGCGCTCAGGATTGCAACCAAGTCCTCCCGCTTAGCGGCAGCCGCTACTTGCAGTTGTACGTCTTCCAGGCTGCCGTCGGCTTTTTTCTTTTGAAGCTTTTTGAGCGTGACGCCCGCATACGGTTCGAATGTCGCTATCTGCTGGCCGCCATTCACATTCAGCTTGACTTCGCTGGAAACGTAGTCGGTAATCGGCGCTCCCGTACCATCTGTAATCGTGGCCGGCAGGGTAAAGATATAGCCGGCGTCTTCCAAAATGACGGAAGCGTGAAATACGCTCAGCGCTTTTTGCAAAACGAGGACAGCCGCATCAACGGATTGCTGGGAAGCTGCCGCACTGGCTGCCGAAACTTTGGCCGCATCGATCGCCGCCTGCAGAGCCGTTTTGGCCGCCGCAGGGTATTGTCCGGCCTCCGTTCCTTCCGCCGCCGCATCCAAATTGCTTTGAGCCGAAGCTATTAACGCATTCAAGCTCGTTTTATCCGTCGCGGTCAGCTTCAATCGGATCGCGTAGTCCATTTCATACGGCGTTCCGTTATAACTCGTCGACACATGCACTTGACCGTTCAGCAGCGTTGTCAGGTCCGCCGTCTCAAATTGTACGACCCGCGTGTTCGCTGCGGTATCCGTGCTGACAACCGTCGTTTCCTTCAGTACGCCGTTTTGCTCGACTTTAAAGCTCGGTATGGTCGTGCTGTCCTTCAGCGTAACGGTTACTTTTATTTTTCCATCCGCCACGCTGTACTTGCCCGGCTTCACGAAATATTTGTCCATCGCCGACAATTCCTCTTTGGTTGCATGAAGAACGCTGAAGTTCAGATCTTGCTTTTCCTCCGGAATGACCGGTTGGCCAAATCCCAGCTCCACTTCATACTCATGATCATACAAATTGATCGGTGGCGGGAGCAGCCAATAAATTTTTACCCATCCATTCAAACGGGCGTTCAGATCGCCGACCGGAAAACGGACAACGCGCGTATTGGCAGCCGTATCTTCGCTAACTTTATCCGTTTCCACCAGTACTCCGCCCCGCTCCGTCTTGAAGGACAAAATTTCCGCATTTTGTTTGAGGGTAAACGAAACGTATTTATGGCCGCCTTCCACAATCAGCTTGCCGCTGCTCTTATCTACGTAGTCATACATGACGGACGGGTCGGAAGTTCCTTTTTTGTAAATATAAAATGGGATAGGGTATTCACCGTCCTTAATCTGCCCGTCTCCTGAACCCGGATTCTCAACGATAGCGGTTGCCTTGAATGCAGCCACCGCCTGCGCCAATGCGCTGCCGGCTGCGGCAATCTGCGGCCGGGTCGCTGCCAGATTGGCTGCCGTTTCCTTGGCTGCGGCGATCTTCGCTTGCAGCGCGGTCTTGGCAGCCGCAAAAGCTTGCTCGCTGCCGGTCAGAGCCGTTGCTTGATCGTACAGCCTCTGCGCCGTTTCAACCGCCGTGTTCAGCGCATCAAGCTGATCTCCGTTGTAGCTGATGTAAACCTCTTTCGTTACACCGTTCAGCTTGTAGCGAAGATAGGAGCGGCCCTCCCATTTGGTATTGTCAACGGCGGCTCCGCGGATGAGCACCTGATACACTTTCTTTTGCGCATCGGAACTTTTGCTCAGCAGAAGCGCCTGGCTGGCTTCATTCGCATAATCCAAGCCTTCGGTCAGGAACCCGGCGCCATTGTTCTGGCTCGACTTCTGGGGAGTGGACTGCACCGCCTCGGCAGGAGCCGCCCCATTGAACGTAAGATTAGCTCTTACGTACTCGTTGTTGTTGTTCCTCGGTTCAACGAGCACAGCCGTTCCGGCAATCTCCGGAGCGTTCTGCGAAGGCGTCGTTGTCGGATTCAGCGAATCGAGGACGATGATCTTAACCGGAGCTGAGGCAACGAACTGATTGTCTGTGTATCCTTTAAGCTGATTGATCGCTTTGGTCACATTGCTGGATGTCGCATAGACATTCTGCAGCACGGTTTGCGCTCTGCCCAAATACAGCTGCAAGCTTTCTTTGGAGCCCTTGGTATATTCTCCGGGCGTAACGGGAGGATAATTATAACCTTCTTTACACTCCGCGTACCCTAGCTCATGCATCGTTTCCTGATCATTCATAGCCGTATCGACAAGCGAGCGCAGAGCGGTTTTATCGACTTGCGAAATGACCCCGTACTGGTACGTGTTCAATGCGGCTGTCAGCGAATGGTGGACGGACTTAATCAGCTCGGGAGCGGTGTTGCCCATAGCGATAAAATTGTCCGCAAGCACAATGTTTGTATACAACGGCTGCTTGGAGCCTGCCGGATAATTTCCATAATCGGTTCCTTCATACGTACTTGCATATACGGATTTAGAAACAGTAATCAAATCTTGCAGTTGTTGTATAGTAATCGGCTGCTCGGCATTCGTGCAGTTGCTGCCGCCGTTATTGCCCGGCAATCCGCTTGTGTCGATTTCCAACTGAACGTTATACCAGTTATCGTATACAAATCCCGGAGGATATTCAGGGTCGTTTTTGATGACCACATGCATAAGCACGTCCGGTTTCTTGGCAATATCTTCGATATCGATTGTCGTAATCCAGTTGCCCGACCCGTCGTTAGAGGCGCGGACCGGATAGTTTTGATAACCGTCCAAGCCTTGAACCTGCTGAGTGCCGGAATCGATTACCGCTTTGTCGGCTCCTGCTTTGCGAAAGCCGATGTATTGAAAATAGCTGTAGTACTTTGGCGTAATTTGATGCTCGAGCTTCATTTTCCCATCTTTCACGATGAGCTTGCCGGAGCCCTGTACGGACAAATAAATATTCGCAGCGGACGAATCGGCGGTCCCGTCTTTCAAGTACCTGTAGTTCACCGCGTACTCATTATCGGGAATCGCGCCGGCGGCCTCGGCCGTACCGGTATGGATATGCAATGCGGACAAAAGCGAGGATAGAAATACGGCCAGAGAAAGCCATATGGCCATGGATTGTTTCAATCGGCTCTTCAACTTTATGTACACTCCTTCTTTTTCGATCCTGGAGCAAACGCAAACGCCAAAGCGAAAAGCGGTCGTGGGGACCGGCTTTTCACCTCGGCAGATTGACTTTTCAGCGTGTCGCAGACACGATATTATTTCCAGTGAATGGTAAGATTGTAAGTCTGTGAATGAGGTCCGGCATTCACATAAAGCTGTGTGTCAATGTCTTCCGACGGATCGGAGTTAGTGAAAGTGAACACCGAGTTGCCGCTGGCATTAATCGTTTTAGAAGCAGTGACAAACGTGCCGGAGCCATTGTCAGCTTTCAAATCCCCATAGTTGTCGCCCGACAGCGTGATGGTAACTGTCGTTCCTGTTACGTCTGCAGAACCGACGATATATCCGTCTACATGGGAATTATAAGGAGATGTGGCGCTTCCGTTGTAGTAGAATTGATACGATTTACTTGCAGCGAAAGCAGGAACTGCAAAAGCCAGCACAAGAACAAATACCAACATCATCATCGAGAAAGATTTTTTAATGGACAAATTCATTTAACAAACACTCCTTCATCATTGTTTATGTTTACTGCGGAATGACCCCGTGCAATTCTGTCGTTGCAAATCTCTTTCAAGCAATGTGGTTAACCAAGCCCCCTTCCACCGGGTACTCGTGAATGCCACGAAAACACTCGCTATTCAAAGATAATGATAATCATTATCAGTGATGTTGTAAAAAAAAAGCTTCTGTGGCTGAGACGATCCGATCAGGCCAATAATCGCTGTCTCTTCACTGTCAGAGCATCGAAGATGTGTGCACCATCTGCCGACACCCCTATATTACTATATACGACCCAAAACTTGTCAACCTCTTTTTATCATTTCTTCAAAATAATCCTATGTTAAATTTTACCTTAAATACCTATAGGGATGACGTTGATCCCGGCTTCCTCATCCGCCCTGACGACAGACCTCACCCCATAGACAGACCGGATCGTTTCTGCCGTAATAATATCGCGAGGAGCGCCTTGCAAATGGACACGACCTTCCTTCATCACTACGATATCGTCGCTATACCGGATAGCCTGATTAATATCATGCAGCACCATCACGATCGTCAATCCGTGCGACGCGTTTAAACTCCGAATAAGCTCCAACACCTCGAGCTGGTAGTAAATGTCCAGAAATGTAGTGGGTTCGTCCAGAAATAAAACGGGTGTTTGCTGGGCGAGCGCCATCGCAATCCACACCCGCTGCTTCTCGCCGCCTGACAGCTGATCCAGGGCAGCTTCCCGCTTCTCAAGCAAATTGGTGCAGTGCAGCGCCCAGTCCACGGCCTTTTCATCCTCTTCCCCATGCATCGAGAACAGCCCTTTATGCGCACTACGGCCCAAATGAACCAGCTTCTCCACAGTCAAGTCGAGAGGCGCTTCATTTTGCTGATGGACCACAGCAAGCTTCCGGGCAAGTTCCCGTGGCTTATAGCCGGCAATCGCCTTGCCGTCCAAAATAACTTCTCCGCTGCACGGCTTATAGTTTTGGGACATCACGCCAAGCAGTGTCGATTTGCCGCAGCCGTTAGGTCCGATGATCGTCGTAATTTTGCCGTGCCGAAAACTGCAATTGATCTCTCGGAGTTGAAGCCGCCCAAGCTTCGGCTCATACGAGAAGCTTAGCTGCTTAATGTCCATAGACGCGATCACTCTTCCTGAGTAAAAATATTAAAAACGGCCCTCCGATAACGGCCATAATAATCGAGGCCGGAATTTCCGCAGGGGCAAGTACGGTGCGGCCCAGCGTGTCCGCCGTCAATATCAGAAGCGCTCCCGCCATTGCCGAAAACGGGATCAGCAGCTTATGATCCGAGCCGACGAGCAGACGGGCGATGTGAGGGACAAGCAAACCGACAAACACGATTAAACCGCCGATCGCAGTTGCAACAGCAGCGAGCAGCACAGCGACGGCTGAAATCCACAGACGGGCTTTGGACACGTTGAGTCCCGCATTTTTGGCGGATTTGTCCTGCAAAGCGAGCAAATTGCACCAAGGGCTCACGATCCACGCTAACAAGAGCCCGATTACGCCATCAAACAGCATAATCCGGACATCTCCCCAATTTTTCATCGTGAAGATGGAGGTCACCGCCTGATTAATGCTGGTAACCGCATAGCTGCCACGATAGTTGAATGACTGCCCCAACCCGCTGAAAGTAGCATTAATGGCAATGCCGACGAGAATGATGCGAATCGGGTTCAAGCCGGACTTCCACGCGAATGAATAGACGAGAAAGCAAGCCAGAGCTCCGCCCAAACAAGCGAATAAAGGCATCCAAAAAAACAGATTCGGAAAAATGGATACGGTGAGAATGGAAACAAAACCCGCTCCCGAGGAAATTCCGATCACGCCGGCATCCGCCAGTGAGCTGCGCATGACCGCCTGAAGCAGTACGCCGGAGACGGCCAGCGCCGCCCCTACAAGCGATGCCACAATTATGCGAGGCAGCCGCAGATCGCGTATGACCTCCACCTGCTTGTCAGTTCCCGTCAACAATCCATGGAGCAGCCGTGACCCGCTCACCTGAATGCTGCCCGTGCAGGCGGAATAGATCAAGACCGCGAGGAGGAGCACAATGACTCCCGATATACTCCATACTTTTTTATTCATCTCAGGCTTCCTTCGTTAGTAGTTGACGCATGTTCAGAGATTCGTTCAGGGAAACAACATTTTTACCGTTGCATCAAGTGCTTCCCCTACAGCAAAATTTCCCGTAGTTTGGAACAGTTCTTCCGGCAAGTCATACACCCTGTTATTTTGCACAGCGGAAAAATGCTTCCAAATATCGTTCTTCTTAAACTCCTTATCGAACATTTTGACGACTTCCTCCGGCATACCGTGGGCGGCACGCAGAATCACATCCGGGTTCGACTTCTGCAAATATTCCGTGTTGGAAGCCAAATATTCCACCTTTTCGCCTTCCACGACATTTTTTCCGCCCGCCAGCCTTACCAGGTCACCGATATAAGAGTTTTCCGTCGCAACGAGATAACTGCCCGGCACGCCAAGCAAAATAAGCACCTTCGGCTGCGGTTTGCCTTCGATTTGCTGTTTGATCTGTTCAACCTTGGCCTTGTACCCGTCTACCAGAGCACCCGCTTGATTTTGCCGCCCGTACCGCTCTCCCATATCGAGAATCGCTTTGTTCATTTTGTCCAGGCTGGTGAAATCCAGAAAGTTGGCTTCCAGGTTGGCATTTTTAAACATCGGAGCAAGGTCGTATTCAAGCGTTGTTACGGACAATATTTCCGTCGGCTCAAGCGATTTGACGATCTCCATATTGGGGGCCATCGGGTTTCCGACCTTGGTCACTCCATCGTAACGTTTGGGCAAAACCTTCGAGCTCGTAGGAATTCCGACCAAATCCAGATCCAGCGCATCGGTGAATTGGGCTGCCGCCACAGTCGTCGATACGATCCGGTGTTTCCCGGCGTCGGCCGCGGCCGGTTCCGCAGTCTGCGCGTTTGACGCAGCCGGCACTTCTCCGCTTGGCGGCTCGCCAGCTGCCGAATTGCCGGCGCAGCCCGACAAGAGTAGAGCCATCGCAAGGAATGAACCGCTCATCCATGTTTTCATATGCATGCTAACTGGACCGCTCCTTTCGATCATTTCGCGCCTTTGATCAGCGCCATGATCAGACTGACGGCCTCGGCCCTCGTCGCGCTTTCATCAGGAGCGAACAAATTGTTGTTCCTTCCGCTAATGACCCCCGCTTGATAGGCTGCTGCTACTTCCGCTTGCGCCCATTTCGGTATCAGATTCGCATCCGACAAGGGCGGAAGCGCATTGGCATCCACCTTCAGCTTCAACGCGCGAACGACGATGACCGCCAGCTCGGCCCGGCTTATTCTGCGGTCGGCACGGAACGAACCGTCATCGTATCCTCCGATAATGCCCGCTTCGACGACGGAGGCCAGATCAGGCTTAACCCATTCGGGAATGCTCGCCGCATCTGTAAAGCTGAGCGGCTGCCTCCCTGCTTCAAGCTTCAACGCCCGGCTCAGTATCGCTGTGAATTCCGCCCGGTTAATTTCGCCATCGGGGCGGAAAGTACCGTCTTCATACCCGTTTACGACATTGAGCCCTACAGCCTGCTCCACGGAAGCCCGCGCCCAATGATTGTCCAGATCCGGGATGCTCGCGACGGCCGGTTTCACTTCCTTGCTTGGCGGCTGGGCGGTGCTCCCCGGAACTGCCTTGAGCGTCGATTTATCGAAAGTCAGATCGATATCGTATTCGTGATCGTAGAGAAACTCGGAGCTGACCTGCCAATAAATTTTTACCCAGCCCTTAACCGTAGCCGTCAAGTCTTTGACCTCGAACTGCACGGTGCGCGTATTGCTCTGTTCGTCGGAAGCGACCACCTCCGGCGATGCCAAACTTCCTGCGGTTTCAAGTTTGAAACCCGTTATTTCCTTGCTTTGTTTCAGCGTAATCTGAACAAACATTTTCCCGCCCTTGACCAACAGCCGGCCGGGATTTACGACATATTGCTGCATGACCGATACTTGATCGGTATTGAACTTATGGAATTCGTAAGCCATGCTGTAGGTGCCGTCGGCAATGCCGTGCGGATTAGAAGCGACGGTAGTGGCGCTGACCGTTGAACTTCCTAGCCCGCCAGCAGGTTCCAGCGCATGGGCAAGCGGATTTTGAGCGGATGCGAGTAAAGTAAATATCACTGCCGAAGCGGATACGGTTTTTAAAAAGCGTGAGTTCAACTTGATCTCTCCTCCTTGGTTTTTTTAACTTTTAGCTGGTAGACAACAAACAAGCCCGAAACGGCTAACATGCCTGCCAAAAGCGCGATAGGGGCTTCGTCTCCGGTTTGCGGATTCGTGACTGCTGTATTTGCTTGGATGGAATTCGTTTTGTTGGAGTTCGTTTGGACGGATTCTGTTTTGACGGGGGGCGTTTTGCTACCGGATGTATCTTTATTTTTCGTTTCGCCCTGCGCAGCTCCGGACCCCTTAAGCGATTTTTGATCAAACATAAAGCGGATCGTATAATCGTGGTCATAATCGATCTCCGGCACCGTTACGTGAATTTTCGAAAGCAGCGGTTTGCCGAGGTCTTCGATCTTGAACTGAACCACACGCGTATCCCCGCCCTTATCGCTTTGGATTACCTCTGCATCAGGAAAATCGCCGCCCTTCGCCGTTTTGAATGCGGTGATCCATTTGCTGTGATTGATTTGAATTTTGCCGGTAATTTCCCCGTTGTTCACCTGCAGCACAGCCGGCTTTTCAAAATAATCATTAGCCATGGAGACGGACTCGTTCTCGGCTTTTGTAATGACATAGTCGATCTTGTATGTGCCGTCCGACAGGCCGGAAGCCGCCTGGGCAAAGGGTGCAGTCGGCATGTGCAGCATCCACAACAGCGCTATGACATACAACGGTAAAGTCAACCTCTTCTTCATCGCCTTGCTTCTACCTCCAACTCTATTATTCGAAAGATAATGATTATCATTCTCGACGGGTTGATAATATCCTACTCTTTTGGAAAATGTCAACTCCTTTTTATCATCACATCTGGGTAATCATTCCAAAAATATGTTGACAATGATATTCATTCTCATTTAAATTTAATGTTGAGAATGATTATCGATTCACTGCTTATGCCACCGGCGGCGTGGGGGCTTTTGGAGCGACTAAGCCGAGGAGGCCAGGATTGAGGGGCGGAACAAGCAGCCGTTCATGAAGCGGCCCAGCGGGGCGAAAGCCTGTAAAAGTGCAGGCTGCCCGAAAAGTCGCGACACTCAGTTAGGGCTATGGGAAGCAGCGAGGGCCCTAATTGGAGGGACAGCCGCTTTTTCTGGGCGCACACCTCCTTGTGAGGTCGCGGAACTGAACAAATGGCCAGGAGGCATCGTGCTAGGGAAAAAACCTGCGAAAGTGCAGGTTTTTCCTCCGAACTTGGCTTATTTTAGCGAAAAGCCTGCAAAAGTGCAGGAATTTTTGCTGAAAGTGAGCCTGAGCCCCTGTCCCCGCTGAAAAGCCTGCACATTTGCAGGAATTGTTCGTGGCCAGCGATCAAGGACGCAGATTCCTGTATTTTTGCAGGTTTTCTTCGAGCAGCCGGGCAGATTGTAGTTATCGCCACTGACGCGGGGTTTTTCAACAGGCTTTTACAGCGTAAGCGGCAGAGTTGATGAGAAAGCCTGCAAAAGTGCAGGAATTTTCGCCCGAGATGGATCCGAGCCCGGGTTTAGGCGGCAAAGCCTGCGCATCTGCAGGAATATTATGCTGCAAGGCAATCAGTGGGCCAAAAAGCTGCACATTTGCAGGTTTTCTGCGGAATTGCCGAGCAGAAGCGCTAACTCTAGCGGGGCGAGTCGAACGGCCGATGCTGCTGATCGGCGAACTGCCCCGAAAATAACTGGCGATGCCCCCATTTTCATCCTCATAGGTGCCGATCGGCTCCGGCGGATGGGGAGCTTTTGCAGCAATGACAGGAGGATTAGGTTCTTGAGAAATACAGCGTTTTTAAGTCCCATATTAGCGCTCTTGCTCCTCTCGGGCTGCGGGCAGCCTTCCGGAGAAGGATCCGCAGCTGCGGCATCCTCCGCCTCGCAAGCGGTGACCGTCAAGGATTTTGCCGGGAGAAGCGTTTCATTTAGCGAGGTGCCGAAAAAAGTAGCTGCGCTGAGCAACGGCGAATTGGATATTGTATACGCGCTGGGGGCCGAAGTAGTCGGCAGACCTGCCTCCACCTCGCCCGTGTGGGTAAAAGAAGCGGAAAAAGCTTTGCCGATCGGCTCCGCCCACGGTATCGATCTGGAAAAAATCGCCCTGCTCAGCCCCGATGTCGTGCTCGGCAACAATCCGATGAACAACAAGGATATACCGTCCGTCGAGTCTCTCGGCGCCAAAGTCGTGCTCTCGTCGGCCAATTCCATTGACGATATTAAGAAGCAGATTCAGCTTATCGGGCAGCTGCTGCAAAAAGAAACCAAAGCGGCCGAACTCATCAAGGGAATGGATGAAAAGCTGCAAGCTTATGCGGCCAAGGACGGCGCTCCCAAGCCCCGGGTTCTGCTCGTCTACGGGGCTCCCGGCACGTATATGGCTGCGCTGAACAATTCGTTAAGCGGGGATATTTTGGCCAAGGCCGGCGGGGACAACATTGCGGCTGATTATCCGAAGTTGGAAAGCTACCCCCAGTACGCGCAGCTCAATTCGGAAAAAATCGTAAAATCGAATCCGCAGCTCGTGCTGCTGATGAGCCATACGAACCCGGATCAGGTAAAAGAAGGCTTCATGAAGGAAATGTCGCAACATGCAGCCTGGAGCAGCCTGGATGCGGTCAAAAACAACCGGGTCGAGGTACTTCCCGCCGATCTGTTCGGAACGAACCCGGGAACGCGAGTGACAGAATCGCTTGAAATTTTGCATAAGCTGCTGCAGTCGGTGAAATAAACCTATGAATCTGGAGCAGCGCAGTTTTCGCCGAAAATGGGGGTTCGTTATCGCTCCCGTCCTCGTGCTTGCCGTTACTTTCTATGGCCTCACTTACGGCTCCGTCCCGATTTCGCTTCATGAAATTTGGGAGGTGTTTACCTCCGCCGGCGGGGCGCTTCAGCATAAAATCGTGATGAACCTCCGGCTTCCCCGCGTGCTGATCGGGCTGCTCGTCGGAGCCTGTCTTGCGGCATCGGGCGCGCTCTTGCAAGGCGTCATGAAAAACCCGCTCGCAGATCCGGGCATCATCGGAGTGTCCGCCGGCGGAGGACTGGCTGCGATCATGTCCATGATCGTATTTCCGCAGCTCAGCTTCCTGCTGCCTGCGCTTGCTTTTGCCGGAGCTTTCGCCACATCGGTGTTCATTTACTTATTGGCTTGGAGCAAAGGCTCTTCACCGCTGAAAATCGTGCTGGCCGGCGTTGCCATCAACGCGCTGCTGGGCGCCATCACCAACGGGTTCATGGTGATTTACAGCGACAGGGTGCAAGCTGTCCTCCCCTGGCTGTCCGGCGGTCTTAACGGCAAAAGCTGGCATCATTTATCGTTCATGGCCCCTTATGCGATTGCAGGCCTTGTGCTGTCCCTGTTCGCCATTAAACCGGCCAACCTGCTGCTGCTTGGAGACGATGCTTCCAAACTGCTCGGACAGAAGGTCGAATTTCAGCGGTTTTTGCTGATTCTGCTCTCCTCCCTGCTGGCAGGAGCCGCCGTCAGTGTCGCCGGCCTGGTCGGCTTCGTCGGTTTGGTGGTCCCTCACGCCGTCCGGCTTTTGGTCGGGGGCGATTACCGTTTTTTGCTCCCATTGTCCGTTGCGGGCGGGGCTGTTTTGGTCGTATTTGCCGATACGTTGGCCCGTTCGGCCTTTGACCCTATCGAGCTTCCGGTCGGTATTCTGCTGGCCGTGCTGGGTGCGCCATTCTTTTTATACTTGCTGAAGAAACGGGGAATGTCGGGATGAGCGCTGTCGAAACGAAGCAAATCGAATTAGCTCTCGGAGGTTTTGAGCTGCACGATCTGTCTGTGTCGTTCCCGGTCGGAAAAATGACGGCCATCGTCGGCCCGAACGGTTCCGGAAAATCCACACTGCTCAAAATCATCAGCCGGCTGCAGCAGCCGGACAGCGGAGATGTCGACGTATACGGCCGATCCATTAAAGCCTACAGCTCCTTGCAGTTCGCTCAAACGGTAGCCATGCTTACCCAATCCAAAGAGCAGCTGCCCGAACTAACGGTCAGGGAGCTGGTTGCATACGGACGCTCGCCCTACAAGCGGCTGTTTGACCGCATGAGCCGGGCCGATCATGAAATCGTGGACTGGGCGCTTCAAGCGACCGGCACCGCAAGAAATGAAAACCGCATGTTTCATACTTTATCGGGAGGTGAGCAGCAAAAAGTACGGATCGCCATGGCTTTGGCTCAACAAACAAATATTCTCCTGCTGGATGAACCGACGACTTATCTGGACATTGCCCATCAGTTGGATGTGATGGAGATGCTGCAGGCGGTTAACCGGGACTACAAGCTTACCATTGTAATGGTGCTCCACGATCTTCAGCAGGCGGCAGCTTACTGCCATTACATGATTGCCATGAAACGCGGCAAGGTCGTTCAAACGGGTGAACCGAAGGAAATGTTGACCAGCCGGTTTTTGCAGGAAGTCTATCACATTGATGCCAGGGTCAAGTTCGAAGACGACTACCCTGTTATTATTCCAATGAAACCCAAACCCAAGGAGGAATTATCCATGATTATCGTAACCAACACTTCGCAAATCAGGAAAGGCGAGGCTCACAAACTGATCGAGCGCTTCGACAAGGTAGGCAAGGTCGAATATATGGAAGGCTTTCTTGGCCTGGAAGTGCATTTGACGGAAAGCATGAAGGAATACGATGAAGTCAGCGTCGTGACGCGCTGGAACTCCAAGGAAGATTTTAACGCCTGGACGAAAAGCGATGCTTTCCGGGAATCCCACTCCCATCGGACCATACCTGAATACATCATTTCGAACAAAATTACATTTTATGAAGTGAAAATCGTCCGCAACCCGATCACAACAGGCGATGTTTCTTCATCCGCCAGCTAATCAACCGATCCTTTGGCCGTGCAGATCTGAACGCTGCACGGCCATTCCGCGCTTTTGTCCCGCTTCGGACCCGCCATAGAATTGACCAACCCCGTAAAAATTTGCCCCGTGGCTTTGCATCCTTCTCTTTTGAACAAGTTCGCCTTTTTCGCTTCGGTGGAACAAATTCCACCGTCTGCTCGGCGCCTATTTATCTCAATATTAAATATTTTAATTTTAAGATAATTGAGCAAAACTTGTGCCGAAGAGGTAAAATACAATCATGAACATGATTTCAATTGATCCGGCATGCCAAAGCGAAACGGGACACCTTCGCGCTGGGTGAAATATTTTCTCCGGAACGGCTACAATAATTAAGGAAGGAATTCATCAAAGGAGAGGACAAAACTATGGACGGGAAACAAGCTGCAGGCGAGAAAGCCGCGGAATACGTGCAAGACGGAATGCGGATCGGACTCGGTACAGGTTCAACCGCTTATTGGACTATTCGCCGAATCGGCGAAAGGGTGAAAGAAGGGCTGCGCATCCAGGCTGCGCCGACCTCGAAGCAAACCGAGCGGCTGGCCCGCGAATGGGGAATTCCCCTGCTGGAGCTTTCCGAAATTACCGCTCCGCTTGATATTACGATCGATGGCGCGGACGAGGTGAACCCTCGTTTCGATCTGATCAAAGGCGGCGGCGGCGCGCTGCTGCGGGAAAAAATGATCGCCTCGTACTCCGCCCGCTTCATTGTCGTCGTCGATGAGACGAAAATGGTCCAGGCTTTGGGGGCGTTCCCTTTGCCGGTTGAAGTCGTTCCCTTCGGCTGGGAGCTTACCGCCAAGCGAATCGCCGATATGGGCTGCACGCCTGTATTGCGGAAGTCGGATCAAGCTCCGTTCGTTACAGATAACGGAAACTATATTTTGGACTGCCGTTTTTCGGCGATCCATTCCCCTTCCGAATTGAACAGCCGGCTCAATATGCTCCCGGGAGTCGTTGAAAACGGTCTGTTCGTCCAAATGGCCGATTTGGTCATTACCGGCCATCCGGACGGCACGGCCCAGGTCAAACAAAGCGGCGGAAAGCTGTAAGCGGGAAGGCTCGGCGCCTTCATTCGCAGGAGTATGAACGGTGATTGATTATTTTCTTTGCTTTTATTGCAGCAGCATGTGATAATATACTGTTCATTACTACGATCATGGAGGCACGGCCACAGTGGAGCGGTATCCTTTTAATTATGAGCATTCCAAGCCTTTCATTCAGCAGGTGGGCGAATGGGTTGCGGATGTGTTTTACGATATATTGCCGGAATCCGGCTTTGAGGTGCGCGACGAGCAGATTTATATGGCGTTCCAGCTGGAACGGGCGTTTGCCGAGAAGCAAACGATTTTCGCAGAAGCGGGAGTCGGGACGGGAAAAACGCTCGTATACTTGCTGTATGCGATCTGCTACGCGCGCTATATGAAAAAACCGGCGGTTATCGCCTGTGCGGACGAATCGCTGATCGAGCAGTTGGTCAAGCCGCAGGGCGATCTTGCCAAGTTGGCGCAGCATCTGAATTTGACGGTTGATGCGCGGCTGGCCAAATCCCCCGATCAGTACGTATGCCTGCAAAAGCTTGACAGCGCAAGGTTCGGGTACGAGGATGTGGAGCTGTACAAAGACCTTTACGACCGTTTGCCGGATTTCGTTCATTCTTATGAGGCTCTGCAGTCGTTCTACGCCTACGGCGACCGGAAGGACTATCCGCATATGGACGATACCGCTTGGAACCGAATCGGCTGGGATTCCTTCCAGGATTGCTTCGTCTGCGACAAACGGCACCGCTGCGGGCAAACGTTGTCGCGCGACCATTACAGGCGCGCTGCGGACTTGATCGTCTGTTCGCACGATTTTTACATGGAGCATGTGTGGACGTATGAGGGCCGGCGCCGGGAAGGCCAATTGCCGCTGCTGCCGGACCACTGCGCCGTCGTCTTCGATGAAGGCCACCTGCTGGAATCCGCCGCGCAAAAAGCGCTGACGTACAAGCTCAAGCATGCCGCATTCGAAGAGCTGATCACCCGCCTGTTAAAAGGGGAGATCCGCGAATCATTGGCTATGCGGATCGACGAGGCGATCGAGCAAAGCGAGTCGCTTTTCGCTCTGCTGGAACGCCAGTGCAAGCCGATAGCCGGCTCGAATCTGCTGCAGATCGAGGTCAGCGATTCGCTGCTGCGCGAGATCGATTTGTTTTGCGCTTTGCTCGCGACCATCGAGGAGGAGCTTGTGTTTGAGAGCGAGCTTTTCACGCTCGACGACTACCAGCTTCGCATCGTCGAAGAGCATATGGAGATGATGCAGAAGGCGCTGCAGCTGTTCCGGCAGAAGGAAAATCCGATCTGCTGGGCGTCGAAAAGCATAACCGGCCTCACCCTCGTCATCATGCCGAGAACGGTAAAGGAAGTGCTGAAAGAACGGGTCTTCGCTTCCCGGATGCCGATCGTATTTTCTTCGGCTACGTTGTCTGTCGACGGCTCCTTTGACTTTGTCGTGAACAGCCTGGGCGTCAAGCGCTACCTGTCCTTCACCGTCGATTCGCCTTACGATTACCGGCAGCGAATGAGCGTCGTCGCTCCCAAATGGCCTTCGGGCGCCGGGACATTCGCGGAAAAAATGCAAGCCGCCGCACAATTGCTGGCGCGTACGGAAGGCAGAGCTTTAATCCTGTTCCGGACACAGGAGGAATTGCAGCGTTTTAAAAAAGAAATCGCCTGCTTCCCGGAGTGTGCGGATATGCGCTTCCGGTTCGAGGGAGACGGCGAAATCAGCCATTTGATCGCGGCGTTTCAGCAAGACGAGCCCAGCATCCTGTGCGCGGTCAGCTTGTGGGAAGGGCTGGACGTGCCCGGGCCGTCGCTGTCCAATGTAATCGTGTGGTCGCTGCCTTTTCCGCCGCACGATCCGGTCTTTATGGCGAAGCGCCAGGCGGCGGCGGACCCTTTTGCAGAGGTGGATCTGCCCTATATGCTGCTGCGCCTGAAGCAGGGCATCGGCCGCCTGATCCGTACCCGCGAGGATAGCGGGATTATCGCGATACTAGGCGGGGAGCTGCACGAATCGGCAGCGCTGCGCGCTCACGTTGAAGCGCTGCTGCCGGAAGGCGTGCTTTTGCAGGAATCATTTTGAATAGAAGAGAGATGAACATTTATGCTGACCATTACCGGATATACGGTCGAATTTATTAAAGACCCATTCGGCATTTTGAACGGAAAGCGGTACGAGTTCCTGATCGATATCGAGGTTCCGGAAGACGACGAGCTGTATACGGACAAAGGCCTGTACGTGCGGGTCATTTACAGCGTGGAGGAAAGCCGGGAGGGCATCGTGAAGCACGAGATTTTTGAAAAAAGCACGGAGCAGCTGCTTGATTTCGAGCTGGAAAACGACGAGGAAGCCGTCGTAGCGGCTTTTTGCAAGGAACACTTCTCCGAAGCGGAGGAGTGAAAGCCGCGTGCGGGGCGGCGACGATGCGAAGCCGCGCGCGGGGAGCTGCGGGCNGAAAACGACGAGGAAGCCGTCGTAGCGGCTTTTTGCAAGGAACACTTCTCCGAAGCGGAGGAGTGAAAGCCGCGTGCGGGGCGGCGACGATGCGAAGCCGCGCGCGGGGAGCTGCGGGCGGGGCAAGGCCGGCGGCATGCAGCGCAATACCGCGCGCGGGGAGCTGCGCGGCGCGGCAAAACCGGCGCGCGGCAACTTTTACGCAGCCGCGGCTTTGTGAAGAGGCCGGCTGGGCGACACGCCCACCCGCCGGGCAGCGCCGCAACGCGCGTCGTGAGAGGCGCGCATTGGGAAAAACCTGCAATTGTGCAGGTTTTTTCTATGTAAATGGCCCATTTGGAGAAAAAGCCTGCAATTGTGCAGGAATTTCCGATCAGGAGGGCCCCAGGTTCAATTATTTGCAAAAAAAACTGCACAATTGCAGGAATATTTCGAAGCCGGCGCATCCATGAGCAAAAAGATGTATTTTTGCAGGTTTTCTGCGCTTGGCCAGTGACTTTTGCGTTCTAGCATTGACATGATGGATTCATTATGAGGGATTGCTCTGCTTACGAACAGGTGTGATTGGTTTGACGCTTACATTCTTCAATCTCAAGGACATATTTATAGTATTTGGTTTTAAAGAGGCTCCGGATCAAGCCGCGGCACTATCGTTTGCTAGATTCGCATTTCAAAGGTTACATTTTTTCTTGACAGTCTCAAATTAATGCATTGTTTAACCATTTCTCATCCATGTAGAAAAAACTCTCCATGCTCACATATCTGCGAACATGGAGAATCAAATCTAAAGAAAGAATCGCAAAATTTTTTATGATAACCCCCGTATAATAACTTCAATCAATAATTTAGGTTTATCAGCATTTAAAACCCGCATACCGTGAGTTTTGACAAATTCCTTCACAAAATCCCATTCCTCTTTTTCAAGCAACAACTCTACTTCCCTTAAAAGTCCTTTAATATGTTCTTCATCTTCAGTATTCTTATAGTTATTCACCACCTCGAGTGTTTCTTCAAAATTTACACCCGGAATTAAGTAACTTTGCCACGCTAATCCCACTTTCCTAGAATATTGGAAAAGAAGTTAAAATATAAAAACCCACATCAATATTCGGATCTCTTTTTATGTCCTTTCAACTCGTGCAAATCAAGCATTGGATTAGGTCAAAAGAAAAGGGTGTTTATTAATATCCAACACCCACGAATTACAAACTATAGACCTTCGATTTCTAAGTTACACTTTCGTTGATTGGCTTGTTCTATGGCTTTAACCATAACTTCAAACAAGTTTTTCCCTTCGCTAGTAACGAAATAATCAGATAAATTTGTGATATCAGTACTTATCTTATCGCCCCAAGGGGGCTTTTTTGATAAATCATCTATATCCCAAATTACTTTATCAGGACCGTAGTTCTTTAACAAAATTCGTATCTCATCTCATTCGTCATGGACTCTCGAAGAAGTATCATTGTAGTCTATCAGGTCCTCGTTTCTCCCATAGTTTCTCTACTTCTCCTGGTATTTGTTTTTTCAGTTCTGAGTAAAGACCCCTATAAAAATTATTAATTTCTTCTACCAGATCATCATAAAAACAGTGTATATTTTGCCAGTAAGGATTTGATTTAGCGCCGGTAACATCGGACTTCAAAATTGAACTATAAATCATATTTCCTTGACGAGTAAAATGATATACTGGACCTCCTTGTTCTGGTACTTGATAATTGAAAGAGCTGAAATTTGAAACTTGCAATTCTTTCAACAGCATTTTAAATATGTCTGTCCAATCAAAAATATCTACATCATCTGGTCCGAAATAGCCCATACTAGGCATTTTTTTTATACTTCTTATTGGATCATCAGGGAAACTTATTTAATAACTTCCCGATAATATTTTTTGTCCTATTTTTTCCATATTTCTTATATAAACCTTGAATTTCCGAATTAACCTCCCAATCATTTAGCTTCATCTCTAGCTCTGCAAGTTTTAATTCTTGAGTTATGTTTGTTTTAATACCATTTTTTTCCAATTCTTCGAAAAATTCTATTAGCTGTTCAATTGAGAATGTTCCACCGCCGTTAATTCCATCTAGATATTCTTTAAAAAAGTATATTATCGTTTGAAAATTACTCTTGTTGATATCAGTACCTCTTCATAAAAATTCAGAAAATTTAGCATGCCAGTGAGAAAAAATATTTGGTGCTTCTTTCATGATTTCTTTTAAAAAAGACTCTTTGAATTCATTAAATGCGTTTATAAAGTCTGGGTAGCTGAACTCTACATGAATCCAATTAGGGTCACCCTTACCACCGAGTATAGATTCTATAATTGAAAGATAAATATTGTCATCTTGCTTTTCAAATTTATATGCCGGTTTTCCTTGTTCTCCCCCTTCTATGATAAAAATCTTATGTCCTATATTAAATGACTTAAGCATCTTTGTAAGCATTTCAATCCAATATCCGATGCATACATCATCTGCTGAAGCTACTCCCATATGTGGGACTACTCTTCCTGATATTTTAATGCTTAATTCCCCATGAACATGGGTCATAACAGTGTCATTTAAAAATTCAATTGGTAACTCTCCTCCTTTTCCTTTTCTTTCTTTTGAGGGCATTGAAGTATCGTATGTCCAGAGATTATTAAATTCTATTCTTATCGTCATATATATTTCCCCTTAATATAGCAGGTAAAGTCATATTAGACCTTACCTGCTATATTTTATGTGTTTACAAAATACTAAAATTAGAAATTAAAAAACAGGATAACTGGTAATAATTTTAAACCCCAACTCCATTGTTGAGTCTTTTACTATAAACATTCTAGACTGTGTTAAACCGTAAGTAATATGCTGAGAACCTGCTTGCGCACCGTATCCAATTTCGTAACTATGAGAACAGTTGACTATAAGGTAGCTTTGATTTGAGGAATCATTTAAATAAGTTTCAATTTTTCCTGCATTTTTTCGAAGATTCTGTTGGACAGCCTTTATCGCAGTACTTTTATCAGTAAAAGAAGTTACATTTTCTACTTCTGTAACAGCTCTATTTATTAATTCATTATTTGTCATAGAAACATGTTTTTTTTAAGTATGTCCTCCTGCTGCTTCCATCCGATCAAGAATGTCATCAGCAACATTTCGAATCTTATATCCGAGCGTTTCCTTAAGTTTAGCTACGCTAGCTTTAACTATCCCTTGTGATCGAGCAGCCATCTTACCCGATATGAATGAAACTCCAGACATGGCTGCTGCTCTTGCTAATTCCTCTACAGCAGCTGTTCCTAAGGCAGCACCGCCAGCACCCGTTGGACTAGCCGCTAATGCCATTGCTCCCATCGTACCAGAGTTAATTAAAGCCTGAGCTGCTGCCGCGGCACTTCCCGCCGCAGCCATTGTATATGCCGCAGTAAAAACAGTATCCGTAAATGCCTTCGCTCGCATGTAATAGTAGTTATCTTCTGGCGCAGTTTTTCGTGATATCCATTGGGCTGCTCCAAAATAGACATTATCGTCTACTCCATAAGCAATACCTAGAGTAAGCATCCTTTTATCTTCGTCCGTTAATTCAGACGGATCAATTCCGACTTTATCATAAAACATAGTAATTAGTTCGTTCTTTTTGTCTTCAATGGCTTGCTGAATATCTTTGATACTGGGTAGCGCCATTGTTTCGACCGATGCTACCGATATACCTCCAGCTTGCCCAGGTGCACCAGCGTAGACGGCTCCAGTACTATACCAACTTCCACTAGTTAATAAGTATTCATTCCACTGTGTTTCACTACTGCGTTTTGCTATTGCTTTAATGGACTTCGTACTTTCTCCGGCACTTCCACCAATGTCAGAAAGATATACATCCACACTTTCTCCAAATGGATCGTTATAAGTAAATTTATACCAATCTGGTTTAGCTATATTATTAGATCCATCATAAGCAACAACACCGCCAAGTGCATTACCAATTAACTGTTTTTCTGAGGAAGTAAATGTTGAAAGAACGTCATAATTAGAGTAATACTTCAAAGTACTCATGAAAAGATTAAACTTACCGATATTTGATGCGGGAAGCTGACTAGATGGCATCTTGCTTAGGTTTCTAAAAGTGTCTTTAAATGGTTGCCACCCTATAGTTTCCTTAAGTCGTATAAAACAATAGGTAAGCGCATCGTTATGATACTTACCTACTGCAAAGGTCTTATCATAACTCCATTGCGAATCCGTTTTATAAGAATTCCGAAGGACCAGTCATCATAATAGTTCGCATCAAAAGCTGATTTTTGATCCAAGGTTGGCTCCATAAAATCGGGTTACCTGCCCAAGCCCATGCTCCACCGAGATCATTACGTGTTGATCGGATCTCTATCTTCTGACCGGTGTAAGGGGGGGTTCCCGTTAAATCTTTGTACGATAGGTATGCAGCATCCAAATGATTTAACCATCTCGTGAGATTACTTGAATTAATGACATTTAAATCATAAGATTCAAGATTTGTAAAAACATAACTACCGTCTTTTCGATATAATACTTCTGGGCCATCATAAGGTGTTTTGGGTTGCTGGTATAATTCATGCCTATTCCAAGAATTTGTGCTATCCGTGTACCATACTAACTGCACTAGGTATATCGATCCAGGATCTAAGTCTTTTACGTTATATGTACCGCTTGCTGTAGACCAAGTTCCGGAAATATCGTACCATTTTTCCCTTTTATAATCATAGTAGAATAAACCATTTCCGTATTGTCCGGATATTGGGAATGTTGCATTTACAGTCATAGATGTCGCATTCAAATTGCTGATAGTTAATGATGGTGTTGCTTGAGAACTAATAGCGCTAGTTCTCTGATAAGTTGTTTCTGTTACGCCATAAGTTGCTCCCGTAACTGAGATCGGCTGTGGGTACATGGAGTCGGGCATAGCAGGTATGGTTTTTAACTTCAAAATTCCGTTTTCTACCAATTGCTGCTCTAGCGATAAATCATCTCTATCTGCTGATTCGTCATCCCTGAACGTATAAGGCAGATTTCCTGAATTAGTTAAACTATTATTAACCTGAATCATTGTTTCGCTATTAACTTTACCAACCAACGTTGAGAGCCTTAAACCATTTGTCATAATCCTATTTTTTACAGTTTGGTAGTTTAATTCTGGCTCCTTGGAATATAGTAATGCTGCAGTCCCAGCTACAAAAGGAGCTGCCATTGATGTACCACTTAAAAAGCCGTACTTATTATTAGGTAATGTACTCATGACACTAACACCAGGAGCTGCAATATCCACTCCCGTTCCATAATTAGAAAATTGGGCCAATGAACCTTTATTGTTTATTGCTGCAACTGAGATATTGTTAGGAATATTAAAACTTGCAGGGTAAAAGGGTCTATTTGATATGTCTTGGCCATTGTTACCAGCAGCACTGACAAAAAGAATACCCGAATTCTGCATAGCATCTAACAATGCTTGGTTGTATTCGAATCCCCCCCAACTAGCGTTTATTATCTTTACACCCATTGTTTTTGCGTATTCGATTGCTTCTATTGCATCTGAAGTATAACCGGAATTGCCGTTAATAAATTTAAGAGGCATAATCTTAACGTTAGGTGCAATACCTATAATTCCTTCATTATTTGTTCCGGCTGCGATTATTCCAGCAATATGTGTGCCGTGAATATCAGATGAATCACCATCAAAAACCGTGTTGTCTTTATTTACAAAATCATAGCCATTTATATCATCAACATAACCATTACCATCATCGTCAATGCCATTCCCAGGGATTTCTTTCGAATTTATGTATATATTATCTTTTAAGTCGGTATGAGTAATATCAATACCACTATCAAGTACACCAACTACAACATTAGAATCCCCAGTGGTGATATCCCACGCACTTGTCGCTCCTAAGTCAATACCGGAATAGCCACTCTGCCCTGATATATTTTGTCCACTATTTAACAATGCCCACTGACTACTAAATAACGGATCAGACGTCGCGACGGTAGTTTGCAGTTTATAGTTCTTTTGTGCATACTCTACGTTAGGATCTTTCTTAAATTCTTCTATAACTTATTAATATCTTCTTGTTCGTCAAGTGAAAGTAACTCAGTCTTCTTATTGAATTTATTCGATTTTCCTTTCACCTTCTTTTTATCTATTGTATCCAGCGCATTTAATTGAAACTTCTTCATCACTTTTGTTTTACTGGATTCAGCTTTTGTTTCATCTTTAAACTTGACTATTAGTTCAGGAATTTTTCTTTCCAAACTGTTAATTTGTTTGGAATCCATTTTTTCAGCACTTGCTTCTTCTTTGACATTAGGTTCGGTCGGCTTTTGTTTGCGATAATTTTTAATCTCTTCACTTAGTGGAATTGGTAATGTCTTATTATTTTGCGCCGCTACAATTCCGGAATTTACAAACACGAAGATTACGATTAATGAAAGCATGAATAATTGCCTAGTTAGTCTCTTATAGGATTGCATCTTTACACTCCTTTTATTTACAATGATTTTTAAAAAATTGTACATAAATTAAAAATCTTCATTTGGCTTTTTTAATAAAAAACACCCCATTTTTATATAATTATGCAAAGAATTCAGCATTCATCATTATACCTATTTTGTATATTATTGTATTTAGCGAATTTTGTCGAAAATTACTGAATTGTTTGTACAATCTGTGAAAGATCCCCGCCCTCCCCTGCTCTCCCCGACCCTGCTTTGTCCCGCCTTGTCCTCCCGCTTTCCCCAAAACTATTTCGCCCGCGTCGACTCGTTTCATGACAATAAAATCTTAACATCCCGAAAACACAGGGAAAACATAGCGGCTCATAATGAAGGAGGAAGGTTTTGGTTTTAAGCGAAGGAGGACGCGTGTGTGAATAAGTCATGGTACAAACAGTTGCTGCTCTCGTACTCCCCCATTTTATTCATCGCCCTGTCCGTCATGATCCTGATCACGGTTATTTGCGTCAGCGAAGTGTTCAAGCAGGAAGCCGAAAAAGCAAGCCGGATTTCCATGCAGGTCGTGACGGATACCATACAGACGACGCTAAAAGAAATTGAATATAACGTTGCGGAAGAAGTGAACACGAACCAGCAGATTCAGCATTTTTTTGAGCGTACGCGAACGGGTAACTCCGGGTTTGTGCTCTACGATACATCCATGGAGCTTAAATCGTGGCTGCGTAAAAATTCTTTTATTGATTCGGTTTATTTGTACCGTGCGTCCGACGGACTCGTGCTGACACCGGGCTTGACGGACAAGCTGTCCAGTTTTCCCGATCGCGCTTTTATTGAAGAAGCGGCTGCCAAGCCGTCTCTTGATGAACGCAAGTGGTCGCCTGTCCGACTTTACAGGGAAAGCGAACTGGATTCGGGGAAACAGGTCATTTCTCTTTACAAAAACGCCCTCCTCCCGTTCGGGAATGACGGGTTGTTCGTCGTCAATGTGCGGGCGGATTCGCTCATCGGCCTGGCCCAGCGCATGATCAATCATGACATTACGCATTTGGAAATTTGGAGCGATGGAGTGCGTATTGACGCACCACAGCCAAACGGACTGCCGGGAGAGCAAAAACTCAGCGGCAAAATCGTAACGAACTACCTCTCCGCTTATACCGGCTGGCGGTTCGTCAGCGGATTGAAAGCATGGCCGATGCTGGGCGGGCCTTCGTACTTATCGATCATCTGGATTGCCGCCGGGATCATCGTGTTTATCGTCAGCGGTATCCTTTTGGTCATCGCTACAAAACGAAACTACAAGCCGCTGGAGCAAATCGTAGAGCGCATGCAAACGATACATGCACCGGCTGCGGCTTCCGGCGGCAAGCAGGATGAATTCGATTTTATCGGCAAAGCGCTCGACAAGCTGATTGACCAGACCAACCTCTACGAGAAGCGCCATCTGGAAGACAGGGTCATTCGGAAAAAGCAGCTGTTCCAGGACCTGATTACGGGCGAACGGGCGATTGCCGCGCAGGAATGGCAGGAAAGCTTGACGGGGTACGGGATGAACCCGGATTTTGAGGGGTTTGCGGCCGCTATTATCGAAATCGATCACTATCCCGATGTACAAAAACAGTACAACTCCCGGGAAAGAAAGCTCGTGCGCTTCGAGCTGAGCCAAGTGCTTGGCGAGCAGGCCGAACGAAACGGGTTGAACGTCTGGACCGAGTGGGTAACGGGCCGCCGTTTGGCCGTACTGCACTTGACCTCCGGGGAAGTGGGCCATTTTTCGCATCTGCTGGAAGCTTTCCGTTCCTGGGCTTCAGAGCAGCCGGGGCTGACGGTTACTATCGGGCTGGGCAGTCAGGTGAAGGATTTGCCGGACATCCGCAGCACTTGGGACGAAGCGCAATTGGCGCTGCAATATAAAATGTCGTTCGGCACGAACCGGATTATCGCCTACGATAGGCGGCTGCTTCAGCAGGATGATGAGGCGGGCTACCGCTATTACGAAATCATTCGAGAGATCGTACAGCAATTCAGGCTGACCGCGCTGGTGTGGGAACAGGAATTTGACCGTTTGTTCGACCACCTGACCCGCTATCCGTACCAGGATAATCAGATCATCGGCATCATGCGCCGCCTGACGCATATGTTCAAGCGGGAATTCGAGGATTTCTCGGGCGAGGGAAGAGAGGCTTGGTGCGAGCAATTTTACCCGCGGATGCTGACCGTCCTGGAAGAAGCGGAAACCGTCGATGAATTCCGCAGCGGCTTCCGTCTTGTTTTAACCGAATGGTACCAGGAGTACGCCTTGATTCGGGAGTCCGGCCGTTATGCCGCCATCATGCACGAGATGAAAGCTTTTATCGAAGCCCATTACGGCAATCCGGATTTGTCCCTTCATTATTTAAGCGACAAGTTCACGGTGAACAGCCGCTACTTCAGCCAGCGGTTCAAGGATGAATTCGGCGTCAAATTTGTCGATTATTTAGTCGGCCTGCGGATGGATCATGCCAAGCGGATGCTGACCGAAACCGATGATATGGTGCAAAATATTGCCCTGCAGGTAGGCTACACGCATGCCATTTCTTTCGGACGCACTTTCAAAAAAGTGGTCGGCATCACTCCCGGCGATTACCGCCGTATCATGCAAACACAGGCGCAGCCGTAAGGCCGCGCAAGTGGCCCGCCCCGCGCGGCCTATACACCGCTCTGAGTGCCAGAGCGGCGGTCGGATCGTTCGAGAAAGTCCAGGCACTCGGTTGAGTGTGCCGGAAGGAGCCACCCGGGTATTGCCGGGGTCTGACCCACCGCCGGGCGAGACGCAGCGTTGGGATAGAACGCAGCTTAGCGGAGTTGCGTGAGGCGGGTTGGCAGGCCAGGCCGAGGGGAAAACCTGCAAAAGTGCAGGAATTTTCCACGGAAAAGGCCCATTTTAGCAAAAAGCCTGCGAAAGTGCAGGAATTTTCGACGAAAATGAGTTTTGAGCCCCTGCGTCAGTGAAAAGCCTGCACAATTGCAGGAATTTTACGCGGCCTGCGTATCTACGTGCAAAAAACTGCACTTTTGCAGGCTTTCTTCGCCCAAAGCCAGTCAGTTTGTGCTTATTGGCTCTGGCGGGTGGGGTTGCTCGACAACCTGACTTCTGCTGGCTTTCTTCGCGCAAAAACCAGTTTCAGTATTGTGCTATCGGATCTGGCGGGTGGGGAGGTTCTTGACAACCTAACCTTCGCTGGCTTTCTTCGCGTAAAAACAGTCAGCATTGGGCTACCGGATCAAGCGGGTGGGTTTTCGACAGCCCACCAAAAAAACCGCCGCTCTGTCTGCCAGAGCGGCGGTTTTCACATAATATGCAGGCTGCGGATTTCACTCAGCTGCTCCTGTATGCGCTGCGGAATTTCCGCAAGCAGCTCGGGCCACGAAACATAGTGCGCGTCCGACCATTCGCAGCGCTTAAACGTCATCGCCGGCCGGAAGGCCAGCGTCTTCAAGTAAGCTTCAACCATCCGGTTGATCCCCTCGTCAGTGTGCACAATGCCCGCTAAAAAGCCGGGTACAGTCAAGCCGTCTT
Source organism: Paenibacillus sp. sgz302164 (assembly GCF_056120505.1). NCBI lineage: Bacteria > Bacillati > Bacillota > Bacilli > Caryophanales > Paenibacillaceae > Paenibacillus > Paenibacillus sp. sgz302164. The sequence goes on along the minus strand of NZ_JBVYOL010000011.1, from coordinate 199,805 downwards.
TTCCGGCCTCTTCGTATGTGCATTGGTACAGCTTCGGGACGAGCTGGAACCAGTCCGCATCGGGCAGCATCGCATGCTTCCCCGGCTGGCTGAACAGCCGGACATGCGTACCGTCCTCAACATTGCTGCGGTCTGCCAGCAATCCCCGCAGAAATTTGCCGTGAAAGCTGGCTTCGCAGTCAAGCACCTCTCCGTCCTGGCCCACGAAAACCCACACATGCTCCAGCTCATACAGATGCTGAATGTCATAGTCCCAATAAATCGCATATTCAATAATAGTCTCGACGCGCCGGTCGTACGTATCTACCATCCGGTTAAAGGAAGGGGAACGCTCACCCGGCTTCAACAAAGTAACGCCGACGCGTACCGGCAAGAACGGCTCGTTCCGGTCGAAATAAATAGCCGGCTCGTACTTGCGGATCCATGACAAATTGTTCATGCCTGCTCCTCCTCGTTCATCTATGGATGTTTGTATGATCGTCCTACAGCTCCGCGCAATGTCTTTCGCAGCAGGTTCGGTAGTCTGGGTCTTGATGCCGTACCGCCTTTTGCAGTGGGGAGGCAGCAGTCCGGGTTTTGATCCGGTTTTGTTGTCGTGCCAATCGGTGACAGGACGGGCCGAACCGCCCCGGCACCGCTCCAGCGCCCGCCGCCTCGCCTCGGACCCGCTCCGACGCCCCGCGCTCGCGCAGCCCGCCAGCCGGCCCGGCTGCCGGCCTCCACTACTCCTTCACGGCGCCGAGCATCGTGCCGGAAATAAAATATCGCTGCAGCCACGGGTACACGATCAGGATCGGAACTGTGGCGAATATGACGCTGGCGCCTTTCAGGCTGTCCGGCAAAACTTGCACGAAGTTCAGCCCCTCCATCTGCAGCTGATCGTTTATCATGCTGTTCTTGATCATTTGGTACAGTTTGAGCTGCAGCGGGTACAGCTTGGGGTTCGTAATATAAAACAGCGAATCCGTGAATCCGTTCCAACGGCCGACCGCATAAAACAGGCCGAGCGTAGCCAGCACCGGACCGGACAGCGGAAGCACGATTCGGACCAGCATGACGATGGGGCTGGCCCCGTCTATTTGTGCGGATTCCTCCAGGCCTTTGGGGATCGACTGGAAGAACGAAATCATAATAATTAAGTAAAACGGGCTGACGAGCAGCGGCAAAATAAGCGACCACATCGAATCGAGCAAATGCAGCTCTTTCACCAGCAAATACTCCGGTATAAGCCCGCCGCTGAAAAACATCGTGAACACGATAAACAGCATCAGCGGACGCCGTCCCCACAGCCCGGTGCGGGTCAGCGGATAGGCTGCGCAAATGGTCATCAGCATGCTGATGCACGTATACAGCACCGTCAGCGCCGCCGTAAACGCAAGCGATCGCAGCATGAGCGAATCGGTTACTACCCGGCGATACGCTTCCAGGTTCCATTCAACCGGGAACAGCGTCACCTGGCCGGACAAAATCGGGGCGTTGGAGCTTAATGAAATCGCTGCGATATGCAAAAACGGGGCCATGCTGAACAGCAGCAGCAGCGCAATCACCGCCGTATTTACGAGATCAAAGACGCGGTTCGCCGTTTTGGGGCTCATGCACATTCCTTCCCTCCGATTGTTCTCACTAAATAATACTTTGGTGCGTCAGTTTCTTCGCCGCGTAATTGGCCGACAAAATAAATACAAGCCCGACAACCGACTGGAACAGCCCGACCGCCGTCGCAATGGTGTAGCGTCCCGTCTCCAGACCGACTCTATAAACAAACGTGCTCAGCACGTCGGAAAATTCCTTTACCGTAACGTTCCCGATCACATAGGGGCGTTCGAATCCGATGGAAACCATGTCCCCCAGCTTCAATATGAGCAGCACTACAATCGTCGACCGAATCCCCGGCAGGGTTACATGCCAAATCCGGGCTAACCGCCCCGCCCCGTCCGCTTCGGCGGCTTCGTACAAATCCTTGTTGATCCCGGCGATAGCCGCAAGAAAAATAATGGTCCCCCAGCCTGCGCTATGCCAGACGCCGGTGCCCAAATAGGTGAGCAGCCAATAATATTTGTCCGATAAGAACGGATACGGGCCAAGCCCGAACCAGCTTAACGCTTCGTTCACCAACCCGGATTGGGTGGAAAATAATTGGTAAACCATGCCGCCGATGATGACCCAGGAAATAAAATGCGGCAAATACAATATGGATTGCGAGCTTTTTTTGAACCAGCCCGTACGCAGCTCGTTGAGCATCAGAGCCAGCAGTATCGGGGCCGGGAAAGAAACGAGCAAATCAAGCCCGTTCAGCAAAAAGGTGTTGCGCAGCGCGACATAAAAATCATGCATGCGAAATATTTCCCGGAACGCCTTGAGCCCAATCCACGGGCTGTCGAACACGCCTCTGAAAAGGTTGTAATCCTTAAAGGCGATGATGACGCCATACATGGGCCCGTATTTAAACACGGTAAAATAAAGAATTGGCGGCAGCAGCAGCAAATACCACTGCCAATTGCGGCGAGCATACGCGATGGCTTTCATAAAAGTCCTCCCAGATGATGAACTTCACGGCAAAAAGAAAGCATGCGGGAAGCTGCAGTCCATGCATTCGCATCCTCCCTGCATGCGCAAATCAGGACGCGGGCAGCGCGCTCGGCAGCACATTGCCGCTTGTCCGCGCCGCCTGTTGTCCGTTCATTTACTTTCCTTTCTTCTCCGCCGCATAAGCCGCTTTGCGCTCGTCGACGATTTCCTGGCCGCCGCTGCTCATGTAATCTTTCAGCATCGCGTCATACGTTTTGTCAAACTCATCCGGTTTGACGAGCATACATTTTACGAGCAGCGTCTCATACTTCTCCTGAAGCGTCTTGCCGTATTTCGCTTCCGAATCGATCGGAGTATGGAAGCGGATTTCATTAAAGCCGTCGGTCATGGAAATTTTGAGCGATTGCGTATAATCGCTGCGGTACTCCTTGGGAGTGGCAATCGCCATGGCTTCCATATTTTTGTCCGCATTCTGGAAGTCTCTGCCGTTGGAGATAATCGCCATGTCCGACGAGTTATACATCAAATTTTTCGTTTCCTCGGAATCGACTCCGACAGGCAGCCCGTTTTCCAGCGTGTAATTCTTGCCTTCGAACCCGTTCATTAGCGTAAACAGGTTGTCCTTCTGGGACATCCAATTCAAATATTTGATCGCCTCCGCCTGATGCTTGCTCGACTTCGGAATCATGATGAACATCCCCGCCGGGCGATAAAGCGCCTTGGCGTATTTCCCTTCCGCGTTGGAAATCGTGTCGATCGGCAGCAGCTTCGCGCCAGGCGTATTTTTTTGCAGCGTTTTATAGATGCCCGGCGTATCGCCGAAGCTGCTTCCGACATCCTCCGTATAGAAGCCGACCTTCCCGGTCATAATGTCCTGCTGCAGCTTCTTCTTATCCTTGTCCAGCGCAAAATCCGGGCTGACCAGGCCTTCATTATAGAGCTTGTTCATAAAGCGGACGGCATCCTTATGGCCCGGCAGCAGCAGCGGGAACTCGCGCCCCGACAATTGCTGGGTGAGCGTCGCCTTTTCTTCCTCGGTCGCGCCTTTTACGCCTGACCATACGAGCAGGTCATAGGAAGCGGCTGAAAGCGCCATTCCCATCGGAATCGTTTTGCCGCCGGTATTGCCGGGATCTTTTTCCTTAAACGCTTTGAGCGTGGTGTACAGTTCCTCGGTCGTCTTCGGTGCCGGGAGTCCCAGCTTGTCCAGCCAGTCCTGGCGGATAAACGAGGAATAACGGCCTTGAAACACCCGTTTCGCCGGAATGGCGTATTGTTTATTTTTGTATAGACCGTAGGAGAGCGTATCTTTGCCGAGGAAGCCGGTCAAGTTCGCGCCATGCTCCTTCAACGTGTCGTCCAGCTCCGCCAGACCTCCTTGGTCCGCATATTTTTGAACGGTTTTAATATCGTACGTAAACACAATATCCGGCGCGTCGCCGCTGGCCATCATGATGTTCAGCTTGTCCACCTCTTGGCTGCGGGGCACAGGAATGTATTCCATCTTGATGTTGTTCGGGCTGCCGAACTTGTCCTGAACCCATTTCGTCCATGGATTGTCCGTTACGGTAACCCCGGTCGGCGAATTCCCCCGGTCGAACACTTCCACTTTCAACGTGACCGGCTCTTTCTTCCCTGCAGTTTCCGCTGCTTGCTTCGCGCCTTCAGATGGCGTATCTTTCGCACAACCGGTGATCGATGCCGTCATGACGGCCGCTGCCAACAACAGACTTGCCTTCTTTCTCACTTTGTTCAGCTCCTCTCCAATTTGCGGTGCGCGCTGCTGTGATATCGTTCCGCGAGCCCCTCCTTTTTTATACTAGAAGCGGGGGTTTCGGGGCAATGAACATGTTTTCAGACGTTAAACCAGGCTGCATTTCAATCGCGCTTAGCGTGCTAAACCAAATGTCAGACGGCCAACTTGACGCGCAAAAAGCGGATAAACCCGCATGCCGCAGCCGGCGCCGGAATGCCGGGAATGACGCCGGCCCTGCAATAATCGTTTATACTCATTATATCTGCTTGTTCATTTGAGCGCTGAACTTCTCCGGCCCGGCTTGCTTATATTGTTCTCAATTGTGAGCGCCAGATGACGATATATGAAGTATGAGGAATTGGAGGAGGCTTTTTTCATGAAATTATCGCTGCATATCAAAATGATGATCATGCTGATGGCGGGAACTACGCTCTCCCTTTGCCTGGTCGGTTTTACGAACTATCGGCTGTCGACCGCCAAAATCAACGACCAACTGGTCGAGCAAACCCTTAACACCGTAGAGGTCGCCTCCCAGAACCTGGATAACTATTTTTCCGTCCGAACCGACGAAATTGAAATCATTAGCCGTACCACTGTGATGCGCATCGGTTCGTTGCAGCAAAGACTCGATTACTTGTCCCGGGAATTGCAGCAGGGCAAGCTGAAAAACTTTTCCAATTTCGGCATTGTGGACACGAACGGGACGTTGACGGCAACAGACGGAAAGACGGCCGACATTTCCGGTCTTCCGGTTTTTCAAAAAGCTTTGCAGGGCAGATCCGCCGTTTCCGATCCCTATATCGGGCTGATCAATCACCAGTACATCGTGACGATCATGGTTCCCGTATTTGACGATCTCGACCGGGTAACGTGCATAATCGGAGTCGCCCTGGACGCCCAAAAAGTGTTTGCCCAACAGCTGCGGGTCGACAATCAGACCGGGGACCGCCGCTTTATTCTCGTCAACCGGGAAGGACGCGGCCTGTACAACTCATCTTCGAGCAGTATCCCGAATCCGAATACCAACTATTTGCAGGATTTCCCCAAGGCCACAGCCGACATTCAAGAAGCCTTGAAGCATGAAAAGGGCCATTTCGAAGTGGACATCAACGACCGGAAAAGTCTCGTTTTTTATGCAAACGTCCCCAATACAAGCTGGCATCTGGCGCTTTCCATCGCGACTTCCACCTTTGATGCTCCCGTCAAAAGCGTATTATGGAATACCATCGTTATCGTGCTTGTGACCGAAGCGGTTCTGCTCACGGGCATATACCTGGCGGTCAATTCGCTTGTGACCCGGAGGGTCAAGCCTATCGTCAGCGCGACCGAGGCAATAGCCGGCGGCAACTTTTATATCGAACCGCTGGAATCCCCGTCGCATGACGAGCTTGGCGTGCTGTCCGAATCCGTCAACGAAATGATGGAGAAGCTGCGGGACTTGTTTGAGCCTTTCGAAACGTTTTTCCGGCAAAATCAATATGCGATGATCGTCACGGACCTTGATTTCCGCATTACTTATTTTGACCGTCGCGCGGAAGAAATGCTCGGGTACGATTCCGCGAAAGTGCTGTTCAAGAAAACGCCGCTGCTCTGGCTGGACCGGAAGCAATTGGAGCGGCGCGCCCGCGCCTATTCGGAGGAATTGAAGGAAAAAGTCGCCGCCGACTGCTCGGTGCTTGTGATCAAAGCGCTGCGCAATCTGGAAACGGATACAGAATGGACCTGGATCAAGCAAAGCGGCGAACGCCTGCCCGTCAATGCCAATGTCACCATCATGACCGATAAGGACAATTCACCCAAAGGCTTCGTATTTATTGCAAAAGACATCACCGTTGACAAGGAAAGCGTAGAAACCCGCAACCGCCTGCTCAGCATTCTGGCTTCAGCGCACGATTGCATCGCCTCTTTCGATATGAAAGGCCATATGTTTTTCATCAACCAGGCGGGCATCCGTCTGTTCGAAATCAACGAGCGGGAGCCGCTCGACACCAACATCAACAGCTACATGAGCGCATATCAAATGGCGCAGTTCACCGAAGGCTTGCTGAAAGCGCAGCAAGAAGGCTATTGGGAGCACGAAATCGAAGTGATCACATCTACCGGGAAACGTCTGACGACACACCAGACGATCGTCGCTCATCCGACGGCCGGGGAAGATTTTTATTACTCCACGATCGTTCGCGATGTGACCGGACAAAAAAAGATGCAGATCGAGGTGCTCCAGGCCAAAGAAGAGGCCGAACTGGCCAATCAGGCCAAAAGCATGTTTCTGGCCCGGATGAGCCACGAAATCCGCACGCCTCTAAACGGCATTATCGGCCTTTCCCACCTGATGCGAAAATCCAGCTTATCCGAAATTCAAATCGATTACATGGAAAAAATCATCACCTCTTCGCAATCCTTGCTGCAAATTATTAACGACATTTTGGATTTTTCCAAAATCGAAGCCAACAAGATGAACATGGAGTCCGTACCGTTCTCACTCGGGGAAACCGTGCAAAAACTGTCCAGCACATTGAGCGTGCTGCTCGGGCATAAGCCGGTCGATATGATTATCGATATCGATGGCTGTCTGTCCGAACGCTATATCGGAGATCCGTTCCGGCTGAATCAAATTTTGCTCAATCTGACCAGCAATGCGGTTAAATTTACGGAAAAAGGCCTCATCGAGCTGCGCATCCGCAAGCTGGAGGAGGACGGAGACACCGTATGGCTGCAGGGCTCCGTGCGGGACAGCGGCGTCGGCATGACGCAGGAGCAGCTGCGCCAGCTCTTCCAGCCGTTCGTTCAGGTTGACGGCTCAAAAAGCCGGAAATACAGCGGCACCGGGCTCGGACTCGTCATTGTCCAAAGCATCCTGGAGCGGCTGAACGGCACGCTGAACGTAGAAAGCGAAGTAGGGCAAGGAAGCTTGTTCACCTTCACGCTTCCATTGCAAAAAGACGAGGCCAAAGACCCGGCCGTCCACCTGCAGCAGCGTGTCCTCGTTGTCGAAGACCACGATCAAATGCGGGAGCATCTGATCGCGCTGCTGCAAACTTTGGGATGCGCTTCGACGGGAACGGATTCGTGGGAGCGCTCGATGCAGCTGCTGGATGAGCTGCCGCTGGATATGCTCATGCTCGATATGGAGGCCGGCGATATGCACGGCGAAGAGACTTGGCAAAGCATGAAGCGCGAAGCGGACCGCAAAGACCTGCGGACGCTCGTCTACACTTCTTTGGCCGGCCGGGACGCCATCCAGGCTTTGCCTGAAGAGCTCAGGCCGGATCGAATTTTGATCAAGCCGATCAGCCTCATCGATCTGCGCGACTCGATCCAGCATCTGCTCTCCGCGCCGGTTGAGGACTATGCGGCCCTGCTCGGCCCGAAAGTTCCCGAAGCGGGCCGTGGGACGCCGATACTGCTCGTCGAAGACCACTTGATCAACCAGACCGTCGGCCGCGAAATCCTGATCGGCCAGGGCTACACGGTAACTACGGCCAACAACGGTTATGAAGCTTTGCTGGCTTTGAACGAAGCATCCTTCCAGCTTGTATTGATGGATGTGCACATGCCGGAGCTGGACGGCATCGAAACGACGCTGCGCATTCGCGCCGACGCCAGGTTCAAAGACCTGCCGATTCTTGCGCTGACGGCAGATACGACGAAGCAGCAGCATCAGTCCTGCCTGGATGCGGGCATGAACGGCATCATCATGAAGCCGCTCGATCCGGAGCAGTTCATCTCGATGGTCCGCCAGTGGGACCGCTCCGCTCGTCCCCTCGCCGCAGCAGCCCGGGAAGAACGGCAGGAGCCCGCCAGCAGGCTGCCTCTGGACGCGGACGAAGCTTTACGGCGGCTGGACGGCAAAAAAGAGCTGTTTATTACGCTGCTGGAAGCGCTTGTTGCCGAGTGCTCGGGAATTTCGGCCGAGATCGAACAGGCCCTGGAAGAGCAGGACCGCGATTCGGCGGGGCGGATCACGCACAGGCTGCGGGGCGCTGCGGCCACTTTGTCCGCTCACGGCGTATTTCAGGCGGCCAGCGAACTGGAGCAGGCTTTTCTAGAGGAAGAGCGGATCGAGCCTTTTATGCAGGAATTGAAAAATCAAATTGAATTATTAATCGAAACTGCGAACTTATGGATGAAACGACATAAACAATAATAGACTTACAAATTTCGTCAATATATAATGAATACTAGGCAAATTGTTAGCAAAATATGAGCAAAACTAACAGTTTTTTAACGTACCTGTCTTATGAAACGGGGGGAATCACATTGGTTAAGGTCCTTATCATTGAGGATGACAATATCATTGGCGAGATGCTGCGGCTTTATTTGGAAGAAGAGGGATACCTCGTAGAGCGTGCCGATACGGCGCAAGCGGGCTTTTCTTCATTAAAAACATATACGCCGGATATCATTTTGCTGGATTTGATTTTGCCGGATGCCCAGGACATCGATCTTTGTTCAGCGATCCGGGCGCAAACGGCAACCCCGATCATCGTTATTTCCATGAAAAATGAAACCAATACCCGCATTCAGGCTCTGCAAGTCGGCGCGGACGATTATCTCAGCAAGCCCTTCAGCATGCAGGAGCTGAAAGCGAGAATTCAAGCGGTTCTGCGAAGAGTGCAAATGATGCCCAATCCTCCTGCCGCCGAGCCCGCCGCGAAAAAGGAAGCCGCCATTTATTTGGACGAGGAACGCAGAGTCATCATGATGGCCGGAACGGCTATCGAAACGACTTATTCGGAATACGAGATCATGAAGCTGTTCGTGAAATCGCCCGAAAAAGTGTTTAGCCGCGATGAGCTGATTAACGCGATCCGCGGCATCGATTCGTTCATTAACGACCGGTCGATCGACGTCCACGTCACTAATCTGCGAAAAAAAATCGAGGAAGACCCCAAATCCCCCCGTTATATTAAAACGGTCTGGGGAGTCGGCTACAAATTTATTCAATGAAAAGAGAAGTCCAATGCGGACTTCTCTTTTTTTCGGGATAATTTAATATTTTGCTAATATCCATCTCTCAAGTTCCTAAAAACTTTTTTTCCATAATGAGGACAGCATCCAACGAACGATCGGAGGTCCGCGTATTGTCCTCTTCACAAATCGCCTTCAATCTGCTCAAAAATTTAGGCGATATCGCCTTATTCATCATTCTCGTCAATCATCTGCTCCCCCTCGCCATCCATTGGAAAAAATGGGCCAAACACGCTGTCTGCGGATGCATCTTCGGCTTCGCGGCTCTCCTGTCGATGAATATGCCGATTCATCTCGCGGATGGCGTTATGCTGGATATGCGCAGCATCCTTGTCGCGCTCGGAAGCTTTTACGGCGGAGCCCTTGCTGCCGCCATCGGCTTCGTGCTGACCGGAGGATTCCGCCTGTGGCTCGGAGGGGCCGGAGCGTTCTCGGGCGTCATGATGGCGGCTACGGCTGCGGCCATCGGGCTTATGTACCGCACGATCCATATGAAATACGGCGCGTCCGGCAAATTTGCGTTTCCAACGTTGTTCGGGCTCTCGGTCCTGGGCGCCAATGTGGGATGGGTCTTCCTGCTGCCGCCGCCTTCGGCGAAGCTGCTCATTTCGGACGCCCTAGTCCCTATTCTGCTGCTCAATCCCCTGGCGGCATGCTCCATTATGCACTTCATTCAAGCCGAGTCGCAGCGCAAAACGGCCAGGCTGATCGACCCGGAAAGCGGGCTTCCGAACAAGCAGTGGCTTAAGCTCAAGGTTCGGCGGCTGATTCGAAAGCGCATCCCGTTTTCTTTCATCGCGCTTCGCCTGGACAATTTGTCCGCCATCGGCGCCGTTTACGGCCATGGCTTCCGCAGGCGCATTTTGCAGGAGATGAGCTTTCGCCTTCAGGACGAGCGTCCGGTGTTCGTCGGAGAGCAGGAATTCATCCTGTGCCTCACGGAACAGGAGCTTAAGCGCGGAATCGATGCTTATGCCGACAAGCTCAGGCTCGTCATCACCAGACCGTACAAGATCAACCATATGCCTCTTTGCCTTTTTGTCGACACGGCGACCTTCAAGCATCAGGGCGAGGAAGCCGAAACGTTTATCGAATCGGCGCTGCAAGCCTTTCGGCAAAAAGGCGGAATGCCGGCCGCGGTCCCTTCCGAGGCGGCTTTGCTTCAGCGGTACAAGCTTCAAGACGCGCTGTACCATGCGCTTCGCAAAGATCAGCTTTCTCTGCATTATCAGCCGCAGTTCGATCTTCTTACCGGCGAACTGCGCGGTTTTGAGGCACTGCTCCGGTGGAAGCATCCGGTCATGGGCTTCATTCCGCCCGCCGAATTCATTCCCATTGCCGAAGAAACGGGACTCATCAAGCCGATCGGCTTATGGGTGCTGGAACAGGCGTGCGCGGCCCATCTGCAAATTATCCGCTCGTTCCCGGACGCGACGATGTCGGTCAACATTTCCGCCGCGCAGCTGTCCGATAGCTCTTTTCCCGGCGAAGTGAACCATATTCTTCAAAACGCCGGTCTTCAGCCGCAATCGATCGAGCTGGAAATTACGGAAAGCATGCTGATTTCCTCGTTCGAATTCGCCGAGCGGCAGCTCCGCCTGTTGGAAACGATCGGCGTCCTGCTTGCGCTCGACGACTTCGGCACAGGCTATTCCTCGCTCAATTATTTGAAACGGCTGCCCCTCCACACCTTGAAAATCGACCGTTCCTTCACCCAGGACGTTGTAAATCCGCGCGAATCGATCATTATGCAGTCCATCGTCCAGCTCGCCAAACAACTGGATTATGTGGTCGTCGCAGAAGGGCTAGAAACGGACGAACAGCTGTCGGAGTTGAAAAAATTAAACTGCGATATCGCTCAAGGCTATTTATTGAGCCGTCCGCTGCCCGAAGATCAACTGCCCGGCTTTATCGCCGAGCTGCTGCAAAATAACAACGAGGAGACGGCCCCATGCACATCGTGAACCTGAACGAAATCGCCCCCGGCATCTGCCGGCTTGCGCGTCCCGTATTCGATGAAAACGGAACGTGCCTGTACGCATCCGGCGAGCAGCTCGACTGCTGCCTTTTGCGGCAACTAACCGAGCTGCGGATTGAAAAAATTGTAGTCGAGGATGAAATGACCCGGGAAGTACGTTTTCCCGAATTGATCGCTTCGCCCGTCTGGATAGATTGGGTTCGTCAAACGCGCGACATTTACAAGACGGCCGCCGGCGGGCGGCTGGACATGCAAAAGATCGAAGAAATCGTGACAGCCATGCTAAACATGTGCGCGGAAAAAAAAGTGATCGTCCCTCTGCCCTCCGGTTCCGTGCCGGAGCGCTTACGGCTATACGCCCACGCGGTCAACGTCGCGCTGTGGTCGCTGCAAATTGGCTTGCTGTTTCCGTATACGAGCCGGCAACTGTTCGAGCTCGGCGTCGGAGGGCTGCTGCACGACATCGGCAAAGAGCGGGCCGCGAGCCGCAGAGAGCACCCGCAGGCGGGTTACGAGATGCTGCAGGGGCACCCGGAAATAAGCGCAATGTCGGCAATGATAGCGCTTCAGCATCACGAGGCTTTGAATGGAACCGGTTACCCGCAGGAGCTGCGCGGAGAAGCGTTTGGGGAGCAGCCGCAAATATGCGGCATCGCGAACCTGTTTGAAAAGTTTGCCGAGACGTGCCGCTCCATGTACGCGGAAGCACTCGATATCGTCCAGGCTTTTCAAAGCACCTGCTATCACGCCACCGTCGTAGCCGCCGCTGTCCGCACGATTCCCCGGTATTTGCCCGGCTGCACGATCCGCATTCACAACAGCGAGCCGGCGATCGTCCTGTCGTTGTCGGACAGGCATCAGCCTCTGCTGCGCTTCGTCCATACCGGGCGGTACTATACGCCAAGCTTAAGCAACAGCCTGGTTTACGAATTTGTCAAATCGTAAAAAAGAGCCCAAAAACGCAGCCCGCTTGACGGACTTCGCGCAGCTCACAGCGTGCGGTGCTGCGCTGCATGGCGGCGGTCGGTCGATCACAAACGAACTTCGCCTTCGGGCCCGAACGGCCCCGGTCTTATTGGTTGAAATAAACCGCCTGCCCTGTGCGGGACGATTCGTACAGCGCTTCAAGAATTTGCGATACGACATATGCCTGCTCCGGGGTGACCACCGGTTCCCGGTCGTTGTCGATCGCGTCCAGCCACAGCCTCATCTCCAGATCGGGCGCGCTATCCTTGGCCCCGTCGTAAAACGCGACGCCGCCGGCGTTCAGCTCCACCTCCGTCGTAAACAAACGGCTGTTCTTTTCGCCGTTGATGCGCAGGCCGCCCTTCATATCGGCGCCGCCTTCCGTGCCGCACAGCGTGCACTTGGCTTCGTCGACTTCAAGCGAGTTCAGCGCCCAGCTCGATTCGATCACGATGGTCGCGCCGTTCTCCATCACGACCATGCCAAATGCGGAATCTTCCACCGTGAACTTGGCAGGGTCCCACGGCCCCCAGGCGTTAGCTGCATTCTCGCGCTGCGATAACTTGTGGTATGCGGTGCCCAGCACGACCCGAGGCTTGTAATTGTCCATCATCCACAATGTCAGATCGAGCGCATGTGTGCCGATATCGATAAGCGGGCCCCCTCCCTGCTTCTCTTCATCCAGAAAAACGCCCCAGGTCGGCACCGCACGTCTGCGGATCGCGTGAGCTTTGGCGTAATAAATATCGCCCAGCTCCCCGGCGGCGCAAAGCTCCTTCAGGTGCTGGCTGTCCGGGCGAAAACGATTGTTGTAGCCGATCGTCAGCTTTTTGCCGGTACGGCGGGCGGCTTCCGCCATCCGCTTCGCATCTGCGGCGGTTTTGGCCATCGGCTTTTCGCACATGACGTGCTTGCCCGCTTCCAGCGCCGCAATCGTAATATCCGCATGGGAATCGTTCGGTGTGCATACATGTACGATATCGATAGTTTCGTCCTGCAGCAATTCCGCGTAATCCGTATAAACCTTCGCGGCTTCCGGGCCGTACGTTTTGGCCGCTTCCTCAGCCCTTTCCCTTACAATATCGCAAAATGCCGCGATCACGACGTTTTGCAGCTTGCTCAGGCTCGGCAAATGCTTGCCGTTCGCGATACCTCCGCAGCCGATAATGCCTATCCGATACACTCGTGTCATCGTTGACTCCTCCTTTTAAAATGCCCGTTGCGCATACGGTATTCCTGGGGCGTAATGCCGAAACGTTTGCGAAATACCGTGTGCAAATAATTCGCGTTTGCAAAACCTTCGAGCATGGCGATTTTGTCGATCGACAGCTCGCTTTCCTCCAGCTTCCGGCATACGGCTTCAAGCCTGACATCTTCCACGATGCCTACAAAAGTGCGCTCGCCGTGGTGCGCCTTGAGAATGCGCTGCAGTTGACGCGAGCTGATGTTCAGCTTCTCGGCGACATCCTCCAGAGTCAACGTCCCCGCATAGTTCGCGCGGATGTATTGCAGTGCAAACCGGTAGCGGTTGACGCTCAAATCGCGGGAAGGAAGCTCGGGCCGGGCGCGGTCGGCTCCATAGGCGCGGGCCGCGCGGAGCAAAATTTGCACGATGCACTGCTTGATCGTCGTGTACGAGCCGAGAACATTTTCGCAGCATGCGGTGTACGCCTCCAGGAAGAACGGCATCGCTTCGTATATGTCCTCGGCCGGGAGAAGCGGCGCGCGCTGCAGCTGGTCCACGCAGTTTTTCGCTTCGGCAATCTCCCAGGGGTCCGCCCCGTATTCGCTCGCGTTCGCATACACCGAGCTCCTGTCGACGATATCGATATGCAAGCACAGCTCATCCATCGCTTCCTGCGCGTCCGCTTCCTGAAAATGCATGACGCCCGGACCCGTCAAATAAAACTGCCCGCCCGTCAGGTCGAAACACCGGTCGACGAGGATCACTTTCCCTTTGCCGCGCGGGATAAAATGGAACTCGAACTCGGAATGCTTGTGAAAAGCTACCGTCTTCCCGGGAGCAAAGGAGGTCAGATGAAACCGGAGCACCCTGATCTCGTAATGCCCCCAACGAACGGTAAGATCGAGCCGCTCCAAAGCGTCCTGGCGCTCCCGCATCGTTTCGTAAGAGATTCCAGTGTGCAAACCGGCTTCCTCCTTGTCAGCCTTGGAGCTCATCCAGTCGGACAGCGCGGTTCTCGCGTGCCGACCGGTTAGACGCCTCCATCAGCTTGGTCAGCTCCACGGCCAGACGAATATTTTCTTCGGCCGACGTACCGCTGCGGATGTGCTCCACCCATTGTTCGAAAGCGCTTGCCCTTCTGTCGGGGAGAGGAACCTCATGCCACGCATCCGAGAACTGCCCGCCTGTGCCGCCCGTTCTCAGCAGCAGCTTGTTCTCCGGCGTTCCGTACAGCAAAGTGCCTTCGGTGCCGTGAATCTCGATAGTAAAAGGCGATTGACTGTTCACAAACCCCGCTTCGACGATCCCCAGCGCGCCGGACCCGGTCGAAAGCACCGCAACCGCGTTGTCCTCCACCTGCTTGCCGGTCACATAGCCGAACCGCGCCGTAATATCGACGGGAGCCTCGCCCAGAAACAGGCGCGTCAGGTACATCGGATGGCAGCCGAGATCGATTAAAGCGCCTCCACAGCACTGTTCTGCATTAAAAAAATGTTCCGGCAGCCAGCCGGCCGTCGCCCCGTTATGCGACAGCCGCGCACGCACGAGCGTAACGTCTCCGAGCAGCCCCTGCGCCAAAATATCGCGGATCGCCAGCGTATATCCGTCGTTAAGGCGCGGCAGCGAGACGGTCAGCTTCACGCCGCTGCTGTCAGCCGCGGCTACAATTTCATTCGCTTCGCGCAGGGTGGGCGCCAGCACCTTTTCCGTGAAAATGTGCTTGCCCGCTCTCGCCGCCGCCAACATAACTTCGCTGTGCCGGTTTGTCGGCGCGTCGACAATGACCGCGTCGATGCCGCTGGACAACAGCTCGTCGAGCGATGCGAAAAACGGCACCCCCTGCCGGTCGGCCGCTTCCTTGCCGCGGACCGGATCTTCGTCCCACACTCCGGTAATTTCCGTATCCGGATGCTCCTGGGCTTGCTTCGTATAATCCCATGCATGTACGTGCCAATAGCTGATTTTGCCAATACGCAGAGTCATCGCAATCGCTCCTCCATGTATAAAATTTAGACATCCTCTGCTAAATGTAGCACAGTATTCGCTTTATTTTTAGTTCAATTTAACGACATTGACGTATAAATTTACGACATCATGCACTGGCGCTCGTTTCGCGTTCCGAGCAACATAAAAGAAATTGCCGCGGAAACTCAGCGGCGGCAAAAATTTGCATGGCTCCGCGGGGAGTTGAAGGGAACGGTGCGCGACTCCAGCAAGCTCAGCACAGCGCAGCGCAGCGCAGAAACCTGCGAAAGCCATGAAGCCGGACAACTCACAAAACAATCAACCCGGACAACCTGCAACAAGTCTCATGACCCCGTGGATGTTACCCCACAGAATGAAAATAGTCAGGTCAACTGCGTTTTATCTTCGTAAGCTGCAAAAACTCCCTTGACGCTGTGAACGTCGCCCACTGAATGAAAATAAGCAGGCTACAACGTTCTATTTTCGTAAGCTGCTCCCCCCATAACCCCCATGTACGTCGTACCACTGAATGAAAATAATCAGGCTGCTGCGTTCTATTTTCGTATAAAGTGCAAACTGTTGAGGGACGTACACTAGAGAGGCGCATCCCCACTAAAGCGTTGAAAACCTGCAAAAACCAGATTGTCGATAAAGTGACGCGCTAGAGGAAGCAGTGGGGGAGGCAGCCGCCCTTCCTCAACCCACTACTCTCCTGTACGGGTTATGACACTAAAGTAAGGGGCTACAGGGCGGCTTGTCAGAGTGAAAACCTGCAAAAGTGCAGTTTTTTTCCGTAAAAATGGTTCATTTGGGCGAAAAGCCTGCGATTGTGCAGGAATTTTCGATGAAAATGAATCTGAGCCCGTGTTCGCGGTGAAAAGCCTGCACATTTGCAGGAATTTTCCATTTCCAGAGTATCATCCGAGCAAAAACTGTACTTTTGCAGGCTTTCTGCGCAGGGCCGCCCATCGGCGTTCGCTTCGCGTTCCGTGCGACGCTGTCCTGCGGCGCGGCGGCTGCGCTCGCGGCGCACCTCCCGCGCCCGGCGGCATTCGCTTCGTACTCCGTGCGATGCTGCCCTACGGCGCGGCGGCGCGGCCCCCCTACCGCGCACAACGGCGCCCGCTCGCGCTTGTCCCTCTCTCCCATGGCTATGCCTTTACAGCTTGGAAAATGTCAATGAAACCTGATATAAAGCGCTTTCCTTTCAGTTTCTGTAGTAGTCTCATCCGTTAAAGTAACTTGAAGTACAACTTCTCTATCTGGAGGCCGAATTCCGCAATGGGAGGATGCTGTTGGAAGCGATGGCTGCTTTGGTTGAGCACGAACGGGAATTGCAGGAACCGGTGGGTGAGATCGGACTTTACTGCAAGCCGACCGACGCTAATCGAAAGCTATACGGGCAAATTCGCAAAGGAAGCTTTGTGCTTGGATTGGCGGAAGTCGGATATCAGAATCGGGAAGTCGCAGTGCTCGGCAACAGCTGCTTTACACATGAGTACCGGAATAACCGGACATGGCGTGAGGTTCATTGGATGCGGCCGGGCTCGCGGCGCCCCTCCGGCGGGCTCCACTCACACGGAGGCCCGACCGAAAAAAGGCTGACTCACCGGCAGCTGATGCTGCTTGTGGGTCAGCCCTTTGTAGCGCCGGTTGATTACGGCGTCGTGTAGATGTTCGGCTTCGGCGGGGTGCTCATGCCGGTGCCCAGATAGAAGCTTGTATGAGGCGGCTGGTTGTACGCGACATTTTGCCAGGCGATGCCGAGCCGGTAGACGGGATCGTGCATCAAGGTATGAATTTTTGTCGTCGTGACGTCGGTAGTCGTATAGATCCGCAGGGCGGAGCTGTCGGATTTTCTCCAGATTACTTCTTCCCGCCAGTCCCCTAGAAGATCGGCCTGCAGAGACGGGGTCGCTTTGGTCGAGTTGTTCGAGTTCGTGCCGGAAGCCGTTAACAAGTTGACCAGCCGGTTGTTGGCGTAGTCCCATTTGTCAATTTTGCCGACGTTGGAACTGTGATCCAGAAGCTCGCGGGATAAATCCCCGTCCCACCAAATCGCAAAATTGGTAGAGCCGGGATTGCTGCTGCTGCTGATCTGCGTGCCCGTAACGCTGTACAGCCCGATGCCGGATGCCCAGAGCTCTTCGCCCTTGTACCTGGGGTCAATATCCGCGGCCAGCCCTCTTCCCGTATCTGTGCCTGTGCGCAGGCCCCACAAAATCTGGCCGGTGCGGGCATCGTGGATCTCCGCGCCATACTGGGCGCTGGTATTCTCGTGTACCTGAAATACCTCCAGACCAGCCCGATCGGGGTTCAGATCCCCGAGATGCATCGCGTCTCCGTGCCCGAGAGCGGTATTGTACAAAGTCGCTCCGTTATCGTCGATGCCGAGCGAGCCGTAGGCGATTTCATCTTTGCCGTCGCCATCCACATCGGCTACGCTGAGGTTATGGTTGCCTTGCCCGGCGGTGCCCGCATTCGTGGAACTGTTGCTGTCGAACGTCCATCTTCTCGTCAGGCTGCCGTTGCGCCAATCATAAGCGACGACTACCGTGCGGGTGTAGTAGCCGCGTGCCATTACAATGCTTGGGCGCACGCCGTCCAAATAAGCGACACAAGCGAGAAACCGGTCGACGCGGTTGCCGTAGTTGTCCCCCCAGCTGGAGACCGTTCCTCTCGGCGGCACGTAATCGATCGTGGAGAGCGCCTTCCCGCTTTGCCCGGAAAACACCGTCAGAAATTCGGGTCCCGACAAAATATAGCCGCTGGAGTTGCGGTAATCCGCAGTCGCGCTTCCGATTGTGACGCCCGTTCCGTCAACGGTGCCGTCAGCCGTTTTGCATACCACCTCGGCTTTGCCGTCGCCGTCAAAATCATAGACGAGGAACTGCGTGTAGTGGGCGCCGGCGCGGATGTTTTTGCCGAGGTTGATTCTCCACAGGCGCGTGCCGTTCAGCTTGTAGGCGTCCAGATACACGTTGCCGGTATAACCGCTCTGCGAGTTGTCTTTGGAATTGGAAGGGTCCCACTTCAGGATGATTTCGTACTCGCCGTCGCCGTCCAGATCTCCTACGCTTGCATCATTGGCGCTGTAGGTATAGCTTTCGCCGGATGGCGTCGTGCCGCCTGTCGGCTTTTGAATAGGCACGTCCAGGTACTGATTTCCCCACACGCTTGCCGCCGGGGATACAGCCTGCTCCGTGCCGTTCACTACCGCCCGCACCGTATAGCTGGCGGAGGCCGTGCCCGCGGCGTCCTGATAATTGGTGCTGTTCGTGATCGGACTGGCATTCACTTTCGTCCCGTTGCGGTACAAATTAAACGAAACCGAGCTGTCCTCCGTGCCAAGGAGCCTCCAGCTTACAAAGACGCCGTTTGACACCTTAACCGCCACAACGCCGCGATTCAGTTTTTCCGCCTGACGCGGGGAAGCCGCCGAAGCCGACGGCTGCGGAATAATACCGGATGCGGCTATGGTAACAGCCGCGATGAGTACGGCGCACAGCCGCACCGGGAAACGCAATTTATTTGTCATTCAATCATCCCTCCATTATCACTGTTTTTGCAGCGGCAAGCCCTGATTCGCTCGCCGCTATAGAACCTGTACAACCATTTGTCAAAACATCCCTCCTTTTGCCCCATCCCAATTTCGTAAGCGCTTACTTTTCAATCTGTGAAACTGTCTCCCTCCTTTCAATCTAATGGATCGGCATCAAGCATCCATGCCAGTCACCTACATAGTAACTGGTTTTTCATGGAAATATACACCAAAAAACCGATATATTTGTTTAAATTTCAGACATTTAGTGGAAATCGGCCTACCTCAACGCATGCAGGACTTCGACAGAGGGTCTGACCGGCTTCCATGCGCACTCCATTTTGTCCGGCAAACCCGGACACCGATCACACAACGCTTGCAGCCTTCCTTTTACTTTATTACGCCTCTATAGTTGTTGCAAAAGGTTCGCTCGGCTCGGCCGAACTTCCGCGAACACGCATTTTGCCCGGCGAACCCGAACACAGGGCGCGCGGCGCCCGCTTTATTTTCGTTTGCTTTTGTAATCGGCAACCGCCTTGTCCATCGCTTCCGCCGCTTGCTGCGGCGTCCATTCGCCCAGCGTGACTTTGTCCTGCGCTTCGAACAACGTTTGCGTGATTTGCTGCGGCAAAGCCTGGTCGGTGATCAAAAAGCTGCCGGCTTTCGCCATAGCAAGCAGCGGGCGGATGTGCGGCGTCGTTTCCGTGAATGTCACATTCAGCGCGGCCGGAGTGCCGTAATTGTCGATGTATTTGTTCGCGACAAGCGGGCTCGTCAAGTATTCGCCCAGTTTCAAAGCGGCCTCCTGTTTGGCCTGGTCGATTTTGCCGTTGATCTGGAACATTTCCGCAAAAACCGATGTTCTTGCCGGCGTCCGGTCGCTCGGAAACTTGAAAACCCCGTAATCGGCCGGCTTGAACCCGTCGGATCTTATGTTTCTGTCCAGCCAGCTCCCCTCGACGGTCAGGGCGGTTTTATCGTTTAAGAACAGGTCGTAGGCTTCCGATTCGTCAAGGGATACGTAGCCTTTGGGGAAGTAACCCTTGCTCGTGTACTCTTTGAGCCTCTCGAACGTCCGGACTACCGCCGGATTGTTCCAGGACGCCGAGAGGTCGTTCAGCTTGTCATGCAGCTCCGGACCGGCAAAATGCTCCAAAAGCTGATCCGTAAGACGCATCAGATGCCAGCCCCCTTTGGCGCCTAACCCCAGCGGCGTGACCCCACTCTCTTTCATCGTCTTTAACTGCGCTTCAAATTCATCGAACGTTGCAGGCGCCTTGAGATTCAGCTTCCCGTAAACGTTCTTCGAATACCACATGTCGACGGCGTTCAAATGGTAAGGGATACCGGCGACTTTCCCGTTATATGTGGACAAATCGATGGCCGCTTTGTCGTAAATTTCGGACCATTTATGGTCTTTGGACGCCTGCGTCAAATCCATCGTCATGCCGTTCTCCGCGTAAAAAGAACCCAAAGAGCCTCCCCAGGTAAACCACATATCCGGAAGCGTCTTGGAATTGGCCGCTACTTTCAGCGCTTCTTTTATCGGATCGACGGCGTACTTGCTGAGCTGCACATCGATATGCGGATTTTCTTTTTTAAAATCGCTCACAGCCTCGTCCACCCAAATGTGCGAATCCAGCACCCATAGCGTAACGCTGACCGGAGAGGCGATATTGTTTCCGGCGCCGCTTGCCGTACCGCCTTTTGTGCAGCCCGTTGCGGCACCCGTCATCAATAAGCCGCCCAATAGCAGCGCGATCGCTTTTTTCATACTTTTCCCCCTTTGATTATGTGCACGCCACTACGGAGCTCTGTCTTCATATTTATCCATTTTACCGTTTTTATTCATCGGTTTGAAAGTGGGGCGGGGATAGGAATCCAATCATAATAAGTCCGGCTTGAATCTAATGTTATGACTTGCGCCGGCGCGGGGCGGATTTGGAACGGCTGCGGGCGCGGCGGCTCGACTCGGTCATGTGCCGGAGGTGAAAGGATGAAATGGAACAATTCCAGAGGCAGCTATAAAGCCTGCATCAGCTTGGGGACGACGTGTCAAACCGCTTATCAGTTAAAAAGATTGGGACTGCGCCGGTATGCGGGTCCTTTGGATTGGTTTGTCTCCGACTCTGCAGACGGATTGGTCCGGTTAATAGAGAATCGTTTTCAAGGATTTATGGAGTTGAATCATTTGCAGCCCATTGGCGCCACCGATGATTGTTTCGTTATTCGAGATAATCTGTATGGTGTGGAATCTTTCCACGATTTCCCCCGCAGTCTCCCCGCGGAGCAGTGGCAGATCGCTTATCCGGGGTTCAAAGCAACAATCAGCCGCCGGGTCGACCGGTTTTTGAAAACTGTGAAAAATACCCCTGTCCTTTTTATAAGAACCCAAACGAAAAAAAAAGAAGCGCAGCAGCTTCGCACAGTTTTGCAGCCGATCATTCACGACAAATCGCGATTTTTAATCGTGAATTTCCACCCGGACAATCGCGAAGATGTCGTTTACGAGGATTGGAAGCTGGATAAAGTATTCCCGGTTATCGTGCCGAGAGGGACGGATTGGAAGGGATCGGACCAGGCCTGGGACACGTGCATGAAGGGCTTAAAGCTGCGGTCCCGCTAGCCAAATGAAAGCCTCCAGCCCACACAAAACAGGGACGGAGGCTTGATTTATGGATGATGTCTGTGATTATCCGCAAGAGGCACCAGCGACCTGTAATGAATACATGGGCATAAACCGACAGGATCTTCGAGAGTTGATCAACCTTATGGCGGAGATTGTAAACCATGCCCAACCGATTAAAGCGTATACTACAGGCGAGTTGGCCCGAATCTTTGGCGTTTCGGTGCAAGCCATTAATAAATGGATAGATGAAGGGCGTTTTCTTGGATATAAGCGGGAAGGGCAAAATCGCCATAATCGAATTCCTGAAACCATTTCTTATGCAATGAGAACCGGAGAAGTGATTACAGTCCGCGAAGTTGCTGCCATGTATCAAGCTCATGGGGCAGTGGAATTAAATCCTGATGAACATCGGAATGCAGTTCTAGATGAAATTTCCCGATTTATGAGAAAATACGGCGGAACTTACGAAATGACGCTTGGCAATAAAGCAGAATTGACGATCCAAGAGGATCGCGATGCGTCGATCTGGCTTGCGCTGCTTGATGAGTTGAGGGAAATAGCAGTGGACAAGGAGCCCTGAAAGAAAGCATGCCCGCTGAGGCTTTGCAGGCATGCTTCTGGTAAAGTACTAGAGAGTCAAGTATTGTTCTAAGGGAGCTCTTCATTTTATTCCGATTGGCTATCGCCCCCGTTCATTTCTTTTAATTTTTTCAGCCGTTCATGAATATCGTTTCTGACTTCTATAACATGCAGCCTTTTATCTTTCCAGATTTCCGGCATTTGTACTTTTTGTGCGTTCAGATAAGTATCCTGACGCGGTCCGATCCATTTTTTATTATGAGAAAATAGGTCGGGTTGACTTGACGGGCCGATAAAAACGTTAAATCCGTCTGTTTTCGCTTTTCCTGTCTTTTTATCAACTTGAGACAATTTATTTTTCTTGATATCATAAACAATTTGATCCAATGCGCTCAAAACGGCTTTCGCAAAATCCTTATTTCTCATTTGTTTCTCGGGTTCCACAGATTCAGGTGCTTCAAAGTCCTTAACCCGCTTTCTTAAGCCGCTGCTTTTCAGTGCGTCTTCAACCCGTTTCCAGTCCCCTTGCTGTAAGATACCCAGCCCAATGTTCATCACCGTATCTTTGATCCAGACCTGCTTGACATCTTTAACGCGGCTCGAAGCCATCTGTTCGTATTTCAACTTGCTTTCCATGTCATCCGAATGCTCTTGTTTGATAAGCCCCATCTTATCGGATCTGGGGTTTTTATATCGATGTTCTTGCGCTTCCCTCAGTTTTTTCATCGTCGGTACTGCCATCTGACCGCTTAAACTTCTTGCCAGCACATCCAAAAATACTTTCAGATTCGTTTTATCCTCCGCTATGACAGGATATTGCTCTAGAGCATCGCCGGCTTCATCAGAAAGGGCCTTTACCGGCCCTGCAGCATCTTGAATGAGAACGGCTACAAGATCATCCCCGATGCCGTTATTTAGATTATCGATACTTTCATTTAGAGTTGCAATCGCCTCGCGATATTGACCGATCGCGTTTTCCAAACCTAGAGGTGTAATATAGCTTTTCTGCAATTCATTCAACACGCCATCTGTCGTTTCCATAAAGGTATGTTTGATATTCTCATTTGTGCTTATATATTGATCTGCAGCACTTTTGGAAAGACTGAATCTGCTGGGTTTGCCGTATTTAGCCGCATGCAGTTCCTGATGAACTTTTTTATGTATGTTGCCGGCGACCAATAATTTTAGTTTTTGTATACTTGTTACAGCTCGATCGATTTCATCCTTTGAACTTGCCAGTTCGATACTAAAGACCTCCTGATACAACATATCTCGCAATGAAGTTTGAATAGAGGAATAAAAGTCTGTGTAACCATCCATCCCGCTTCCTGCATGAAGCTCTTGGAGCATGTTAAAAGTGTCCGCATCCGAAGCAAAATTCACCTGGGTACTAATATGAGGTTTATCCGCAATGGACATTTTCGTACTTGGTTTTAAGGGAATATTCCCCAGTTCATCTTTTGACACCTTCGCTTCTTTCTTATGTACGGAATCTTTAGTATTCGGCGTCATGTTTCCTGAAGCAACTTCCACGTCTTTCAATTCGAAATTGATTCCGGGATCATTCTGGAATTCGGAAATTAACTGACTCACTTTTGGATTAGAAGATGTATGACTGGTCAAAGTGTCCTTCATGATGGTGTCTACTTTGTCCACATCATCCGCATCGGGGACCGGTTTATCCCCCACGGTTTCAATAAGAAAAGGGGGACTTACCAATTCAAGCGCATCGGACGCATCTGTCTCCAATACGAACGGTATACCTGTATAAGGCATGCGTTCTTGAGATTCACTAATCGTGACGTGGGAAGCTCCTTGCAGTCTCCCGTCCGTCATTTGGGCGAATTCGTGTTCAAAACCGACGGTTGTATATTTTTTCTCATACATTTCAGGATCTTGCTTCACATCCTGCTGGAATTCCATTTGTTCTTCCAAAAAGTCCTTAAAATTATTTGCATTTATTTTCCGTTGTATGATAGGGTCGGACATTCCGGTTTGATTTGCGGATCTTTGCAGAGTCGTTTCTTTGACGTTTGTCTGCGGCTTAGTGAACTTGGATTGCAGCAGTTGCGCTACGGCCCGATTTCCGATCGTTTGCTGGAACCGCATGATTTGCAGCTGTGATAAGTCTTGGTAATTCGCCGGTAAAGGGGACTTTTCCATAGAACCATGCTCGCTCACCTTCGCTTTATCCGAAGTGACTTTAGGATGGTTTACATAGTTTGAATTCATCTGTCCTCCTTGAGAAATGCTGACGCGGACTCAGGTAACTCATTACTAAATTTTAACTCAACAGACAAATCAAAGCTACGTCTTATTTGAAATCAATGAGAAATTAGGAGTAAATCGGAAGGAAAAGAGGCAGATGTGCCCGTTCACGGGCCAAGATTTGGGGAATAGCAGAACTTCCCCAGCAGGGAGAAGGCACCTTGACCTTGGGGAAATATCGCGGCAGGTGCCATCATCGTTCTGTCCTTGCGTCGGGCAGGAGGTATGGCCGGCCTTAGCCCTTTACCGAGCCGGCCAGGCCGTTGACAAAATATTTTTGGAACGTCAAGTAGACGAGCAGCACCGGGATCATCGATATCAGCACGGCCGCGCTCAATAGCGTGTAGTCCGTCGAACGTTCTCCCTTGAAGGCCATCAGCCCCGTAGTGATCAATCTCATCGAATCTTTGGTAATAAAAATTTGCGCGAGCAGAAATTCGTTCCAGGTGGCCAAAAAGTCAAAAATAACGAGCGTCGCGATGGCCGGCATCGACAGCGGAATAATGACTCTGAGAAATTTGCCCAAATCTCCGCAGCCGTCGATCAGCGCGGCCTCGTCCAGCTCTTTCGGAATCGTCCGGAAAAATCCGCGCAAAATCAAAATGCCGAACGGGATGCCGAATCCGACGTAGATCAGAATAAGCCCCGGATACGTGCTGACCAGGTGCGTCTTATTCAGAAAAATGTTCAGCGGCACGAGCGTCGCCTGAATCGGAATCATCATGCCCACCAAAAATAAGGTGAACATCGGGCCGCTCCACTTGAAATCGAGCCGGGTCAGCGCGAAAGCCGCCAAAGCTTCAATCAAAATCCCGAGGGGCACTTTGATCAGGCAAATGATCAATGTGTTCTTCATGTACATGCTCATTTTGCCTTGATCCCACGCTTTCAGAAAGTTGTCCCAATGATACTTTTCCGGCAGCGTGTAGAACGGGTGGCTCAGCAAATCGGCGTTCGATTTCAGCGAAGTGAATGCGACAAATACGACGGGGATTAAAAAAAGAGCAGACAGCAATATTAAAAATGCGTACTTCAACACGCCGGAAATCGGGTGCGCCCGCAGTTCGTTCATTGTTTCAGTCACCATCTTTCCGAAAATTACAAGTGCGATTTTTTAGTCGTGTAATAAACGTAAGGAACAAGAACAATCATTACGATAATGACGAGATACCAAGAAATGGCTGATCCTATTCCGATATTGGCAAATTTAAAGGTTTGGTAATACATCCACGATGACAGCACCTGCGTGCTTTCCGCCGGTCCGCCGCCGGTCATGCCGTAGATGATATCGTATACTTTCATGGATGCGATCATAGTCGTTGCGATGACGATGACGAACGTCTCCTGCAAAAGCGGGATCGTAATGTACCAGAACGATTGGTACGGCTTGGCCCCGTCGATGATCGCAGCTTCGTAAGGGTCCGGCGAAATCGTCGACAGACCTGCCAGGAACAGCACCATCGGCTGTCCTACCCCTTGCCACAGGGCCGCGACGAATACGGCGTTAAGCGCAATCTTCGGCTCGGCCAGCCAGGCGTGAGTCCAGCTCTCCAGTCCTACAGCTTCCAAAACTTTGTTAATAAAACCTTGCGTCGGGTTGTACATCCAGGCCCACACCGCGGCGACTACGATGCCCGACAGCACGTACGGAAAATAAAATATTCCCCTGAACAAGGTGCGTCCTTTTATTTTTTTGTTCAGCAGCAGAGCCAGGCCAAGGCCAAGCCCCATCGTCAAAACGAGCGATCCGAGCATCCAGAGCAAGTTGTTTTTCAGCGCCCTGGGGAAGACGGAGTCTTTTACAATCAGGTCCACGTAATTGTGCAAGCCTACGAATTCTTTATCCGGAGTTACTCCGTTCCAGCTAAAAAAGCTGAGATACAGCGTATACAGCGACGGCACGAAAATGACCGTCAAATAAATCAGCAGTGCAGGCAGCAGAAACAGCCAAGGCTTCATCACCCCGATCCTCACTCTAAATCCTCCTTATGGGATGCGGGTGAAGCGACTCGCCGCCTCACCCGCTCCTTTTGTTATCTGGTTGCTTGATCGATCAGATACCGCTTGGCTTATTTCTTTTTGCTTTTATAATCGTTAACCGCTTTGTCCATCTCCTGTGCGGCCTGCTGCGGCGACCATTCGCCCAGTGCGACTTTGTCCTGCGCTTCAAAAAATTTCTGGATGACCTGCTGCGGCAGCGCCTGGTCCATAATGAGGAAGCCCCCGTCGTTCGCGCTGTCCAGCAATTGCTTCAGATGCGGCGTTTTATCCGACAATTTAACGTTCAGCGTTGCCGGCGATCCATAGCCTTCAATATACTTGTTGACTACCTTGACGCTGGTCAAATATTCGCCGAATTTAATGGCGGCATCCTGCTTCTCTTTCGTCGAGCTGCCGTTGACTTGGAGCATTTCGGCAAATACCGAGGCCCGGGACGGCTTCTGGTCGTTCGGAAACTTGAATACGTCAAAGTTGTTGGCGTCAAAGCCGTTCGTGTTAATGGTGCCGTCAAACCAGGTGCCTTCATCGATTAAGCCGGCCTTTTGCTGATAGAAGATCGATTCCGCTTCTTGCGGGTCCAGAGAAATATAGCCTTTAGGGAGATAGCCTTTATCCGTATATTCCTTTAATTTTTCAAATGTTTTCACGACCGCCGGATCGTTCCAGGATGCGGTAAGGTTGCTTAATTTGTCATGAAGCTCCGCGCCGCCGAAATGCTCGATCAGCTGCTCGCTCAGGCGCATCGTGTGCCAGCCGCCCTTGCTGCCGAAGGACATTGGAGTAACGCCGTTGTCCTTGAGTGTCTGCAATTGCGATTCAAACTCGGCGAATGTGGCCGGCGGTTTAAGCTTGGCCTTGTCGTATACGCTCTTCGGATACCACATGCCCAGAACGTTCAGATGTATCGGGATACCGGACACTTTTCCATTGTAAGTAGACATGTCAATCGCAGCCTTGTTGTAAGTTTCGGACCACTTATGATCCTTGGCGACTTGCGTCAGGTCCATCGTCAAACCGTTTTCCGGATAGAACGAACCCAGCGATCCGCCCCAGGTAAACCATACATCCGGAAGCGTTTTGGAGTTGGCGGCCAGTTTTAAATTCTCTTTAATGGGGTCTACGCCATATTTGCTCACCTGCACATCGATGTTCGGATTTTCTTGCTTGAAGTCAGCAACGGCCTTGTCGATCCATTCCCAGCCTGTATCCAACGTCCACAGCGAAATGCTGACTTTACCGCCCGCAGCCTGTTTCCCGGCGCTCGTGCTATCCGGGCTTGCCGCCTGGTTCGTGCCGCTGCCGGAACCGCATCCTGCCAAAATCCCGCCTAACAGCACTGTGCTCATCAATACGGAAGCTACTTTTTTCATACTGCTTTTCCCCCTGTTTAGTCGATTTGTTCATCATGTTGCCGCCGAGCCGCATGGGCCCTGTAAAGCTTTTGCCCCCATCACCCCTTTCAACAGGCCCGCACCCTTTGCGATGAAAGCAGGTTCACCTGTCTTCGGCTTTTTTGATCCTTAAAGCTTGATACGGCTTGCTTGGCAATTCCACCCGGCATGTCCCTTCAAAATCGCCGGAGAACGGCGTAACGGTCATTTCCCATGTATCGATCAGCTCAACCGTAAACCGGACGCCTTGCGGCAGGTCCAGATTGCGGAACGCCGGACGGCTTGCCCCGAAATAGATGAGGTAAAAGTTCGCATCGATTCCGCCGGCGGCCGAGTCCCATTTGAAATTGATCGGCGTTGGCCCGAGACGCGGGCTTTCCTCCATGATTTTCCGCAGAAATCCGATTCTGTCGGGGCTTTCCCCGTGTAGTGTTCCCCCATGGGACCACCAAATAATATTTTGCGGATGCACAAAAGTTTCCCCGTGTGTCACATAGCCGCCCTGGGCCATGCCCTGCCAGAAGCATTCGAGCATTTTTTCCGCCGTAATGTTGCCCCAGCCGTGATTTAAGTTCCCCTCATACCGGCATTCGTCGATGACGACCGGCTTTTTGTATTGAGCGCGCCATTCCGGCACAAAATAAAGGTCGTGATGCTGGATGCTGACATGCGTTACCCATGGTTTGCCATGATCGTACCAATGCTGATCGTTCCTGTAATGAATCTCCGGATTGTGCCAGTTATGGATAGAGCGAAGATGCTGAAAAGGATCGTGCTGCTGAATGACATGGAAGAACCGGTCCCAATCCTGCATCGATTTGTCGAACATCAAGTCGTACTCGTTCGCCAGCGACCACCAAATATTGCGAATCGAAGACAGCCTTGCCATCGCATAGCGCAAGTACAGGTCGTCCGTTTCCGGACGCATCCGGGCAAAACCCCACCGGTCGTACGGATGGAACAAGATGAGATCGGCTTCAATGCCCAAATTTTGCAAATCCAAAATGCGCCGTTCCAGGTGCCTCCAGTAAGCCGGATCAAACCGGGTAAAATCCCAGCCCTGCTCCACCGATCCTTCAAACGGATATAGCTCCGGTTCGTTCAAGTTGTAATCGTAATGCTTCGGAAACACGCACATGCGAATTTTATTAAAAGGAGCCCGCGCGAGGCTGGCCAGCGTCTGTTCTTCCAACGCCTCCCCTTGATGGTTCCATGCGTAACTGGTCGTCCCAACCGGGTAAAACGGCGTACCGTCCGCATAAGCAAAATGATAAATCTGATCGACCCGCACAGGCCCGCGGTTACCCGGCCCCGGCTCCACACAAAGCAGCGTTCCTTTGACGCCGTTCAATTCCGGCTCGCTGCTTATCGTCTCAAACAACCACTCGCCCGGCGTATCCGGCATAAAACGAACACAGTACTGCCCATCGCCGTCATAGAAACCATCCGCTTCTACGGTGCGGTGCTTATAGCTGAACCGTGCCGAAAATTGCACGTCCGTAAATGGATTGCCGGCGCGAGGACCCTGAAGGCGAAGCTCGAACATCCCCCAGCGTTCCGTTTCGAAAGCGTTTCCGATTTGTTTGTTCATGTCGGTTTATATCCTTTCCTGGTACAACTTTATACTTATTGTAAAAAAGTCGGCTCACACCCGGTAGTAACCTGAACTGCGTTTTTGTGTTCAAATATGACCGCTTATTTTCTGAAAATACGAAAAATCTTCTTGCAAATAGATGATTTTTGACATTTCCTATGTTTTTATGCTTACCGTGCCGGGTCGCTCGCTAACACAGTGCCGGCTGCGCGTGGAAAAGATGCGCCGAAAGTGCATCTTTTTGCATCTCGATGCTTTTCGAAAACTCGCCTGCTGGAGCGAGTGTAGCGATTTGGCGGTGCGCAGGGAGCCTGCACTTTTGCACAGGCTTTGAGAAAAATTCGCCTGCTGGGGCGAGCGCAGCGGCTTGGTGGCGCGCGGAAAGCCTGCACTTTTCACTTTTGCAGGCTTTGCCGTAAATTCGCCCGCCGGAGCAAGCGCCGTGGCTTGGCGCCGCAAACTCGCCCGCTAGAGCGAACGTAGCGACTTGGCGGCGCGCGGAAAGCCTGCAAAAGTACATCTTTTTGCTACTTCACGCTCCCGCCTCGGCATAATTCCTGCAAATGTGCAGGTTTTTCCACTCAAATTGGGGGTTCCGTCCCTTCACGAGCTAAATTCCTGCACTTTCGCAGGTTTTTCCCAAAAACGGGACAGTTCCTTCGAAAATGCCTGCACTTTTGCAGGCTTTGCCGTAAACTCGCCCGCTGGAGCAAGCGCTGCGACTTGGCGGCGCGCGGAAAGCCTGCAAAAGTACATCTTTTTGCTACTTCACGCTCCCGCCTTGGCATAATTCCTGCAAATGTGCAGGTTTTTCCACTCAAATTGGGGGTTCCGCCCCTTCACGAGCTAAATTCCTGCACTTTTGCAGGCTTTTCCCAAAAACGGGACGGTTCCTTCGAAAATGCCTGCACTTTTGCAGGCTTTGCCGTAAACTCGCCCGCTGGAGCAAGCGCTGCGGCTTGGCGGCACGCGGAAAGCCTGCAAAAGTACATCTTTTTGCTACATCACGCTCCCGCCTCGGCATAATTCCTGCAAATGTGCAGGTTTTTCCACTCAAATTGGGGGTTACGCCCCTTCACGAGCTAAATTCCTGCACTTTCGCAGGCTTTTCCCCAAAACGGGACGGTTCCTTCGAAAATGCCTGCACTTTTGCAGGCTTTGCCGTAAACTCGCCCGCTGGAGCAAGCGCTGCGACTTGGCGGCACGCGGGGCTCTCCCGGCACGGCCGCGCAGCTCGGACCTGCCTCGCCCGCTGGGGCCTGCCCCAGGCTCTCCCGGCACGGCCGCGCAGCTCGGACCTGCCTCGCCCTCGGGGCCTGCCCCGGGCTCTCCCGGCACGGCCGCGCTGCACGCCCCCGCGCGCGCCAACAACAAAAAATCCTTCATGCCCGCCGCTGTCTTGCAGCGCGGAGCATGAAGGATTTTCTTCTACTGGTTCCGGTATTCGAGCGGTGTTACTCCGATGCGCTCTTTGAACAGCTTACTGAAATAATGCGGGTTCGTGTATCCGAGATCGGCAGCAATTTCGTACACTTTTTTGTTGGATTCGCGCAGCAGCTTTTGGGCGTATTCCAGCTTGTTGCGGATGACGTATTCGCTGAAATTTTCGCCGACTTCCTTCAGAAACACCCGGCTCAAATGTCCTGTGCTCACATGAATTTCCGCTGCGATCTTGGCCAGCGTAATGTCCTCCAGCAGATGCCTGTCGACCAGTTCTTTGGACTTGCGGACGATCAGATTATCGGTTTGTTCATTGACGGGAAGGCGGAGCAGCGACTCCATGTACGCTTTGGGCAATTCGTGCAAGTGGGCGTACGTGGAGCTCGCCGAGAAAATGACCGCAACGTTCAGCAGCTCCAGCACTTTCTGCCGCAAGCTTTCCAAATATTTGCCGCGCTCCAGCGGCTTCACGTCCCTGGACTTTTCCACCGCCGGCGCGATCCAAATGATTTCCCGGTACTGGCGGTGAAACACGACTCCGCCCCAGTCCTTGGACACAAATTCTTCGATCAAATATTGCACCGAAAGGAAGCGCAAGTGCTCGGAATCGTCATCGTCCGAAATCGCGTCTTCTCGTCTGCGTATAACCGTCAGCCAATACCCCTGCCGGTATTCCTCCGTCTGCAGCTCGGGAAGCGCCGGATTGTCGGGTAGCGTGTACTTGTCCAGCAAGGATAGCAAATAGTTGTTCCTTTCGTCCTCCGTCAGATGCTGCTTCGCCGTCTGGGTCTCCTCCAAAATCGCCACGGCCTTGCGGAGGATGGCAGTAATCTCCTCCTCATCCATAGTCGGCTTGTGCAAATAATCGACAGCCCCGATGCGCAGCGCTTCCTTGGCGTAGGAGAAATTATCGTAGCTGCTGACGAAAATGATTTGCACGCCCGGATGCCGCCGCTTGATCTGTTTGGCCAGCTCAAGGCCGTCCATTCCCGGCATCCGGATATCCGTCATCACGATATGAATCGGCTCCGCATCCATAATGCGCAAAGCTTCTTCCCCGTTGGAAGCTTCCGCTTTCCAAAAGACCCCCAAGCTTTCCCAGTTGACCATATAGCGCAGCCCGACCCGTACGATGGATTCATCTTCCACTACCAGCAGATTCCACATGATCGTCTCTCTCCATTTCCATCGTTTTATACGGCATTTTAAGAACGACCTGCGTGTACCCCTCGATCCGTTCTACAGTCAGCCCGTACTCGTCGCCGAAGCGCAGACGGATGCGATCGCGGACGTTGCGCAGGCCGATATGGGAGGAATCGGCGCCGCTTTCATCCGGCAAAAGCAGCGGGCCTTCCTCGAAACCGCTCCCGTCGTCTCTGATTTCAATCCGCAGCGTGCGGTTTTCGTCCGCCAGAGCAGCCGTAACGGCGATGTGCAGTTTGCGCTCCAGCCCCTTCGCTCCGTGAAAAATCGCATTTTCCAGCAAAGGCTGAAGCAGCATAGGGGGCACGGCCGCATTCAAAATCCGCTCCGGAACGGACCATTCCAGCTCAAACACGTTCGTATACCGCAAATCCATCAAAAGGGCGTAATCCTTCAGCAGCCGGATCTCATCCTCCAGCGAGACGAGCTCGGTGTCCAGCTTCATATTGGCATGAAGCAGCTTGTTCAGCGACTGAATAAGCTTGGCAATCTGCGTCGATTGCTGAAGAATCGCCAGCATACGGATGGAATTCAGCGTATTGTACAAAAAATGCGGCTGAATTCGCGCCCGGAGCGCATACAGCTCCGCATGCCGCTTCTGCCGCTCTTTGTCTTCAATCGACTGGATCAGCTCGTCCAGCCGCTGCACCATGCGCGCATAGCTGTGCTGAAGCTGGCCGATCTCATCCTCGCGGGCCAGCGATGCGGGCACCGAGAACTTGCCCCGCTCCACCTCGCGCATGGAGCGAATCAGCTTCGATATCGGCTTCGACAGCCCGCGCGCCAGCAGGAACGAAACGGCAGCGGCCGCAAAGCCCATTGCAATGACAATGGCGATCGTGTAATTGCGGATCGTCCGGCTGCCCTGCAGCATTTCATCGCGGTTCACGCCCATGTACACTTTCCAGCCCAAGTAATCGCTCTGCAAAAACACGCCGTTGAACGATCTTCCGTTCGAGTCCTCGGAAACGGAGGATTCCCACGTTCCCTTTTTTTGCTCCAGTCCGCTCGATTGGAGCTGTTCGGCCAGCTTTTCGTCCGAAGCGTAGATCAAATTCCGCTCCTTGTCCAGCACGGTAACCTGCATATTGCGAAGCTGCAGCGAGTTGACGATTTTCGGGATAAAATCGGGCGAGATGAAAATCGCAATAACGGCCAGCGGATGGTGATCGTCATCCATAATCAACCGCGAGCCGATAATCGCATTGAACGGCGTCCCCGTGAACTGGCGGATTTCCTCGACTCCGGTAATGACGAAGCCCCCCTCCTGGGCCATCACCTGCTTGTACCAATCCGACTTCTTCACATCGTCTTCCGGGTTGATGGCGGAGTTGCCGCTAACGAGATAGCCGTTTTGCGTGCCGTTAATGCCGTAAACCATCAGCCCCTTGATCGAGGAATTGATCGACGGGTAGGCGCTCATCAACCGGACCATCGTTTTTTGCGCGTTGATTTCCCCGGTCCCCCAATGCTCAGGCGAAACAAAAGGCTTGTTCAAAAAATTGAAAATGTCCGGCAAAAAATAAGGAAGCATCGAAAACCGGTCGAAGTCGCTGATCTGGCGCTCAATCGAAGTGTTCAACTGCGCGAGGATGACGCTCAAATCCTGTTCCGTCTGATTGTGAAGCATTTCGGATGATTTCTGGTACGCCGTCGTCCCGATCAGCAGTGACGGAATGCTGCTCAGCAAAATAAACAAGACAAACAGCTTCGTCTGGTAGCGGCTATTTTTCCATCTCGACATGTTCATCCCCCTAATTGAAGCGGATTCAAGAAAAAAAGCCCCTTTTTTGAATAATTCAATAAAAGGGACTTCCGATATAAAATAGCATCACAATTCGTTTATTGTCAACAGGCTTGTTCATTTTTATGCGCCTGCAATCGTCTTTTTCAAGCTGCATCCGCGTCAGCCTTTTACCGCGCCTTCCGCTATTCCCGATACGATGAATTTCTGGAAAATGGCATAAATGATAATGACCGGAATCGCGGTCAGCACTAAAGCGGCCAAAATAAGCGACCAATCTTTCGTATACTCGCCGAACAATTTATTCGTGGAAAGAATGAGCGTGTAATCGTTAACGTCGGACAGCATCAGCAAAGGCAGCAGGAAATCGTTCCAAATCCACAAAAAGTTAAGAATACCGATCGTGACGGTAATGGGCAGCAGCAGGGGCAAAATAATCGTGCCGAACGTTCTGAACTGTCCGCAGCCGTCCATGTAAGCCGATTCCTCCAGCTCCCGCGGGATCGATTTGACGAAGCCGTGATACAGGAAGATCGCCATATTGACCCCAAGCCCTACGTAAATGACCGCCAGCCCGTATACGCTTCCTTGCAGCGACAGCGCTTTTGCCGTCTTGACCAGCGGAATCATAATGGAGTGGAACGGCACCAGCATCGAGGAAATGAACAAAAAGAAGATGAAGCCGCTCACCTTGCCAGGCGTCCGCGAAAGCTTGTAGCCGGCCAGCGAGGAAAGCAGCAGTATGCCGCCGATCCCCAGAACCGACAGAAGGACCGTGTTCAGCAGGCTGCCGAGCATTTGCGTTTTTTCGTAGGCGCTGGAAAAGTTCTCAAAATGAAACATTTGCGGCAGAGCCAAAATGGAGCTGAACATTTCCCCTTCCGTCTTCAGGGAATTGATGAGCGTCATATAGAGCGGGAAGAAAGAAACGACAGCAAACAGCGACAGTAACACAACGATGAAGTAAGAACCCGCCCGCATCATTCTCATGCTTCCACCTCTCTCTTCTTCATGACGAACACCTGAGCGAACGTAAATATTAAAATAATGACGAACAGGATCACGGATTTGGCGCTGGCGTAGCCGTACAGGAAATTGTTTGAAAAAGCTTCCTCATATATGTTCATCGTGATGACCTGCGTGCTTCTTCCCGGCCCGCCGCCGGTTAATCCGAAGACGATCTCGTACACCTTGAAAGCGCCGTTGAGCGTGAGGAAAAAGCAGATCGTCAGCGCATGCGTAATCATCGGAAGCGTAATATGAATGAAATTTTGAAAAGGATTCGCTCCGTCGATGATCGCCGCTTCCCGCAGCGACTGCGGCACCCCTTGAAGGCCGGCCAAATAAATGATCATCATATAGCCGACGCCGTGCCACAAAGAGACGATGACGATCGAGAAGAAAGACACGTTCGGGTTGCCGATCCACTCCTGATTCAGAAACAGCAGGCCGGTTTTGGCCGCAAGCTGAGGCAGCACCTGAGTGAACATAAAGGTCCACATGAAAGCGCTAATAATCGTGCTGACCATGTTCGGCATGAAAAATACGGTGCGAAAAAACCCTTTCGTTCTTTTCCGCGATTCGATCAGCACAGCCAGCGACAGTGCAATCACATTTTGCAATATAACAACGACAATAACGTATTTGAAAGTAAACCACAGCGCATGGATAAAATCAGGGTCTTCCTTAAAAGCTTCGACGAAATTGGCAAAGCCGACAAAGCTGTAATCTTTGTTCAATCCGTTCCAATCGGTAAAGCTGTAAAAAAAGCCTCCGACCGTAGGAACCAGCAGCAGGGCAACATACACGATAAACGCCGGGGCGACAAATGCGAACAAAGACACATACTTGTTCATGCTTTTCTGGAGCACGCTGATCACCTCACTTGATCGAAAATAGCGAAAGACAGCAGAGCCTGCTGTCTTTCTGCATAATGGCAACCGGAATTATTTGTTATTGATTTTGTTGGCGCTTTTCCATGCTTTGTCCAGTCCGCTGATCACATCGTCCTGCGATGTCTGTTTGGCAAAATAGGACTGGAGCAGCTTGCCTACTTCGTCTTTGACGGCCGGCGGCATCACGGGGTCGTTGTAAGATTTGCCCTCTTTGACATAAGCGAGCGCGTCGGCCACCCACGGGTAGCTGTTGAACGTATGGTTTTTGGCGAGCGGGTTGAATTTCAGGCTGCTGTACAGCTCGTTGGTCACTTTATCGTCAAGCACGAAGTTCACATAATCCTTCGCCACCTCTTTGTTTTTGCTCGCCGAAGCGACCGCCAGAGACGTTGAAACACTCATGTTGATCATCGTCGCTTTCGGATTGTCGTTGATCGGAAGCGGCGCTACGCCGATCTGCATATCCGGATTCGACTTGAGAATGGAATCCGCGAACCAGGGGCCGTTCACCCACATGGCCGCTTTCCCTTGCGCGAACGCCGCAGCCCCGTCGGTGGCCGCCACTTCGAGCGCCCGCTCCGTGCCGTTGGCGTTGACCAGATCATAGTTGTCGAACAGTTGGCTTTTGATTTCGGCGAAAGACCCTTTGTCGCTGTTCATCCGCTGGACGAAATCCTTGTTGTCGGTGTTGGCCATAGCACCCACCGTCAGAGGAAGGAAGAGCTGGCCCCACTGCTGTTCTTTGTAAGAAAGCTCGAACGGTGTAATTTTATTTTTCTTCAGCGTCTCGATAACCGCTTTCATTTCACTCACGGTTGTCGGCGGTTTTAAGCCGAGATCCGAAAACATTTTCTTATTGTACAAGTATCCCCAATACAGTGTTTCAAGCGGGACCGCTACGACTTTGTTGTCGATGGTAACCGACGGCTTCACGCTGTCGAGAAGCTTGCCGGCAAAAGGCTGGCTCGACAGATCTTCCATATAGCCGGCTTTGTAGTACGTCGGAATGTCGTTAACCGCATGAAGCGAAAAGACGTCCGGCACGTCGTTGGAAGCCAGTCTCGTTTTCAGGATTTGGCTCGCTTGATCGCTCGGCGGCATCTCCATCTGAATTTTTACGTCGATATTTTTTTCGGCTTTCTCCTTGGCGGCAAATTCGGCGTTGAATTTATCGTACTGCTCCTTGAACCGGGGCTGCGCCAGGAACACTTTTAGAGTAACGGTTTTGGCCGGCGCACTCCCGGCAGCTTTCGTATCGGATGGTGCTGCGCCGCTATCTCCCTTTGCCCCGCATCCGGCCAACAGCGAAACAACCAGCGCGGAACTGAACGCTACTTTCCAACTTTTTCTCATACTTGTGCGACCTCCCTATTTGTAGTTGCGCTTACATTTGTCATTGTAAACGAAAAATGAAAGCGTTTAATTGGATGAAATTAACCGCTTTCATTGTATAATTTTAACCTGCCCTAACCTTTGCGCATCTCCCCCGGGGCTATGCCGAAATGCTTTTTGAACACCCGGTAAAAATAGGCGACGTCTTCGTAACCGCACATTTCCGCAACGTTTTTAATCGGAATCTGGCTTTCAAGCAGCCACTCTTTCGCCCGCTCCATCCGTATCTGCTGCATATAATCAGTGACCGTCAGCCCGAACTCGCTCTTGAACGCTCTGCTGAGATATACGTTGCTGACAAAAAAAACTTGGGCGATCTTCTCCACCGTTATTGAGTCGGCGCAGTTGAGATCGATGTACGTTTTGATGTCGTCCAGATTCAGCTTGTTTTTGTATTTCCGCTGCCGCACCGACGATTCGATGACCGCAGTATACATATCGACCAACCGCTCGATCATTTCGCCGCAGGAGGAGAAATGCACTGGTTCGTCCGGCAGCACGGAAGCGGCGTCCAGCATATTTTTGACGATAAGCTCGCTCAGCAGCAGGGCGAATTCCTGGTAAATGCGTTCCAGTTCGAACGCTTCAAAGCTTTTATGCGCCTGCAGCCGGTCATGCAAATCGCGGAAAATACGTTCAACCCGCTCCGCATTCAGTTCGGCCACCTGCAGCGACACATGGGGCATCACGTTTTTGACCGTTTGCAGCAGCTCCATATCCATCGCCTGAGATTGGCGCGGGGCGGCCGAAGCTTCGATTTCGGCTCTGCATTTGGCCAGCACGGCGTTCAGCTCGACGGGATCGATCGGCTTCAGCAAGTAATCTTTGGCCTGGGAAAGGATCGCTTGCTTGGTGTACATAAAATCGTCGTAACCGCTGACGACTATAATTTTGATGTCCGGATAGCGGCTGTGAACGAGCCGGATAAATTCGCTGCCGTCCATTCCCGGCATTCTCATATCCGTAATGACCAGATCGGGCGACAGACTCTCTATCGAACGGATAGCCTCCAGCCCGTCTTCGGCTTCGCCTACGACCTCCATGGCGTTAGCTTCCCACTCCCCGAACCTTTTTATCAGA
The DNA here is from genome assembly GCF_056120505.1 of Paenibacillus sp. sgz302164. Classification (NCBI taxonomy): domain Bacteria; kingdom Bacillati; phylum Bacillota; class Bacilli; order Caryophanales; family Paenibacillaceae; genus Paenibacillus; species Paenibacillus sp. sgz302164. The sequence continues at coordinate 161,697 of NZ_JBVYOL010000011.1, read as the reverse complement.
TCGCGGTTCCACTGTTCGTCATCGACAATAAGGGCTTTAATCATGGTCGTTTCCCCCTCTCATAGGCAGATGAAGCTTAATCGAAGTTCCTGTACCCGGCTGACTGTCAACGGTAATACCGTACGGTTCCCCGAAGTGCATGCGGATTCTTGCCGCCACATTGACGATCCCGATGCTTTCGCCGGTATCCCACATAGGCTCCGATGTAAAAGCAAGCCGCTCCCGCAGCCGCTCCAAAATGTCCCCGCTCATTCCCAGCCCGTTATCCTCCACCGCAATCTGAATGCCGGCCGGACTTCGGCTCGCCTCGATTCGAATGTCCCAGGCTCCCGTCTTTTTGTCCAGCCCGTGAATAAACGCGTTCTCCACGATCGGCTGCAGCGTTAATTTGGGAATCGGACAGCTTGCCAAACCGGGCTCTACGAAAACATGCACGGAAATGCGGGATGCAAACCGCTGCTTCTGGATGAACAAATAGTTGTTCAGATGCGCCATTTCTTTTTCGATCGACGTCAGTTCGACAGGGTCGCGAATCACATAGCGGAACATATCGCTTAGCGAACGAATGACACTGTAAATTTCATCCGGACTTTTCGAGAAAGCCATACTGCCGATCAACTGCAGCGTGTTTTGCAAAAAATGAGGGTTTACCTGCGATTGCAGCGCTTTCAATTGAGCGGTCCGTTTTTCCAAATTCATGCTGTACTCGGTTTTAATATACTCTTTCAGCCGGTAGGACATGTTGTAAAAGCGCGACTCGAGCAGGCCGATTTCATCGATCCGCGAAATAACGGGCGCTTCGCTCTCCTTGAGCGGAATGAGCCCTTGCATCGATCTGGCCAAATGAACGATCGGCTTGGACGTTTTCCAGGCAACGACCGCCGCTATGAGGATAGAGACGATAATGGAAATTCCGCCGACCACGATACCGTATTGCAGCGTAATTACCGCGCTATGATTGATAAAACCGATGGGAATGACTTTGAACAGCTTCAACCCCCACGGGTTCAGCGTGTTATAAAAAACGTAGTAGTCTTTGGTACGAACATAACCGGGCCCTGCATCCGTCTTTTGCAGCAGTTCGGAGATGGAAGGCACCGGAGCCATTTTGCTGGCGGGATGATACAAAACGTCCCCCTGCTGATCCGTAATGAATACGGCATGATCGTGGTCCGGATTCATTAAATTGAGCGTATTTTCCATCATGTCCCACTTCACTTCCAGCGAAATTCCGGCCAGTCTGGCATGGTCTTCGAACCGGTTCACGCTGCGCGTCAGGAAAAAAGTATTTCCGTTATCGCCTTGCTCGATGGCGAAGTCATTATTTTGCCCAAAAATAGCGTCAAATTGGCGCGGAGTCCCGCTGGGCGTTTCGACAATTGTGCCGCTCATGTTGCTGACGGTAAAATATTTGTTCGCATCCTTGGCATACAGCTGGATACCGTTTAACGTGCCTACGTTCGAATAAAAAATCGACAGAATCGTATTCGTCAGCCCTTTTTGCGCGAGGAAGGCGGCGGCCGGGTTCGGATCGTCTATTTTTCGCAAGTTATCGGTAAAAGTCTCATTGATGAGCATCGAATAAACCACATTGTTTAATTGATCCAGCCGGTCTCCCAAATATCCCCCCGTCCAGGTAATCCGCGTCAAATTGGATTCGATGACTTCGCTTTCCACGGATTTTCTCGTGTTTTCCGCCGCCAGCAGCGTGACGAAAGCAACGGGAATCGAAGTCAGCAAAATCATCGTGACAATCAGTTTATTCCGAATGCTGCGCTGGAGCGGCTCCAGCAATTTGCGGCAAAAGCGGATCAGAACAATCATGCATCTCCCCCCTCTGTTTGGCTCTGAATGATCAAATGACCAGACTGCCCGTCAAGGCAATCTGGTCCTGAACACATGATTGTTTTCGATTATACGGCTATTGAAACCCCCCTGCGCCAGAGTCGATAGCCACAATTTGCCTGGGAGTCTGTCCGACGGAGTTACGTTTGCGCATACCGGGTGAATAATGACTGCATATATTGCCGCTCACGCTGCATAATGACTGTCATTTTGCATATACCTTCTACGTGGTTCATCGGACAGACTCTTAGCTAGCTAACGACGCGAAAAAAACCTGCAAAAAAACATCAATTTGCGCCCTGGACACGCTTGTCGCGAAAAATTCCTGCAATAGTGCAGGCTTTTCGCAGTAGACACGAGCTCAGGTTCACTTTCAGCGAAAATTCCTGCACAATCGCAGGCTTTTCGCCAAAATGAACCATTTCGGCAGGAAAAACCTGTACTTTCGCAGGTTTTTTCCCTACCACGATGCCTCCTGCCCATTTTGTTCAGTTTCGCGACCTCACCAGGAGAGGTGCGCACCCAGAAAAAGCGGCTGTCCCTCCAATTAGGGGCTCACTGTTTCCCATAGCCCTAACTAAGTGTCGCGACTTTCTCGGGCAGCCTGATTATGCTTCCGTTTCCTCGATAATCGCAAATCCCCAGCGCTCAAGCTGCAGCGCCTGTCCCCGCTTCACGGACTCGCCGCTCAGCAGCTCCGTCCCGTCCGCATGCGGGTAATCCAACGATTCGGCGCTGTCGGAGTAGTTGAAATAATAGCGGACGGTTCGGCCCTGGCCGTTCACGCCGGATTTCACGATCAGCGGGAAACGAACAGCTTGGTCGGCGCCCCAAAGGCCGGATTCTTTCGCCGCGGACTCGAGCACTTTGCTCATGACGGCGGCGCTTGGCAGACAACCGATGTAGGTTGCCGTTCCTTTTCCGTACGCGTTCCTGGTAATCGCCGCGTACGCTCCCCAATGCGGATGGTCGTAGGAGGCCAGCACCTCCGCCGTCGTCGGAGTCAGCAGTTCCATCCACGTCTCCACGCGGTTGTCGTCCGCTCCGACTTCGAACGGATCGCCTTTGAACGCGACCGACTTCGGCTCGACGAACATGCTGTAGCCGATGCCGCAAGCTTCGACGATCACGCCCGGTTGAACCGTGCTGCGGACTTTGATGTGCTCGTCGGCAAACCCGCTTTTGAACGTATACACGATATGGCCGCCGTTCCGGACAAAAGCGTTCAGACGTTCGAGCAGCTCATCGGACGCCGCGTACAGAGCAGGCACGAGCAGCAAGTCGTAGTCCGCCAAATTGGCGCTGCCCGGATGGACGATATCGCAGCCGATATTCATTTTATAAAGCGCATCGTACATCAGTCTTACGACATCGTTGTAGTTGACCTGGCGGCCGGGCAGCGGGAACCATTCGATCGCCGTCAGCGCTTCGTTGCTGACGAGCAGCGCCGCCCGGTTCGTCTTCCGCAGATTCACGAGCTGCGATGACAATCGGGCGAAATCGCGGCCGATCGTCTTAGCCTCATTATAAACGGGATTCGGCGCAAAATCATGGCTTAGCAAACCTTTCCAGTACGTCTCGAAAGAGTTGTGGATGGAATGCCAATGCCAGTACGAGACCATGTTCGCCCCGGAAGCGAGATGGCTGAACGCCTGCAGCCGCAATTGTCCGGGATAAGGAGTCCAGTCCGGAAAAGCTTGCGCCTGCGTCTCCAGCACCAGGTAGTTCGCCGCTTTCAGGGAACGGGTCACATCCCCGCCGAACGAAATTTCGGCTCCGGTCAGATTGTCCTGGGAAGGATGGTAAATGTCCACCCCCGCGATATCCAAAGCTGCGGACGCGGCAAAATGATCCACATCCGGCTGGACGCCGAACGAATAGCCTCTCCATGCGAAATCGAAGTTATGCGTTACAAACTGCCCCGGACGCTTGTACTCGTTCACGATCGCCGTCTGCCACGCCAGAAAATCGGTCACAAGCTTCCGCTGGAACCGGGCGAATTCCGCCCCCAGACTGCCGTTGATCGTGCCCACGACGGACGGGAAGTCTTCCCAGCCGTTGATGCGGTTGCTCCAGTAATCGAGCCCGAATTCATGGTTGAGGCGTTCAATTGTCTGGAACTTGTCCTTCATGTATTTCACGAACATGAACTGGACGTTCGGGCCGGCCGTATGGTAATGCTTCGTCTCATTGTCGACCTGATAGCCGATAACGGCAGGGTGGCCGCAGACGCGCCCGATCAGCTTGCGGATGATTCTTTCCGAGTAAAACAAATATTTCGGATTGGTAATGTCCATAATTTGCCGGGCCCCGTAGCGTCCCGGACCTTTGACCGTTTCCGCCAAAATGTCCGGATGCTCCTTGACCATCCAGGTCGGAACCGCATACGTGGGAGTTCCCACGATAACTTTGATACCGGCTTCGTGCATCGCGTCCAGCACTCTGTCGACATGCGCGAACTCGAACACTCCGTTCTGCGGCTCGTGCGTGCTCCAAGTTGACTCGGCGATCCTCACCAGAGTGATGCCGGCTTCCTTCATCATCCGAATGTCCTGATCCAATCTGTCGTAAGGCAAATATTCAATGTAATACGCTGCGCCGTATAATAATTCGTTCATGACAAGCACCTCCGGTTAATCGGTCGTTATTAGCTTATTTGGCGAATACAATCGTATTGAACGACTCGGGCTCCAGCGCAAAATCGCGCACTTGCGCGCCATCCGATAGCCGCACAACTCTCGTTTCCGCGAACGGATTGGCGATCACGACCACTTTGTCCCCATCCGGTCTTGCAAAAGCAAGCGCATTTCCCGTCCACGGGCCTTGTAAGCCGAGGCGTACGGAGCCCGGCGAAACAAAGTGCGAGAAATGTTTCATCACATAATATTCCGGGTTCATCGTGGCCTGGCGGGCCGCCGGATCGACCGTAATCATCGAGTTTTGCTCCCAGCCCCACGTGCTGCGCCCTTTCGGCTCCAAAACCATGTTCCAGTAAATATAAGCGTTCACGCCGTTTGTAAAATAATGCTGATACAAATTGTATACGTATTTAGCGTAGTCCCACGTATTCGTGCCGTCGCCGCATTCGTTTTCCGTCTGCATGTAGCGCAGCTCCGGGTAGCTTTGCACGGTTCGCTGAATGCCGTATTTGCCCGCCCATTGGTAGCCGACGCCTTTGACATACTTGTACGCTTCCGGATCGCTCAGCACGGTAAACGCGTAGGCATTGAAGTCTGATGTCGTTTTCTTCAGCCATTCCTGCCAAGGTTCCGGCGCATTGATCGTCCCGAGCCAAATTTCCGCATCGATCCGGTGCTTCTCGAAAGCCGGCCCCAAATAATCGCGGATGAAATCGCGCAGCTGTTCGCCCGTCCACAGGCAGGATGGGAACTTCTGATCGGCAACCACTTCATTTTGCACATGAATCTGATGAATCGTGATGCCTTCGCTGCGGTAAGCTTCCACAAACTTGACGAAATACAGCGCGTAAGCTTCGAGTATTTCTTTTTCCCAGCGCAAAGTTCCGTAGTTGTACGCTCGCGGGAATTTCATCCAGGTCGGCGGACTCCAGGGAGAGGCGAAAAATTTCAAATCCGGATTGTAAGTCAAAGCTTCCTTGATGTAAGGAATCAAATATTGACGGTCCCGCTCGATGGAAAAATGCTTCATTTCGAGGTCCCCGTCCGTTTCGTTCAAGCTGTACCACTCCAGCGCATAATCGCTGGCGCCGATCGGCAGACGGCAGATGCTGAATCTGTGCTCTCCCTCCGGATGAAACAGCGCATGCATGACGCGGGCTCTTTCTTCGTCCGGCAAATGGCTTAAAGCGGCAAAGCCAAGCTCGTTAAAACAACCGCCGAAGCCTTCCACTTCTTGAAATGTGTCGCCTGTTATGGTGAGATTCGCGTCGCCTGCGGCCGCGCCAGGGGCGGGCTTGTCTGTCCAAAGAGCCTGTTTCGTGCTCGAAACCCAGCGAATGTTAGCGTTTTCCATAGTATCCTCCATCTCCGTTTCTGAGAACTTGATCCTGCTTATTGTTTATTATAGATTGAGAGTAGCACAACAGCAGATTGTCCAAACAAGGTTAAATTTACCCAAAACCAAGGTGAGCCGATATGGATCAGCAAAAATACGTTTTGAACTGGCTTCACAATGCCCGCTGGCTGCCCGTGATCGATTGGAACGTCAAATTTTTCGGGGCCCACCTGCAAAAGGTGCAAAAAAACTGGGAAGTGCCGAAGGATTCCCACATTGGCTTCGAAATCAATCTCATTCTTGAGGGATGCCAGGAGACGGTCATCGGGAATAACCGCTACCTGCTTGAAGCAGGCGATATTATTTTGATCCCGCCGGGGTTCAAGCATGTAAACCGCTGCGTTTCGGAAGAAGGAATGACGTATTTTACGGCTCATTTCAATGTGGACGATCCGCTCTTCCGCCAGGAGATGATCAAAAACTCCAGGATCCTGTACCCTTCCTCGGCCGAGGAAAACGGCAAGCTGCGCAACGTGCTCGACCGTTGGGTCGAAATGGTGCAGCAGCAGCGCGAATATACGACCGCCGACCGCTTCCGGCTGCAATCGACGCTGTTCGAGCTGTTCGGAACGCTCGCCCAGCTCGTCCTTCCGGCGGAGGAGAGCCGCGAGACCATCCCTCCCGCGTCCGTGCAGTACGCCAAGGCGATCGCGGAAGCGATCAAGGCGACGATCAATTCGCATAAGCCGTTTAGCGAAGAAGCGGCTGACAAAGCGTTCCGCATCGAGGATATCGTTTCAATGCTCGGGATCAGTCCCGGTTACGGGCTGGAAGTATTCCGCAAAGTGTTCGGCATGTCTCCGCGGCAGTACTTGTCGGAGCTCAAGCTGCATGAAGCCAAAGTGCTGATCCAGCAGCCCGACCTGTCGCTGAGTGAAATCGCCGCAATGCTGGGCTATTCGCATCTGTCCCACTTCAGCAGGCAGTTCAAGCGCTGGACCGGCATGAGCCCCCTGCAGTACCGCAAAGCGAACAGCCCCCTGCACGACAATCCCGCACGACGCTAGGCGAGCGGGGGGCGGGCGCTGCCGCTAAGCGGCGGGGGCGCGCGTGCCGCTGGGCCGCCAGGGCGGCGGGCGGTTCGTTACAATCCGCTCAGCCTTCCAGATTGTTCCGGTACTGGCTGGGCGTCATCCCGACGTATTTTTTAAACACCTGAAAAAAATATTTCTCGTCATTGTAGCCGACATCGTGGGCGATATCGCTTATTTTCATGCCGCGGTTGTGCAGCAGTACGCATGCCTGATCGATACGGATTTTGTGCAAATAATCGAGAAAGCTCGTCTTGAGCTCCTGCTTGAACAGAAGGCTTAAATAGCCCGGCGTGATGAACACTTCCCGCGCGACGGTTTCGCGGCTGATGTCCTTGCGGTAGTTAAGCCGGATGTAATCGAGCGCCGCTTGAAACATTTTGTTGCTGTTCTTTTTCGCGCTGACTTGCTCGCTGACCCGCAGCAGCGCCTCCGAAAGCGCCTGCATGATGTAATCCATGCTCGAATGCTCGACGATGTGCGTCAGCTCGACCAGATTTTGACCGAACACCTCGTCGGTGTCGATGTTTTTCTCGATGCAAAACCGGAATAACGCGAAGACCAGCGCCAAGGTCGATTTTTGCACGTGCTCTTTGGAGGTGCTTTCCGGCTTCAGCGCTTCGTTAAACTCTTTCAGGCTGACCAGAATGGCTTCGCGGTCGCCGGCCGCAACGGCACGAAGAATCGTCCGCTCTTGCGGCAGCGGATAAGATGTGGAATCCGGGTCCGCCTCCACCGTTTCCTTGTAATCGACGATCTTTTCCGTGCCGATCACATATTTCAAGTCCAAAGCCTTGACCGCTTCCTGGTAAGAAATCCGCAGATGGCCGATGCCCTTATCAAAGCTGCCGATGCCGGCCGAGACGGAAAATTTGAGGTACTTGCGGATGTTGCCCTGCATCTTTTCCACATGCGTGAGCAGCCCCTCCGTGCCGATCCATTCTTCCGTGTTGAAAATGACGGCGATATTATCGTGATGTTCGAAAGCGGCGCACAGGAATACCGTGGAAAACGTTTCTTCGGCGATGTTTTTCAAGCCGTATTTGAACAGTTCGGTGTCCGCGTTCCCATACTGGCGCCGCAGCAGATGGATGTTATCGATCTGCAGGACGGCAACGCCGAAAAACAGATGCGGGAACTCGAGGCCGTTGATCCGCAAATTGTCCAGCAGCCGCTCATAAGGCGCGTGATCCGCAAGCGCAAGCTGGGCGAGCGTCTTCTCCGTCAACAGCGGCAAGCTTTCGCGGAAGCTCGTTTTCAAGTGCTCCAGCGTTTGAGTCTGCCTCTGCTCCTCTTCGATCTCGCCTTTCAGCTTGAGCACCGTGTCCAAAATTTCCTGCCTCCTGCTCGGCTTCAAAAGATAATCGCTGGCCCCGATCGCCAGCGCTTTTTTGGCGTAGGCGAATTCGTCATATCCGCTCATAATGACGCTTTTGATATGCGGGTATTGGGCTGCCACCTTTTCAATCAGCGTCAGCCCGTCCATTTCCGGCATCCGTATGTCCGTGAGCAGGATGTCGACATGATGTTCCGCCAGCCGCTCCAGCGCCTCGGCCCCGTCTCTCGCTTCGGCCGCAATCGCGACGCCGTGCTTCGTCCAGTCAATGAGCGTGCGGATGCCGGTGCGGGCTCTTTCTTCATCGTCAACGATCATCAGGTTGATCATCTTCTTTACTCCTCCTGAACGTCGATTACGGCAGGGATCGCGATTTCCACCCTCGTCCCTTGCCCGGGTTCGCTGTTATAGTTCAAACGATAGCCGTCTTTGTAATAATGCCTGAGCCGTTCGTTCACATTCTGGATCGCGTAGCCGCCCGTTTCCTGGCCGGTATACACATCGCTTGCCTGCCTGGGCTCCAATAGGCTCCGAATCGTATCCTCATCCATGCCCGGCCCGTTGTCTTCGATGACAAAACGCAGCGCATCGCCTTCCAAAACGCCCGAGACGCGCAAAATGCCACCGCCCCGCTTCCGCTCGATCCCGTGAACAAGAGCGTTCTCGATAAACGGCTGCAAAATCAGCTTCAAAATGACATACCGGTCAAGCTCTTCCGGAATATCGACCTCATAATGCAGCAAATCTTTAAACCGCATTTTTTGCAAAGACAAATACAGCCCGATCAGTTCTTTTTCTTTCCTGACGCTCGTAAAGCTCTTGCCCCGGTTCAGGCTTAAGCGGAACAGCCGGGATAAATTGATGATCATATCGCTGATCCGGCTTTGACCCGCAGCCTCGGCCTCCCAAAAAATCGTATCCAGCATGTTGTACAAAAAGTGCGGATTGATCTGCGATTGAAGCGCCTTGAGCTCCGCTTCCTTTTCTTTAATCTGGAGCACGTACACGTCGTCCACCAGCGTTTTAATATTGGCGACCATGCTGTTGTAGCCGCGGCTTAACTCGCCGATCTCGTCCCTGTACTTGATGTCGATCCGCTCGTCGAAGCGGCCGCTCTGGAACCGTTTCATCGAAAGCAGCAGTTGGCGGAGCGGCGCGGTCAGGAACGACGTCAGCAGCATCATGAAAGGAATGCTCAGCAGCAGGCAGAGCAAAATCAGGACGGCGACGAACACCTTGATCGAGCTCAGCTCTTTGGTCAGCAGGGCGAGCGGCACCGCATAGAGCGTCCGCCAGCCGTTCTCGTTCGTTCCGCTGTAAGAGACGAGCAGCTCCTCTCCGTTCACTTTCTCAATCATCGAGCCGGGCTCGGTCGTTTTGGGAATGCTCGCGAGCGGGAGCAGGGTGCCGTCCGTATTGTAAAACGGTTTGCCGGCTGTTAATAACGGCGAGCCGTGCTCATCAAGGATCAGAATGCCGTGATCCTGATCGTACAAATTTTTCAAATATTTGTTGCGAATCGTATCTTCGTTAACTCCGACGAAAATGAAGCCGATCGCCCTGCCGTCCGCCACGCTGCGGATAATCCGGCTCATGCCGATTTTCGCGTTCCTGTTATTTTGGATAAAAACGTTCTTCTCGTCCCGCAGCGGAAACCAGTAGGATGCTCCGTTGAGCTCCGCCGTTTTCGTGTAAATACCGCTCTTTTGTATCGTCGGCAAGCTGGTGGGGCCGCTGCTGTCGTCGCTCGCCTCCTGATACAAGGGCGGCGGGCTGTTCCCGTACAGCGCCAGGTAGTCAAAATTTCTGGTGACGAGCATCTGATTCATAATCGACGCCGTCGGACCCGAATAGAGCATGCTTTCCAGCTCTTTGGATTCGCTGACATTGCTCTGCAGCCCGGCTTGCACGACCGACGCGAGGCTGAACACGGTGACCCAGTCGGCAATATTTTTTTGCAGCCCCGTGATGCTGTTGTCCACTTCCTTAACAATTCCCAGGTTCGTGGCGCTCACCTTGTTTACGATCTGCCTGCTCGAAGTCTGATATGAATAATAACCAAGCGTTAGAGTAATAACTACAACCAGCGAGTAAAAAAGAATGAAAATTTTGTACTTGATGCTCAAATTCAAATACAGTTTCCCCATCGTCATCATCTGCCTTGCTTCTTGATTAATAAGGCTTTTTATTCGTAAGTATTGTATCCCCGCAGGACGGTTTTAACAATGAGCGGAGGTAAAACATTCGACGATTTTAAACCTTTGACGCTTTTTTTCTACTGACCTGAGCATTGGCGCTTTGTTATGATTCCATTAAAGATCGATCATTTCCAATTAGGATTAGGGGGCACTGACATGATTAAAAAGGGCAAATTCGTTCAGACAACCGTTCTGACGGCAGCAATCGCCGCGATCGGCACATTGACCGCATGCGGAGCGAACACGCAATCCGGCGGCACGCAAGGCACAGCTTCTCCGAACGCAACGGCAAGCGACAATAAAAGCGGGCAAGCCGTAACGCTTCGTTTCTTCTCCAACCTGCCTGACCGCAAATCCGGGCAAGGACTCGCCGAACAAATGGCGATCGACAGCTACATGAAAGAAAATCCGAATGTGAAAATCGAAGTCGAAGCGCTCGCCGAAGAGCCTTTCAAAAATAAACTGAAAGCGTACATGGCTTCCAACGAGCCGATCGACCTTACGATGGTGCACGGCGGAGCCGAATTAAGCACGCTCGTCCAGGCCAAATTCGTGAAAGAGCTCGATCCCAAGCAGTACGAAGGGGACAAATACAACTTCCTTACTGGGGTTTTCAAATCGTTCACGTTTGACGGTAAAATTTACGGATTGCCGCGCAACAGCGACTACGAAGTCATTTACTACAACAAAAAACTGTTCGCCGACAACGGCGTGAAAGTGCCGACAACGTACGCCGAACTGCTCGACGCAGCCAAAGCTTTCCGCGCAAAAGGCATTACGCCGATGTCCATCAACGGCAAAGACCTGTGGAGCTTCGGGGAACTGTATCAAAACATCGCACAGCGCGTTAGCGGCGACCAAAACATCATTCTTGACGCCGTCGACGGAAAGAAAGCTTTTGACAAAGAAGACAGCCTCATTCAGGCAGCCAAGCTGATGAAACAGCTGAGCGATGTGAAGATGTTCCAGGACTCCTTCATGACGGCCGATTACGGCGCATCGCAAAACCTGTTCACGCAAGAGAAAGCCGCTATGTGGTACATGGGCTCCTGGGAAGCGGGCATGGCGACCAACGAGAAATTGTCCCAATCGTTCCGCAACAACCTGGACGTCATCAAATTCCCTGTCGTTGACGGCGGCAAAGGCAAAGAGACCGACCTGCTGGCCTGGAACGGCGGCGGGTATGCACTGACGACTTCCTCCAAGCATCCGGACGAAGCCAAGAAATTTTTCGACTATCTCATGAGCGCTAACCAATGGCCGAAAAACGCCTGGGACACCGGAGCAGCCGTGCCGGCGCAAAAATATACGCTTACAGGCAAGGAAAGCGACGTGCAAAAGAAACTGACCGACATCCTGGTGAACGCAACCTCGACGGCCGGCGTATCGTTCATCGACTACGGCACCCCTGCTTTCAAGGATGACGTGCAAAACGCATTCGGCAAGTTTTTCGCCGGAACTTCCACACCGGAGCAGTTGGTCGGCGATTTGCAGACGGCAGCCTCCAAACAAAAGAAATAACGGATCTACAGTTATATAGAGAGAACAAGTTAAGGACAGGCGGAGTCTCCTGTCCTTTCCTTATATAGCGGAAGGAGTTGAAGAGGCCGTGCAAAAAGTGCTTGGCAATAAGCTGGCGATTTTTGTGTTCGTGTTTCCCGGCATTTTATTGTTTTCACTTACTTTTCTTGCGCCGATCGTTTTGAGCGCGTTTTATTCGCTCACCGATACGCTGGCGCCCGGAACGACGATTCACATGGTCGGGCTGCAAAACTATAAAGACCTGCTTTTTAACGACCCGCGGTTTTGGAAATCGCTGCTCAATGCGCTGCTTCTGGGGCTCGGCTGTATTTTCCTGCAGCACCCTATCAGCATATTTTTTGCGATTATGCTGGATCGGATCGGCGGCAGAGCCGAGAAAGTGTTCAGAACGATTTTCTTCATTCCCTGCGTCATTTCGGTCGTCGTTATTTCCAGAATGTGGCTGTCCATTTTGGACCCCGATTTCGGCATTCTCAATAAAATTTTGGACATAACCGGGCTCGGCGCACTCAAGCACGCTTGGCTGGGCGACACGCATACGGCGCTGGGCGCGCTGCTGTTCGTGCTCATTTGGTCGGGATTCGGCTGGGCGCTGCTGTTCTATTACGCAGGCATCAAAGGAATTCCCGAGGAGCTGTACGAAGCCGCGCATCTGGACGGAGCGTCCGGGCTGAAGCTTCACTGGAAAATTACGCTCCCGCTGCTGTCGCCGGTTATCGCCGTTCAAGTGACGCTCGCGATCGTTACGGCTTTGAAGCAAATGGAAACCGTGTTTCTTACGACGAACGGCGGGCCGGGGGATTCGACCCAATTTTTGGCCGTCTACCTGTACAACAAAGCGTTCGCGGCAAGCCAATACGGATACGCCAATGCGATATCCATTCTCTTTATTCTCGTATGTCTGATCGCCACGTTTATCAGCAACAAATTGATACGCAGCGATGCGGCAGAATACTAGGCGGTGATAGTGATGAAGAAAAAATACAGAACAACTCTTTGGATTCTGTTCGTCGTCGTAGCCTTCGGCCAATTGTTTCCGTTAATATGGCTTGTCGACTTTTCGTTCAACAGCAGCAACGACTTTTTCTCTTCCAGCATTTTAAAATGGCCCAGCGACCCGCAGTGGCAAAACTACGTAAACGCCTGGGTCGACGGCAAATTTCCGAAATATTTGTTTAACAGCGTGTTCGTATCCGCCGTCACCATCCTTTTGACCGTGTTCCTGTCCTTGTCTTTGGCCTATGCGTTCACCCGGATGAAATGGAAAATGCGCTCGTTCTTTTTTAGCGTCATTTTGCTCGGCATCATGATTCCTATTCACGCAACACTGCTGCCCAATTTCGCCATTTTCAAAAGCCTGGGCCTGACGGATTCGTATCTGGGCTTGATTCTTCCTTACACGGCCGTCTCGGTTCCGCTCGGAACCTTCATCTTATCCGGGTTTTTGCGCAGCATCCCCGGAGCCATCGAGGAATCGGCCGTCATGGACGGATGCAGCATTTACCGCATCGTGTTCCAGATCATCATGCCGCTGACGATGCCCGCGCTGGTCACCTTGGCGGTAACGACGTTCCTGACGTGCTGGAACGAATTTATTATGGCATCGACCTTCCTGAGCAAAGACTCGCTCAAAACGCTGCCGTTCTCCGTCATGAACTTCGCCGGCCAATACTCGTCCGACTACGGCTCGCAATTCGCCGTCATGGTGCTGACCTCGATACCCGCGATCATTATCTACGCGCTGTTCAACGAGCAAATTACAAAAGGCGTTACAGCCGGCGCAGTAAAAGGCTGATTCAGCGGAGTCCGTGACTCCCGGCGATCCGCCCGGCCGGTTCCGGAGCCCAGTTTAATAGAAACGTTGCCTATAGATGAAAAAGGGCCAACCTGACTGAGAAGATCTTGTCAGGTTGGCCCCTAATTTTATTATTGTTGATCTCGAACTTCCAACATTCTGAGCACCATCACTACCGCTTCCGCCCTCGTCGCCGTATCGTTCGGAACGAACTTGTTGCCGCTGCGGCCGCTAACGATGCCCTGTTTGCGAATCAGCTCCACCGTGGCTTTCGCCCACTTCGGAATCTCTCTGTCGTCCGCAAAGCCGGTTGTTGCATTCTCGTCAAGCGAGAACTTCAGCACTCTGGCAATCATGACCGACATCTCCGCGCGGGTGATCCGCTCATTTGGCCGGAAGCTGCCGTCCTCGTACCCGCTGACAATGCCCGCCTTCACTGCCCGGGCGACCGCTTGCTTCGCCCATGAGCCAATCTGGCCGTTGTCCGTGAATACAGGCGCCTCGCCGGATCCTTCCAATTTCAAGGTACCCGCAAGCATCACGGTAAACTCGGCGCGGGTGACCGGTCCGTTCGGATTGAAAGTGCCGTCCGGATAGCCGCTGACGAAGCCCATGCTGACGGATTGCTTGATATTTGCCTCCGCCCAGTGTCCCGAAATATCTTTGAAGCTGACCGGCTGCTTCGTGTCTCCATCCGGGTCTGTCCCTTGGCCTACTGCAAATACCGCAAATTTTGTAAAGTGGTTGACGTTTACGGTGATTGTATTGCCGTTTACCTCACCGCCGATATTAACCCAAACCTGCTTCGATTCGTCATAATAAAATACGGAAGGTTTTTGATGATCTTTCAAACTTTTCGGATTAAAAGTAAAAGACATTGTAATCAGCTTACTGAAATTCTCCGGAACGTTCTTCAAAATTTCGAATACCGGGCTGGCCAGAACGTCTTTGCTCGTAATCAGGTTTTGCGTGTCCGTCACTTTGTCGATCGTTATTTGCAGTTCTTTATTGAAAGCATCGGCAGGAATAACGATCTTGACCTCATCGCCTAAGCTAAGTTCACCTTTTTTGCCTACTGGAAGCGTTAATTTGCCGTTTGTCGAAATAACTGTATCACTCGAGGACGTTGATGATGAACCGCTGGATGAACCGCCTCCAGAAGAGCTGCCTCCGGATGAACCGCCCGTATTGTTGACCGTCCACTTCGCATACAGCGTCACATCCGCCGCGCCCATCGGGAATGTTGCTCCCGCCGCGTAGCTCGTTCCGGTGCCGTCTGCCTGCGTGTTCCAGCCCGCGAATGTGGAGCCCGCCTTTGACAGATTGCCGCTGTTGCCGTATACCGACACCGTGACCCCCTGCTCATACGCATTGCTGTCAACCGGTACGCTGCCGGATGTAGCGCCGTTGCCGTTATACGTTACGGTGTAGGTCAGCGTTGGGTTCGTTGTCCACTTCGCATACAGCGTCACATCCGCCGCGCCCATCGGGAACGTTGCTCCCGCCGCATAGCTCGTTCCGCTGCCGTCTGCCTGCGTGTTCCAGCCCGCGAATGTGGAGCCCGCCTTTGACAGATTGCCGCTGTTGCCGTATACCGACACCGTAACCCCCTGCTCATACGCATTGCTGTCGACCGGCACGCTGCCTGATGCAGCGCCGTTACCGTTATACGTTACGGTGTAGGTAAGCGTCGGATTCGATATCCACTTCGCATACAGCGTCACATTCGCCGCACCCATCGGGAACGCTGCTCCCGCCGCGTAGCTCGTTCCGCTGCCGTCTGCTTGCGTATTCCAGCCTGTGAATGTGGAGCCCGCCTTTGCCAGATTGCCGCTGTTACCCTGCACCGTTACCTGCGCTCCTTGCTCATACGCATTGCTGTCGCTTGGTACAGTGCCGCCCGCACTCCCGTTGCCGTTATACGTCACGGTATAAGTCGGGTTCGCCGTCCACTTCGCATACAGCGTCACATTCGCCGCACCCATCGGGAACGTTGCTCCCGCCGCGTAGCTCGTTCCGCTGCCGTCCGCCTGCGTATTCCAGCCCGCGAACGTGGAGCCAGCCTTTGTCAGATTGCCGCTGTTGCCAAGCACTGTTACCGACGTTCCCTGCTCATACGCATTGCTGTCGCTTGGCACAGTTCCGCCCGCACTCCCGTTGCCGTTATACGTCACGGTATAAGTCGGGTTCGCCGTCCACTTCGCATACAGCGTCACGTTCGCCGCACCCATCGGGAACGTTGCTCCCGCCGCGTAGCTCGTTCCGCTGCCGTCCGCCTGCGTATTCCAGCCCGCAAATGTGGAGCCCGCTTTTGCCAGATTGCCCGTGTTGCCGAGTACCGTCACCGTCGAGCCTTGCTCATATGCATTGCTGTCGATCGGCACAGTACCGCCCGCACTCCCGTTGCCGTTATACGTCACGGTGTAAGTCGGATTCGCTGTCCATTTCGCATACAGCGTCACATTCGCCGCACCTATCGGGAACGTTGCTCCCGCCGCGTAGCTCGTTCCGCTGCCGTCCGCCTGCGTGTTCCAGCCCGCGAATGTGGAGCCAGCTTTTGACAGATTACCGCTGTTGCCTGCCACCGTGACTGTCGTTCCTGAAGTATACATATGACTCGCAGGAACTGTGCCGGAAGAACTCCCATTGCGGTCATAGACCACAGTAAAGAATGGCACAACACTGGACAAATACGGATACCCGTTGTTTTTTCCTCCGCCGATACTCCATGTCGAAGAGAAATTCCATCCGACATAGGTATTTTGCTGACTCATTTCACTTGATAATTTGCCTTCCCCTCTATTGACATCCGATTGACCTGTTGTTTCCTTATCGTAGTAGGAATAGTTAACGGTGGAATCATTTACACCTACAAGTCCGCCGACATTTGTTGTGTTTGCAGCAACTGCGCCTGTCGCATAGGTGATCTCGATTGAGGAGGACTTATTGTATCCCACTAAACCGCCGACATAGTCGTTCCCTGTTACCGCTCCCGTCGCGTAGGAATCACCTATGTAACTCTCGTTGATCCCTACAAGTCCGCCGACATGGTCCTTACCCGTTGCTGCACCTGTCGCATAAGAAAATTGAATGCCGCCCGAAACGCTATTCCAACCTGCTAACCCTCCGGCTTCATTGCCTCCCTGCACATCGCCTGAAGCAAAGGATGTCGTAATTGAACCGCCGTTAAACCCGACAAGCCCGCCTAGATGATCTCTCCCCTCTACTTTGCCCGTGGCATAGGAGTGAATGATTTTACCTCCGGCGGTATTCACGCTAATCAGCCCGCCGACATTATCGCCGATGCCTAAACTTTTTACTGCCCCTGTGGCAAAGGAGTTCGAAACCGTACCGCCGTTGTTGTAACCTACCAGCCCGCCGGCGCCGTATTGGCTGCTTGTTACTGCTCCCGTAGCACGGGAACGCTGAATAGTCCCGTTATTTTTGCCTGCCAGCCCGCCAATATCATTGCTGCCCGTTACCGCTCCTTCGGAATAGGAGTCTGCAATGGACGAAGAATTTTCACCTACAAGCCCGCCGACATTTTGACCGTTGCCTGTTAACGCGCTTGTCGCATAGGAGGCCGAGATAGAACCGTAGTTGTACCCCGCCAGCCCGCCGACTGAAAAATTGCCTGTTACCGTTCCGGAAACATAGGCATTCGCAATAGAACCCGCATTGCTGCCGACAAGAGCGCCGACGCCATTATTCCCGGTTACGTTCACTCCGTTCAAACCGATATTTTGAAGGACAGCGCTCGATGACGTATATCCAAACAACCCTTGATTATCTTCGGCAGGCCGATTCATGAAAAAACCCGTAATCGCCTTCCCGTTCCCATCAAATGTCCCGGTAAACATTGTATTAACCGTTCCAATCGGCACCCAGCCTGCGCCGCCGTTATATCCAGCCCCTCCGCTTGCCAGATATCCGGTTAAGTCAATGTCCGCTACCAGCTTAAAAGAAGCGCCCAAATAGTTCCTTACCCGATTCAGTTGTTCGGCCGTTTGAATTTCGTAAGGGGAGCCGATCGAGCCGTCCCCTCCGGCAAATTCCGCCTGCCACTGCGCATACAGCGTCGCATTCGCCGCACCCATTACGATGGATGCGCCAGCGGCATAGCTTGTTCCGCTGCCGTCCGCTTGCGTATTCCAGCTCGTGAAGGCATAGCCTTGTTTTGTCAGATCACCTGTATTACCCAATACGGTAACGCTATCTCCCTGTTGATACGCAGCGCTGTCAGTCGGCACATTGCCTCCCGTACTGCCATTGCCATCATACATGACGACGTAAGACGGTGCCGAAGCGGTCGCCGCTTGACCCAAAGAGGGGATAACCATAATGGCGCACAGCAGCGCCAGAAGTCCCTTTCCCGAGCGGGACAACCAGCGATTGATTCCCCCAAGCGCGAGTGCCGCAAATGCACCCCCGAGCCAAGATCGCTCATTTTTCCATATTTTGTTTGTTCCTGTAGATCGTTTCATACCGCCCTATCGTCCTCCTCGCATTTTTCGTCAAAAATTGATAGACAACGACAGCATATCAAACCGTCCTCCCAAACCGCTCCCAAAATACGAGCCGTAGAATCAAACACAAAAAAACAGAGAGTCGCTCTCTGTTTATCCTGCTGCGCCACTATGCGATAAATCATCTGCTACGCATCCGCCGCTTTATATATAAAAGCTGCCGCTAACTTACGGAGCTCCTCCGCAGGCGCTACGTTAAGTTCCGCTTCCAGCCTTCTGACATACTGCTCGTATTGCGTGTGAAAAGAACCAACCTCCCCGTCTTCGGCATACTGGCGAAGAAGCTCGCCGGTCATTTCCTCATCCAGCGGGGCATGGTGCAAATAGGCGCGCAGCGTCTCCTTCACCGCCGAACGCTCCCCGATTCGCCGATAATAGGCGGTCAACATGCGGGCAAGACCTGCTTGCTGCGCCGCCATTTCGGCAGCCAGACCCGCGCTCCAGCTATAATCCTTGCCGCCGAACAAGGAACCGGCATGAGACCGCAGCAGCTTGGAGGCTTCCGCTGCGTTCCGCTCATCGATCTCCGCCGTACGGTTCATGAAGTCCCGGAAACGCTCCAAATCCGAGAAATAGGGAGGTAGCTGCAGACGGTATCCGTCATTGCTGTACAATAAATCCAAGCTCACGCCGGCATCCTTCAGCGCTTTTTTCAACCGGTAAACCGAATTGTGCACATTATGGAGCGCACGATCTTCATCCAAATCCGGCCAGAGCAGGTCGGCCAGCTGCCATTGACCTACAAGCCGGCTCGGATACGCCAGCAAATAAGCAAACAGTTCTTCTGTCTTGCGGGTCGGCCAGTTGATCAAGCTTCCGTCCGAGCCCCTCGTTTCAAATGTGCCGAAGCAGCGCGTGATCAGTTCCTGATCCGCAGCGATAACGGGGCGAAGCGCCGAACGCATGACGTGAAGCTTCAGCAATCTTGCCGCTACCTGCTCCAGATCCTCCGAAGTGATTGGCTTCAGCAAATAATCGACCGCATGGACGCGGAAAGCATCTACCGCATAATCCGGATACGCCGTTGTGAATACGACCTGAAGCTCCTCATTTTGCGCTTTCAGCTTCTCTGCGAGCTGTATGCCGCCCATTTTCGGCATCTCGACATCAAGAAATACGGCGTCGGGTTTCAGCTCCGCATGGCCATCCAGCGCGGCAATCGGACTGGTGAACGCTCCGGCGACTTGCAGCAATGGATGCTCCCCGACAAGTCTCTCCATTAGATCCAAAATCGGTTGCTCATCTTCCACAATCATGACACGAAGCAAGTGTACTCCCCCCTACGGCAACAATTTGCAACACGACATATGCTAGCCGGCCGCATTCGCCGCCTCTCGTTTCGGCAAATAAACGACGACCCTTGTTCCTTTTTTCAAGGCTGAATCAATGGATACGCTCGCACCCGGCAAGGACATCAGCCGTTTGCGAACATTGGTCATTCCAATGCCGGAACCATCCGGACGTTCGCCTGCATTCAACTGATACAGCACATCATCTGCCATGCCTACGCCGTCGTCGATAATTTCGAACCGGATATGCCCGTTTCCGTCCGTAATCGATAACGTCACGGTTCCGGCGCCATCCTTTTCAAAAATGCCATGCCGAATCGCATTCTCAACGAATGGCTGGATTGTGAAAGAAGGGATAACGGCCGATTCCAACCCGGCATCCTGCTGCAGTTTGAAGGATAGGCGATCGCCAAACCGCGCCTTCTCAATCTCTACATAAGCCCGAATAAGTTCCAGTTCTACGTTTAGCGGCACATACGGCGCGTGAAGATCTCGCTGAAACACCGTTCGCAAATAGCGGCTCAGCATGGAGAGAAGGTAAGCCGCTTTCTTTCCATCCGTGTAACAGAAAGAAACGATGCTGGTAATCGCATTGTACAGAAAATGCGGCTTGATCTGCGCTTGAAGAAAAGCGATCTCGTTGCGCATGGCTTGATCCATCGAGGTTTTCATCGACAATAACGTCCGAACCCGCGCGGCTAACGTCTTCGCATCGAACGGCTTGGCGATAAAATCGTTCCCTCCGGCCCTGAAGCAAAGCTCGATATCGTACAAGGAATCCCTCACCGTGGCGAAAAGGACAGGCAGTTCGAGCACGGAGCGCGTTTCCCGTACGGCTTGGCATAAGTCGATACCCGAGATTTCCGGCATCATGACATCCACAATCATCAGATCGACGCGCGGGTAGGCCTCCAGCTTTTGAAGCGCCTCCTTGGCGGAAAAAGCCGTCAAAACGTTATACTCGTCGCTCAGCAAGTTGAGTAAAATTCTCACGTTGGACGCTTCGTCGTCGACAACCAGTATCGTATTCTCCCGCATCGGATCGACGACATCCAGTTGCATCTGGAGCATGGAGGCCATCCTGCTTCCGGATACCGATGATAACAACGATGGCGCGGCCGGTTGATCATTGACGCCTTGAGCAATCGGCAGGGTAAAGGTCATTCGTGTACCTTGCCCCGGTTCGGACCGCTCAACAAAAATACGGCCGCCCATTCGCTCAATCAGCTGCCGGCTGATATATAGACCGAGTCCCATCCCCGTATAGCCGTCGTTCGGCAAAACCTGATCCGCCTGCTCGAAGTAGCCGAAAATCGCTTCATGGCTTTCCGGCGGTATGCCTACCCCCGTATCCTCAACCGACACGACCACCCGGTCTTCCGCCCATGCGGCGCTGATTTCGATACGCCCTTTTTTCGTATGTTTCATGGCATTGTGAATCAGGTTATACAGCACCTGCCTTACCCGATTCTCATCCGCAGCGGCTATTGTGCCGGGCGGAATACGGTTCTCCCAACGCACATCCTTGCCGGTAAGCTCAAATTCCAGCACTTGGAACGCCGTCTCGGCGGCGACGCGAATATCCACCGCTGTCTGCTCCAGCAGCAGATCGCCATGCTTCAACCGGACAACATCGACCAGGTCGTTCACGAGCGCTGACAGCTTGGTCGACGTATCGTGAATGAGCAAAAGCTCCGTCCGCTGCCTATCGGATAACGTGCCGGCTTTGCCGTCGAGTAAATAGGAAGCGATGTTCTGGATGCCGTGAAGCGGCGTTTTCAACTCATGCGACGTATTCGCCAAAAATTCGTCCTTCAGCTTGTCGCGAGCAAGCAACTGCCCCGTCAACTTCTCGTTCTGCTCTGTTGCAGAGGTCAGACGCAGCGCGAGCAGCGTATTCATGAACATAATGACGGCAAGAAAAGCCATCCGTCGTCCCATGTCCGTCTGAACCAGATCGAGCGAGTAGAGGACTCCGACAAGCAGGATCATGGTGACGGAGATCAGCATGCCGACCACCAAAAAGGATTCCTTGTGCTTCAGTTGTCCGTCCTTCTTCAAGCCAAGTCTGACGGCCCGGTACAAGTAGAAAGCAACCACCAGCGTAACGTAATCCCAAGGCAAATTGCCAACCTTGGAGTATGCCTCGTAAGGCAGAACAAGGACGGTTCCCAAATAAAGAGCGATCGGCGAAAGCAGCAAGGCAAGATGCCTGCGTGTCAGCAGCTTGCCGTCCAGATGATGGAGGAAGATGCCGAGTACGGCAATGTTCGAGAATCCGCCAAGATTATACATTTTGTGATAAAATTCATTTGAAATGCCCGGCACGAGCTGCAGCACAAATTTGTCGCCATCCAGCACGACGAGCACCATCAAAGTTAGAAAATACAGCCCGCTGTAAAGGTACGCCTTGTCTTTCAGGCGCATGACGTAAATGCTGAGGTGATACCCGCCAAACAGAAGCAGGATGAACAGGCCGAAAAATTCGAATGCAAACAAAATTTGGCCTAACCGTAAAATATCGGCCTGCGAACCGAAGTATAAATCCTCGAAGCCGCCGCCATTTGACAGGGTGAAATTGGCCACCTGCAGGATGATTTCCATCTCCGGCCCTTGTACCCAGGCGAACGTGCTGTAAGGTTTGTTTTCAGCCTTGTAATCATGGTTGGCAGCAGCGGTCGGGTTGCCTCCATTGCCAAGCAATAGGCCGTTCACGTAAAGGCGGTGCGACGAGTGAACGTTTGACACCCGGAACCCGTACTGGCCGCCAGTCTCGGGCAGCTTCACGGTTAACCGATAGGTTCCGTATGCCGTCTGGCTTGCTTTGTCGACAGGAATGCTGCTGTACCATGCATTCGGAATTTGGGCGGAATAGGAAGACGCGTTTGTTGTTCGCCCATTACGGAAATCATCCGGCGTAAAGAGTTCATTCGGGTAAAAGTTCCACTCTCCGTTGAGCGCAATAAAGCTTTTCTGTCCGAAATCCCACCGGCTCAGATCGAGAACGCCCTGCCGTGCTTCCGGTGCCGTCCGGTCAGGAACGGTATATTGGTACAGCGCGATCAGAAGAACGAACGAGATCAGCGGAATGAGCGCAAGCCCCGCCGCCCGATAGCCGAAACGTATTCCCTGCCGTAAACTCAAGCTTCTCATCGCCGCCCTCCCAATCCCGTCTTCGGCTTTCAGCATGTTCCCTCAGCCAGATACGCCGGAATGTCGCGCGGAGGAGCAATCAAGACCCGGAACTGCGGGGCACCCGGCTCGCCGTTTGCAGCATGCATAGCGTTTACCGTCAGATTAATCTGCGAAGAGCGCGTGCCATGAAAATAAAGAAGCGATAAATCAATAGAGGAAGATTCCATTCCAAGACATCTCCTTGCAACATTGTTCCGTGGTGCTTATATGCTGAATCATACCATAGCATACTCCTAATATCCTCACTGTTTTGAAAAGAGTCGGCAACTGCAAAGTCGCCTTGTACAACATTCTATAAGAACGTAATCCCAAAATACTCACAAAAAACGAGGCCTGATAACATCCCTGCTCCTAATCAGGATTTAGCATATCAATCCAACAGCCCGGGGACGAACATCTCCCGCCTGCCGCTGCCGAGAAATCCAACAAGCGCGCCGATCGAAAGTCCAAATAACATAAACCCTGGCGTAAAACAGACAGATGGCGCTTTGGCTCATCCGAGTGTGAAACTGACGTTTGCCGATTTTGATCGGTTATTTACCTTACAGACTCTAGCCGTAGAGTGGACGATTTATTTATCCCGGTATATAGCCTACCAACCACCAGAATTTGGTTAATCA
Source organism: Paenibacillus sp. sgz302164 (assembly GCF_056120505.1). Taxonomy (NCBI): domain Bacteria; kingdom Bacillati; phylum Bacillota; class Bacilli; order Caryophanales; family Paenibacillaceae; genus Paenibacillus; species Paenibacillus sp. sgz302164. Next base: position 138,285 of record NZ_JBVYOL010000011.1, on the reverse strand, counting down.
ACAAGCCTGCAAAAAAGTCGCCAGGCAGGGGAGTTACCTCATCTGCGGCAGTATGCAAAAACCTGCATAAATACATCTTTTTGCTCCTTCTGGCGCTTGCTCCGGCATTATTCCTGCGATTGTGCAGGCTTTCTCGCTCCTACACCGGGCTAAGGCCCATTTGGGCCGGAAATTCCTGCACAATCGCAGGCTTTTCCTCACAACGGACCACTTCCACGGGAAATTCCTGCACTATTGCAGGTTTTGCAGGCTAACCAAGCCCATTCCTACAAAAAAAGCAGAATGCCGCAAAATCGCCGCACTCTGCTTTTTTTTACGTGTTCAGGCCCTTCTCTAGGTTGCGCCGTACCAGCGCGAAGAACCAGCTTTCGGGCAAAATTTTGCGCAGCGGCAGCAGCCAGGGCGCCGGGTCGCCTACAGAATAGCGCAGACGTCCGGAGCCGTCGGTTGCCGCTTTGTATATCGTGCTCGCTACTACGTCCGGCGATTCGCCTTTTGCTCCGAAGCTTTGCGTATTGTGTAATACCGTCTGGAGGTAATCCCGGTAATCCGTCAATTTTTCGGCGCCAGCCATGTCCTGGGAGCGGGAGTAAAAATCCGTCTTGATAACGCCGGGTTCAATGATTTTCACCCGAATGCCCAGCGTCCGCAGCTCAAAATGAAGCGACTCCGAGAACCCCTCCACCGCCCATTTGGAACTGTGATAGAGACTGTACAGCGGAAAGGTGACTTTCCCTCCGATAGAGGCGATATTGATGATGATGCCACTGCGATTGCTCCGAAAATGGGGCAGGATGGCCGCAGTCACGTTCATCAGCCCGAATACGTTCGTTTCAAATTGGCGGCGGATTTGCTCGGATGTAAAAGCTTCGAAAATCCCGACCGAGCCATAGCCCGCGTTGTTGACAACAACGTCGATTTTGCCGAAATGAGCGACCGTCTCGCGTACGGCATCCTGTATGCTGTCCGTATCCGTCACATCCAGCTTAAAAAGCTTCAAATTCCCGCCGGTCAATTGCCGTTCCTCTTCCGGCCTTCTCATCGTCGCCGCCACATTCCAGCCTTGCCGCAAAAACAGCTGGGCAATCGATCTCCCGATACCGGACGAAGCCCCGGTGATGAACACGGTTTTGCTCATGACCTATTCCTCCCCAAATTTCGATTTGTTTAATCATATAAACATATTATCCAAAAAAATTCGCTCCCACCGCAAGGCAGCAGCAATTATCAGCACTCCGTTTCTATGGCGCGAACCAATTCCTTCAACTTGTCCAAAGTGTTGCCCAATGTCAGGGAGTAGTACCTCTGTGTGCCGGATTGTTTTGCGAAAACGAAGCCGTTGTCGCGCAGCACCTTCAAATGATGCGAAATCGCAGGGCGGGACAGCGCTGAGCTCTCGGCGATTTCATTCACAGTCAACTGCTCGCGTTCAGCAAGCAGCAAAATAATATCCTGCCTGGCCGGGTCCATCATGGCCTGAAATAAAGGGATGCAGGAACGGAACGTTTCCATCGCTTTTTGCCCCATGTGCCGTTGTTCTCCCCTTTAATGTTTATCTGTTTAAACGTATTAAAACAAAGCAGCCGGCCATTGTCAAGCACAATTGGCAAAAAAAAGCGGATGCTTCCCGGTCCCGGATGGAACCTGACACATCCGCAAGCCGGTCAGACGCGGTATATCGACAGCCTCCGGTACAGCCGCTTCGCTCCTGGCCCGTCGGTCCTCTGCCGGAAGAGAGCACGGGCCTTGGTTTGGCCCAAGCTCGCCGCCAGTCCGGGCCCGACTCCCGCCTTAGCTCGATCCCGAATCGGTCTTGGTTCCGGCCCCCCGGGTCGACCTCAGCTTGAACTCGGCCCAACCCCGGCTCGGACTCGGCTCGACCTCAACCCCTGCCACGGCTTGACCCCGGTTCGCCCCAGGTTTGCCTGGTTCGCCCCCCCTTCGCCAGGAAAACCTGCAAAAGTACAGGAATTTGAGGCTGGAATCCCTCATCTGAGTGAAAAGCCTGCAAATGTGCAGGCTTTAGTCATAGTCTCAGCTGGAATGCGGGTTTGTCGCTCAAAAAACTGCATTTTTGCAGGAATAGTGTAGTCTGGGACGTTCGAGCAGTGAAAAAGATGTATTTTTGCAGGAATTTATCACCTGCAGAATAATTGCGGGCTGCCACCGGACCATAGCGGGTGTACGTCATCACCCGCAAGGCCATGGCGAGTATGCGCCTCCTCGCGCAGGGTATGGCGGGTTTGCACCACCACGCACCGGGCCATGGCGAGTGTCCGCCACCACACGCCGGGCCGGCCAAGCGCGGTCGAACTACACCGTTCGACCACGCCCCCGCACCGTTCGGCGCTAGCCGGTCATCCGCTGATCCAGCTGAGCAAGCACATGCGGCCAAGCCTCTTCATGCGCGTTTTTCGCTGCTTCATCGGGAAATCCGGCATGTGTGAGGCGAAGCCTTGTCCCGCTTCCGTGAGGCTCAAGCTCGACCGTGACTACCGTCTCGGCTCCTTTGGTCCCCGAAGTCAGCCACGTCAGCTCTACGAGCCGATCGCGCTCCAGTCTGAGGAACCGCCCATAGTGCGGATGCCGGTTCCCTCCATGGTCGGTCTCGAAAAAGAAGACGGCGTTAACCTCGCCCTCCATCAGCACCGACCCGGGCGCCGCAAACCAGCGGTCGATCTGCACCGTCCACGCCCGAAACAGCACGTCGGGCGCTGCCTCCATCAGGCGTTCCGCCGTCAGACCGAACGGCCTCGATGAAAGATCAGGCATAGCAATTGGCTGCGTCATGCTATTCTCAATTCCTTTCGCTGCAATATGAACCCGTTTAGTTTATAGTAATACGGCAACCGATATACCGAAAGAACTCATTTCCCCAACCGGGTGAAGTCTCCCCGCAAGCACGATCGTATGATTCAGCAACCACACGCAGCCCCCAGCACGCGGTGCGACATCGCATGAAGGTGGTCAACCACATGGGGTTCGGCCATCCCCAAAGCGGCTTGTCCAGTGCCGCCGCTTAAACGCACCAAAAAAGCCGGAACAGGCCGACGTGGCGCTATCCCAGCTTTCTAGTCCATTCACTTACAGCGGATGAATATTGAATTCAAATTCCAAATCCTGATCGGCTTGGATCAGGTACTCCTCGTGCACCGGCGCGCCCCAGCTGTCGTCGCCGCCAACGCCCATCTGTCTGCCCGCCACCGTGACGACGGTATAGTGCACGTTCGGCAGCTCGTAATGATGGTACGCATTTTCCAGCTCGAAAGCGGTATACGGCGAAATATTGCACTCCACCGGCTGCGCGGCCGGCGAAGTAATCCGCAATCCGTGGCCGTCGGCGTTCGTGATCGATACACGGCGGACGCCTGTCCGGTTGCCCGATTCCTGCGGCACGACGTAACCTGACACGTTGTCTGCCGCGTTATTGCGGAATACGCCGAGTCTCGCGCCGAAGGCGCGGTCGATGTAGTTCTCTTCCGGCCCCATCGCGTACCAGTCCAAACCGGAGTAGTCGGCGGGAACTTTGAACGACAGCGCGAAAATCGGCAGCTTCGGCAGGCCCGCCGCCCCTTCGTAGCGCGATTTGACGTTCAGGCTGCCGTCGGCGTACACCGTATAGGCGACAGTCGCCTGAATGTCCGCGCTGATGCTGAACTTGTAGCGAAACGTAACGGTGACGCTGCCCTCGTGCTCCAGTTCCGTCAGTTCGACCCCGACGCATTTGCGCGTCAAGCTGGCGGCGAACCAGACGCCGGAATCGTAGCCGAGCGAGAAGCCTTTGTCATTATCGGTCGTCGCCCGCCAGAACAGCGGCGCCGGAGGGATGCTGATCATTTCCCGGCCCGCGTAGTTTAGCGAGATCAGGCTTCCCGCCTGCTTCGAGAACATGATGCTGAAATTGCGGCCGTGCACGCCTATGTTCACATCGCCTTCCACAACGCGGATCGAACCTTCGGGACGGGCAGGCGCCGCCTGGCTTTCAACCCGAAATACGTGCTGTCCGAACGAAGTCTCGTATCCCGCCTCAGCCCAAAGCGTACTCTCCTTCAAATGGAGCGACGCATGAATGGCATACTCCCCGGGCTCGTCCGCGGACGGCAGTTCGAACGGCACGTACCCTTCGCTCTGCGCGGGCACATGGACGCTGCTGCTGCCGCGGAATATTTCCTTGCCTTCATGATAAAGCGCAACGGCCAGTTCATACGCATCCGTGCCTTCAAACAAATTCTCGTTCGTCACTTTCACGCCTTTGCGATCAGGCACAAGCTTGATGTTCTGGTACAGGAACTTCACTTCCTGCATTTTCGGCGATTCTTTGCGGTCCGCATAGACGATGCCGTTCGTGCAAAAATTGTAATCGGTCGCACGGTCGCCAAAGTCGCCGCCGAAAGCGAGAAACTCTTTGCCGTAGCGGTCTTTTTTGACGATGACCTGATCGATATAATCCCAGATAAAACCGCCTTGATACATGGCGTATTTCCGCTCCAGCTCCGTATATTTATGCATACCTCCCAGCGAATTGCCCATAGCGTGCATATACTCGCAGCTGATGTAAGGCTTTTGCGGGTTATCGTTCAAATACGCCTCGATATCCGCAGGCTTCGCGTACATCCGGCTTTCCATATCGCTTGTATCGTTATACTCACGGTTATGAAAAACCCCTTCATAATGAACAAGCCGGCTGGGGTCCGTCTCGCGGAAATAGTTCGATACGTTCAGCAGCACTTCCCCTGCATACGACTCGTTCCCGACCGACCAGATCAAAATGGAAGGATGGTTTTTGTCGCGCTCGACCATTGATATGGCCCGGTCCATCGAGATATCCTGCCATTCCGGCTTATTTCCCGGGACGTTCCATGACGGTTCGACCGCACCCATTTTTTGCCATGAGCCGTGCGATTCCATGTTCATCTCGTCAATGACATAGATGCCATATATGTCGCACAGTTCGTACCATAGCGACTGGTTCGGATAATGCGACGTCCGGACGGCGTTCAAATTGTTGCGCTTAAGCGTGGCGATATCCCACAGCATGTCTTCCTTCGTAATCGCCCGTCCTCTGCGCGGGTTGAACTCGTGACGGTTCACGCCTTTGAAAACGATGCGTTTGCCGTTCAGATGCATAATTTTTTCGATCATTTCGAATTTGCGGAAGCCGACCTTTTGCACTACCGCCTCGACAAGCTTGCCGGCCTGATCGTAGGCGCTTATGTACAGATCGTACAAGTACGGGTTCTCCGCGCTCCACGGAACAACCTTCCCTGCGTCCGCAGACAGCGATACGGCATCGGCCGAACGCACATCCGACTTGGCCGCCGCCACGGAACGCCCCTGCGCATCCTTCAATTCAAGCGCAAAGCTAGCTTGCTGCGCGCCCGACAGCTTCAAATCTACGCGAAGACTTCCGTTCGCATAAGCGGCATCCAGATCGGCATGGACAAAGAGGTCCGATACGTGAATGTCCGGCAAGGCATACAAATACACGTCGCGGAAAATGCCCGAAAAGCGCCAAAAATCCTGATCTTCCAGCCAGCTGCCGGTGCTTCTTTGGTACACTTCAACCGCCAGTTTGTTTTCGCCATCCCGGAGAAACGGCGTCAAGTCAAATTCCGCCGGCGTAAAGCTATCTTCGCTGTAGCCGACAAATTCGCCGTTCAACCATACGAAAAAGGCCGACTCCACGCCCTGGAACGAGATGCAGACAGGCCTTCCTTTCATATTGGCAGGCACCGTAAAACAGGTGACATAGCTGCCGACCGGATTATGATCCTCCGGGATCGCCGGCGGGCGGATATCGTTGTGCCCGTCCCACGGGTACATCGTATTTACATATTGCGGCTTGCCGTGGCCCTGCAGTTGGATATGTCCGGGCACATCAATGCTGCCCCAGCTCCCGCAATCGTAATCGAGCTCGTAAAACCGCTCGGGGCGGTCGGCAGGCTTCACGGAATAGCTGAACTTCCAGCTGCCGTTCAGATCGTGCCGCAGCGCCATCGGCGCATACGCTTCCGCCTCCTCCAGCGTTTCGTAGTAACGATGATCGGAATGCGCCGGCAGGCGGTTCACCGCGAATACGCTCACATCGGTGAGCCAGCTCAGGCTTGGCTTGGTCAATTTCATTTCCGTATTCCCCCATTGGATGATTTTCAATTACTCATAATAACTGCGAACGACGATGTCCTGATCGTAATTGCCGAACCCTTTGCCGTATAAAGTCAGTCCACCCCGGCCCTGGGCCACGTCCTCGGCGCTAATCCGCAAAGTCCACTGCGTGTTTTCCCACTCTACATCCTTGATCGTAACATCGGAAATTTGCTGGCCGTCTATAAAGGTGCCGTTCGCATTGATGCGAACCACTTTCAATAAACCGTACTGATTGACGTCACTTTGCCACCAATCCGGTGTCAGCCTGCCTCTCATCCGCCCAAAATCGCCGGGACTCGTCCATACGCCGAGCAGCCGGTCATTGATCGTAAAACGAATATCGGATGGCCAATTGTCATTGATCATGGGAGCCTCGGAGCCGATTTCCAGCGAAATCTCGATTTCCTGTACGAGTTGGTCTTTGAACAAATAGTTGGGTATTTTGTATTCGACAAAGCCTCTGGCAAACCATAGAATGCCGGCATGAACACGTTCGGGATCGAGAAAATAGGTTGGATTGTCGTAGTGGCCGATGATGTTCGCGGTCGTTGCGATGCCGCACGTAGGCGAGACTGCAAAATCCGTGTAATGCCCGACAGGCACGGAAACTTCAACGAATTTCCTGGAGGAAACGGCCGGACGGGACAAGCGGATTTGCAAATATTCCGTCGACAGCGAGCAAAATTTGTACGTCCCGCCGTTAAGCCTTTTCATTTTGCAGCTAACAAGCCCCGCCTGGTGTAATTTGTTGACATGCGTGCTGACAATCGCGCTGCTGAGATACAGCTTGGCCGCCAGCTCCTTGATATGCATCTCTTTTACATACAACAAGTCGATAATTTGCAGCCGAACCTCGCTCGCCAAAGCCTCGTACACCCGAAGCGACTCCGCATCCGTTGATAAATACATAATAACCCATCTCACCTCCAATAAGCAATTTAGTTAATTCAACGAACAATTGCCCGTATGATATTGAATGCTTTTCTTTATTATGATAAATATGAAATAGAATATCAATAACTTTGGATTAATTTATTTATTAATTCAAAAATGGGAGGACATTCATTCAATGCCTATAAAATCGACGATGCTTATCGACAAAAATTTCACCGTTTCTGCCGTAGATCCCCGGCTTTACGGATCGTTTATCGAGCATTTGGGGCGCGCCGTATATGGCGGCATTTATGAGCCCGGCCATCCGGCTGCGGATGAGAACGGCTTCCGGCGCGATGCGCTGGATGCGATCCGTGCCCTGAACGTTCCCATCATCCGCTATCCCGGGGGAAATTTCGTATCCGGCTACAATTGGGAGGACGGCGTCGGCCCGAAGGCAGAGCGGAAGCGTCTGTTGGAGCTGGCCTGGTGGACGACGGAAACGAACGAAGTCGGAACGAATGAATTCGCGGACTGGGCCAAGCTGGTCGGCTCGGAAGTCATGATGGCCGTCAATCTCGGCACGCGCGGCGTCGATGCCGCCAGAAATTTTGTCGAATACTGCAACCATCCCTCCGGCTCTTACTGGAGCGATCTGCGCATCTCCCACGGCTACAAAGAGCCGCACAAGTTCAAAACATGGTGCCTCGGCAATGAAATGGACGGCCCTTGGCAAATCGGCGCCAAAACCGCCGTAGAATACGGCCGGCTCGCCAATGAAACGGCCAAAGTGATGCGCTGGGTCGACCCGTCCATCGAGCTTGTGGCGTGCGGCAGCTCATCGAGAGGCATGAGCACGTTCGCCGAATGGGAAGCTACCGTGCTCGACCTCGCCTACGATCAAGTGGACTTTTTATCCTTGCATACTTACTACAATAACAATGAGAACGATTCCGCCAATTTCCTGGCAAAATCGCTCGATATGGATCAATTCATCTCCAGCGTGGCCGCTATTTGCGATTACGTAAAAGCGAAAAAACGCAGCAAGAAAAAGCTCATGCTTTCCCTGGACGAGTGGAACGTCTGGAACTCCATCGGTTCCAGCCGCGCCGAGGAACGCTGGCAAGTGGCTCCGCCGGAATTCGAAGACGTGTACACGCTGGAAGACGCGCTGGCCGTCGGCTGCTTCCTTATCACGCTGCTCAAGCACGCCGACCGCGTCAAAATGGCGTGCATCGCGCAGCTGATCAACGTAATCGCGCCGATTATGACGGAAAACGGCGGCCCGCTGTGGCTGCAACCCACGTACTATCCGTATCTTCACGCTTCGCTGTACGGCAGAGGAACCGTGCTTCACTCCGTCGTCTCGTCGCCGAAATACGATTCCAAAGACTTCACCGATGTTCCGTATTTGGAAGCAATCAGCGTGTTCAACGAAGAGCAGGGCGAAGTGACGATTTTCGCCGTGAACCGCCACCTATCCGAAGCGCTCGAGCTTGACGTCGACGTCCGCAGCTTCGGCGAAGTCGGTATCCTCGAACACATCGTGCTGGAGCATACGGATATTAAAGCGGCCAACACCAAAACGAACCCTGCCCATGTCGTCCCGCACAACAGAGGCAACGCCAAAACCGAGAACGGCCATGTAAAAGCCGTACTCGGCCAAGCTTCCTGGAACGTGCTGCGGCTCCGGATCAAATAACGTGCCCCCGCTGCGGGGGCACGATCGCAGCGGCGCCGCTCGGCGGAACGAGCGAGGCCACGGCTGCGGCGGAGCCGCTTGGCGGCGCGAGCGAGGCCACGGCTGCGGCGGCGCCGCTTGGCGGCGCGAGCGAGGCCGCGCTTGCGGCGGAGCCGCTTGGCGAAACCGCTCGCCGGGGAGGCTCTGCTCCATGCTACGATAGCGAACGCCTAAGCAATCCGGGGAGGCAAAACGGCTCGACTGCCGGCAAAAGCCTGCAAAAGTGCAGGTTTTTTCGTACGAAACGACTGGTTTTGAGGAAAAGCCTGCAATTGTGCAGGAATTTCCGGTTAAATGGACCCAAACCCTGCACTTTAGCCGAAAAACCTGCAGATTTGCAGGAATTATTCAAAACCAGCGCATCCAGCAGCAAAAAGATGTATTTTTGCAGGTTTTCTGCGGGGTGCCAGTGATGCAATAGCTCTAAGCGGGCAAGTGTATAGTCTCACTTTTTGCCGGCTTATTTTGGCGAGCAAGATGATTCCTCAAGGCATCGCTTCCGGCCTCCGCTATCCGGCAGACCGGATGCCCGATTGGGAGCAGCAATAGGAGTTGAAACGCCGTACCGTTACCCCGCCCCGCAACAAAAATAATCGCCCATTCCGACGTCTACGGGACATTCGTCCAAACAATATAGTACATGAACCCGTATAATATGGCGTAATTACAACTTTGCTTTAATAAGGAGGAGACCGCTATGGGCGCAAGTTGTGCAGGTTATGGTATGAGTACGAGTACGGCTGCAATCCTGGTTCTGTTTATTCTCTTGGTTATCATCTCTGTAACTTTTGCATGGTAATTCGCTAACCGGGAAAAAAGGCTTCGGGTCGATCCCGCAAGCCTTTTTCTTCTTTTCACCCCGCCGCAACAGGGATCATGATCGTGAATTCAAGGTTGTTATCGTAAGGATCGCCCGCCCGCCATCGGGTACACTTCAAAATGCATAAGGTCCCCGCCGGCCCCGGACAAACCTTGCTGTTCCATCCAAATCAGTGACAGCACCGGCATCCGCCAATCCAATCACAGCACACTCGAAAACACGTGAAAAATTAGCTCGGCAAAGGTGCTTGGCAGATCGGTTATATTCATGTAAAATGTAATTTGTATCCGCATACAAGACTGGACAAACTATTGTGTGGAGCCGTGGTGTAGAGGCCTAACATGCCTGCCTGTCACGCAGGAGACCGCGGGTTCGAATCCCGTCGGCTCCGCCAGATTTTAACATTCAACCTAAACTTGAAAAACACCGAGCAGAGTGACGCCTCTGCTCTTTTTTGTATTCGTCGAGGAGCGTGAGATTATGACCCGTCGAGGACGGTTCGCACCAACTCCATCCGGACTGCTTCACATCGGCAATGCCTTCACCGCTCTCGCCGCCGGCCTGGCTGCAAATACGCCAGGC